>CAYQZM010000188.1:0-6687 GCA_964421935.1 uncultured Rhizobium sp. | reverse complement strand
CGGATGGTGGCGAACTTCGAAACCACGACACCAGGACGCCCGGCCTTTTCATTTTGACCCGGCCTGTTCGCTATCTTAGGGTTCCACCTCCCCTCAAAAAGAAGAGCGTCATGGTGGAAAGAGTTACGGTTCACGGCCTGCAAGTCGCGCGCACGCTGTATGACTTTGTGAACACCGAAGCCCTGCCGGGCACCGGTATCGAGGCAGACAAATTCTGGTCCGGCTTTGCCGCCCTGGCGGTGAAGCAGATGCCGGAAAACCGCGCCCTTCTGGCCGAGCGCGACCGGCTGCAGGCCGCAATCGACGCCTGGCACAAGGCCCATCCCCAGCGCCCCATTGACCAGGCCGCCTATACTGCTTTCCTGAAAGAGATCGGCTATCTGGTGCCGGAAGGCGCGGCTTTCTCGATCGGTACCGCCAATGTGGATCCCGAGATCGCCACCATCGCTGGCCCTCAGCTGGTGGTGCCGCTGACCAATGCCCGTTTTGCCTTGAATGCGCTGAATGCGCGCTGGGGCAGTCTTTATGACGCGCTTTATGGCACCGATGCCATTTCGCAGGAGGGCGAGCTTGCCGCCGGCAAGGGCTACAACCAGAAGCGTGGCGAGAAGGTCATCGCTTTTGCCCGCGATGTCCTGGATCAGGCCGTGCCGCTGGCAAGTGGATCGTGGAAGGACATTTCCGACCTTTCCGTGGAAGGCGGCGCGCTGAAGCCGGCACTGAAGGACCCGTCACAGTTCAAGGGCTATGTCGGCGACGCCAAAGCGCCGTCCACGCTCCTCCTGGTCCATAACGGACTGCACATCGAAGTCCATGTCGATCGCAATCACCCCATTGGCAAGACCGACAAGGCCGGCATCAGCGACGTGGTGCTGGAATCGGCCATCACCACCATCATGGACTGCGAAGACTCCATCGCCGCGGTGGATGCCGAAGACAAAGTCGGCGCCTATCGCAACTGGCTGGGCCTGCTCAGCGGCACCCTGACCGCCAAGTTCGAAAAGGGCGGCAAGATGATGGAGCGCGCCGCCAATCCCGACCGCGAATACACCAGCCCCAACGGCAGCAAGGTGAGTTTGCCGGGACGCAGCCTGCTGTTCATTCGCGACGTCGGTCATCTGATGACCAGCGATGCCATCCTGCTTCCCGATGGGAGCGAGATCGGCGAAGGCCTGATGGATGGGGTGATCACCAGCCTGATCGCCCTGCATGACATCAAGGGCAAGCGCCGCAACAGCCGCACCGGCAGCATCTATATCGTCAAGCCCAAGATGCATGGGCCCAAGGAAGTCGCCTTCACCAGCGCGATCTTCGATGGGGTGGAAGACATTCTGGGCCTTGCCCGCAACACCATCAAAATGGGCATCATGGATGAAGAGCGCCGCACCTCGACCAACCTGAAGGAATGCATCCGCGCCGCGAAGGATCGCGTCGTCTTCATCAATACCGGCTTCCTCGACCGCACCGGCGATGAGATGCACACCTCCATGTATGCCGGCGCCATGGTGCGCAAGGGCGACATGAAGACCAGCAAATGGCTGGCCGCTTATGAAGACCAGAATGTGGATATCGGCCTGGCCTGCGGCTTCCAGGGCAAGGCCCAGATCGGCAAGGGCATGTGGGCCATGCCCGACAAGATGGCCGACATGCTGAAGGCCAAGATCGGCCATCCCAAGGCCGGCGCCTCCTGTGCCTGGGTGCCCTCACCCACTGCCGCGACCCTGCATGCGCTGCACTATCACGAAGTCAGCGTGAAGGCGCGGCAGGACGAGTTGAAATCTCGCCCGCGCGCCCAGCTGTCCGACATTCTCACCATCCCGCTGGCGGACCGCCCGAACTGGAGTCCCGAAGAAGTACAGCAGGAGCTGGACAACAACGCGCAGGGCATCCTGGGCTATGTCGTGCGTTGGGTGGACCAGGGCGTCGGCTGTTCCAAGGTGCCGGACATTCATAATGTCGGCCTGATGGAAGACCGCGCCACACTGCGCATCTCAAGCCAGCACATCGCCAACTGGCTGGAGCATGGCATCACCAACGCGGCGCAGGTTACGGAGACGCTCAAGCGCATGGCCAAGGTGGTAGACCAGCAGAATGCGGGCGATCCGCTTTATACGCCGATGGCGCCGGCCTATGACGGCATCGCCTTCAAAGCGGCCTGCGATCTGGTGTTCAAGGGCAAAGAACAGCCGAGCGGGTATACCGAACCGCTGCTGCATCAGGCGCGAAGAGAACTCAAAGGCGACTGACCGTCCGAAAAGAAAAAGGCCCCTTGCGGGGCCTTTTTTATTGCCTGTACGGCTTGTCGCTTACGTCGACTTGTCCAGCGCCTTCAGAATCGCATCCGTCATGCCGGCCGTGCCGACCTTGTTCATGCCCGGCTGCATGATATCGCCGGTGCGGTAACCTTCCGCCAGCACCCGGTCCACCGCCTTCTCCAGCCGCGCCGCTTCATCCTTGAGACCGAAAGAATAGCGCAGGCACATGGCGAAGGAGAGGATCGAGGCGATGGGATTGGCCAGGCCCTTGCCGGCGATGTCGGGCGCCGAGCCATGGATGGGCTCATAGAGCGCCGACGGCAGGCCATTGGCCTTCTTGTCGCCCAGCGAGGCCGAGGGCAGCATGCCGATGGAGCCGGTGAGCTGCGCGGCTTCATCCGACAGCACGTCACCGAACAAATTATCGGTTACCAGAACGTCGAACTGCTTGGGATTGCGCACCAGCTGCATCGCCGCATTGTCGGCCAGGATATGGTGCAGCTCCACATCGGCATACTCGCGCTTGTGCAGTTCGGTGACCACATCCTTCCACAACACACCCGTGACCATCACATTGGACTTTTCGGCACTATGGACCTTGTTGCCGCGCAGACGGGCCATGTCGAAGGCGACACGGCAAACGCGCTGGATTTCGCTGGTGGTATAGACACCGGTATCGACGGCGCGCTTCTGACCATCGGCCAGGGTGGTGGTCTGCTTGGGTTCACCGAAATAGACCCCGCCCATCAGCTCACGGACGATCAGGATATCCAGGCCCGACACGATCTCGGGCTTCAGGGTGGAAGCATCCTTCAGGGCATCGAAGCACAGGGCCGGACGCAGATTGGCATAGACGCCCATATCCTTGCGAATGCGCAGCAAGCCGCGCTCGGCGCGCTTCTCGAAGGGAAGGCCGTCCCACTTGGGACCGCCCACCGAGCCCATCAGCACCGCATCGGCCGCATCAGCCTTGACGAAGGTCTCGTCCGGATCAGGCCGGCCGACCGTATCGATGGCGACGCCGCCCAGCAGCGCTTCGTCGGTCTTGTAGCCCAGGCCCTTCTGGCCGAACCAGCCCACCACCCGCATGGTGGCGTCCATCACTTCGGGGCCGATTCCGTCACCGGGGACGAGGAGCAGCTTATATTCGTTCATGGGAGTCTCTTCGCTTTTTTTAATTGGTCGCTGCGGCTCGCGCCTACGCTCGTGCCATCACTCGGCACCAGAAGGAGCTTACAGCTCTAGATCCAGGGCTGCTGGATGTGCTGCTGCTGCTCGAAGCCGGCGATCTTGTCCTCGGTGCGCATGGTCAGGCCGATATCGTCCCAGCCATTGAGCAGGCACTGCTTGCGGAAGGCGTCCACCTCGAAATGGATCATGCCGCCGTCGGGACCGCGAATTTCCTGTTTGTCCAGATCGACCGAGATGATGGCATTGGCGCCGCGCTCGGCATCGTCCATCAGCTTGTCGATCTCGGACTGCGGCAGCTTGATGGGCAGAATGCCGTTCTTGAAGCAGTTGCCATAGAAGATATCGGCGAAGCTGGGCGCGATGACGCAGCGGATGCCGAAGTCCAGCAGCGCCCAGGGCGCGTGCTCGCGGCTGGAGCCGCAGCCGAAATTCTCGCCCGCCACCAGGATCTTGGCGCTGCGATAGGCCGGCTTGTTGAGCACGAAATCCGGCTTCTCGCTGCCGTCGGTGTTGTAGCGCATCTCATCGAACAGCGCCTTGCCCAGGCCGGTGCGGTGGATGGTCTTCAGATACTGTTTGGGGATGATCATGTCGGTATCGACATTGATCATGTTGAGGGGCGCGGCGACCCCTTCGAGTGTCTTGAAAGGTTCCATGGGGCCGGGACCATAGCCATTCCTGCGAAAAAGTGAACCCCGCAAAAAGCCCGCCCCATATGCCTAAAAGGCGGGCTTTTCGCATGAATTGAGACGTTTCAGACCACCGGGCTGGTGGAATCCGGAACCAGCTTGCGGCCGGCATCGATCTGGGTGAACAGCAGGGCACCCAGGACCGCCAGGGCCGCCACGACATAGAAGGCCGCGTCCCAGCCATAGGCCTTGACGATGAAGCCGGTCACGGTGGCGATGATCGCGCCCCCGATATTGCCAAAGGTGTTCATCACCGCCGAGCAGGAGCCGGCGAAGCTGCCGCCGATATCCAGGGTCACGGCCCAGGCATTGCCCACCACCAGCTCCATCCCGAATACCGCGCCGCCGAACAACGCGGCGCTGAGGTAACGGTCGGGCTCATGGATGGCGAGCGGGATGCAGATCGCCGCCAGCAAGAAACCGACGATAGCCACGCTCTGGCGGGCGAACTTGATGCGGCCGGTCTTGTGGATGATCAGGTCGGAGAACACGCCGCCGCAGATATCGCCGATCACGCCGGCCGCCAGCGGCAGGCTGGCGAAGAAGCCCATTTCCTTCAGGGTGTAACCGCGCGCACTTTCCAGATACTTCGGATACCAGACCAGGAACATGTTCAGGCAGTAGCCATAACAGAAATACATGGCCGCCACCGTCCACATCTGGCGGCTGGAAAGAATGAGCTTCCACGGAATCGGCTGGCGTGACTTGGGGGCGCCCAGCGCGGCCTCGATCTTTTCGCGCTCCGCGGCATTCACGCCGTGATGCTCGCGCGGGGCGTCCCGATAAAAGGAAAACCAGGCAACGGCCCAGATCACGCCGATCGCGGCGAACAGGAAGAAGGGCACATGCCAGCCGTAAGCCCCGATCAGGGTGGCCACCAGGATCGGCGCCGCCGTGCTGGCCAGCCGCGAGCCGGCATGGGTGGATCCTTGCGCAAAGCCGCGCTCGGTGGGCAGCATCCAGCGCGACAAGGCGCGGTTGGAGATGGGGAAAGCGCCGGCCTCGCCCATGCCGATTAAAAACAGACAGACCATCATCATGGTCACCGAGACGGAAAAACCGGTGATGAAGGTGAAGACCGACCACCAGATCACCACACTCGCCAGGGCGATGCGCGGGCCGGCCCGGTCGCCGAACCAGCCGCCGGGAATCTGGAAGATGGCGTAGGCCCAGTTGTAGCAGCCGATGATGATGCCAAAGGTCTCGATGGAAAAATGGAACTGCTTCTGGATCACCGGCAGGGCGTTCGACAGCAGCACCCGGTCCAGGTAGGTGATGAAATAGACCACGATCACCAGCGCAAGGACGGAGTAGCGAATGCGCGTCGGGTTGCCGGTGGACGACATGGTCTTTCCCTCAACAGCGGAAGAGGAAGGCGATGCGCCTTCCTCTTTCCAGCCTCATATCTTCGTCACGCCCTGATGACACTCAGTATGGCATGTCCGGCAGGTTGGCCGGCCGCGGCTGGCACTGGTTGACGGGCCGGTCGCGGCAGCTCGTCCAGATGGTCGGTACCGAATTGCCGGCGATGTAGACCGAATTGATGGTTTCGGTGTTGTGGATGTCCTGGACGGGGTTTTTGTCCAGCACCAGAAGATCGGCCCACTTGCCGTTCTCGATGCTGCCGATGGTCTTGTCACCCAGCCAGCGCGCATTGTCGCTGGTGGCCGACTTGATCGCATCCATCGGCGAGCGGCCGGCCAGCACTTCCAGCTGCATTTCCTCGTGCGCATTGAAGCCGGGGAAACGGCCATTGGGGCCGGAGTCGGTGCCCATGCCGGTGTTGATGCCGGCCTTTATCATCGCCTGATAATTTTCCAGGGTCTGGAACAGGGTGCGATCCATGTCGGCGAAGACCTTCTTTTGATAGGGCAGGCCCGGGAAGCGGGTGAAGCCCAGCACCACCGCTTTTTCGCGGTCGGTGCTCTTGAGGGCCTTCAAGGTACCGGGCGTGACGCCGCGGGTGAAGAAGGGATCGTTCAGCCACGGCATGATGGCCAGGCTGTAAGCCATTTCGCGGCTCAGGGTGGCGGAGACCTGCCAGGCGCCCTTGCTCTTCATCATGTTCAGGAATTCCTGATCCACCGGTTGGTCGCGCACCATATGCGCGAAACCGTCGACGCCTTCGCGCAGAAGTTCCTTGGCGTCGGACAGATAGAAGACATGGGCCACGGCGCGCAGATGCTTCTTGTGCGCTTCATCGATGATGGCGGCGGAAACCGCGGGCGGCATCTTGACCGGAATGGTCTTGCGCTCGTCATCCACCCAGAGCTTGATGAAATCCACGCCCTTGGCCGCCTGTTCGTCCACCAGCTTGCGGCCCTCTTCCGGCGTGGCGATGGGGTTGGTCACGCCCACCAGGCCGCCATAACCGCCCTTGATCACCGCGCCCTGGCCGGCACTGAAGATCCGCGCCATGTTCGGGCGGCTCTTGCGCTGCTGGTTGCGCATGTTGAGGACGAAGTCCTTGTCGGTGCCCAGGACCTGCACCGTGGTGACGCCGTAAGCGGCGTACTGCTTCAGATCGGCCTGGACATTCTCTGGCGTCTCGT
>CAYQZM010000187.1:0-7279 GCA_964421935.1 uncultured Rhizobium sp. | reverse complement strand
ATCCGTGACCAGAAAGTGGACCAGTGGCTCGCCTCCTGCCCCGGCCCCGAAGGCGGCCATGACTGGCAGGCGACCAGCTATCACCAGCCGACCGACGCGCTGATCATTCCGCTGTCGCAGTCCTGCGTCTTCATGCTGGGCAACGGCTCGCAGACCTATTTCGAAATGCCGGGCACCGACGGCAATATGGGGCGGCTCTCGGCCTATCGCACCTCCGACCTCAAGCCGCTCTGGTCTTTCCAGCAGCGCGCGCCGTTCCTGACCGGCGTGATCTCGACTGCGGGCAATGTGGCCTTTGTCGGCGACTTCGACCGGGTTTTCCGCGCCGTGGATGTGAGGAACGGCAAGACCTTGTGGAAGACGCGGCTGGCCACCACCGTGCAGGGCTATCCCGTCACGTTCAGTGTGGACGGCCACCAATATGTCGCAGTCACCACCGGTCTGGGCGGCGGCAGCCCCGAGCTCAAGCCAGGCACGATGCTGACCGAAGTGCACCGGCCACCTCACGGCTATGCGCTCTATGTCTTCGGGCTGCCCGACAGCCAGTAGCGCCGGTTCATTCCGGGGGGAATTCGGACCAGGGGCGTCGGACCATCGGCGCCCCTAAGCTTTTGAAATCTCAATGTAATTACTGTCAGCCGCGTCGCGCTTGACGGGGCCTAGGGCGGCATAGCAAGCAGGGGCCGCCAAACCGGCTCAATTCCTTTGGGGGACCTCGTGCTGCGCTTTTTCCAGGCCCTCATGCCGCGCGAGGAAAAGTTCTTCACCCAGTTCAACGCGCATGCCCGCACCCTGGTGGACGGAGCGGTGGCCCTGCGCGACCTGCTGGAGGGCGGAGCCGGCGTCGCCGAAGCCTGCCGGCGCATCGTCGCCCATGAAAACGAAGCGGACGCCATCGCCCGGGACGTGCTTCTGGGGGTGCGGCGCACCTTCATCACCCCGTTCGACCGCGGCGACATCAAGGAACTGATCAACCAGCTCGATGACGCCATCGACCAGATGCAGAAGACGGCCAAGGCCATCACCCTGTTCGAGGTGACGGAATTCGAGCTGCAGATGCGGCAGATGGCCGACATCATCCTGCGCTGCGCCGAGCTGACGGTGGAAGCGGTGGGGCTGCTTTCCTCCATGCAGCAGAATGCGGCCCGTATCAACGCCATCGCCGAGGAGATCACCCGGCTGGAGGAGCAGGCCGACGAGCTGAATGATCAGGGCATCAAGGCGCTCTATCGCAGGCACAGGGAAGGCGGCGCCATGGGCTTCATCGTCGGCAACGAGATCTATGACCACCTGGAAAAGGTGGTGGACCGTTTCGAGGATGTGGCCAATAAGATCAGCGGCATCGTCATCGAGCAGGTCTAAGGGCCTGAATCCGGGTTATGACATGGCCGCGACGCTGGGAATTTTGGCCCGCTGGCTAGGAGAGAGGAGCGCGGTGTACAGGAAGTACATTAGCGACGAACGACAACGCCAGCGGCCAAAAGGCCCGCGTCCCTTTGGGCTGCGGGAAAAATGCCCGATTGGTGCGTCGAAAAGCTCGGCCGTATTGCCGATACGCCCTTCGCTTTTCTCCTGCCACTCGGGCATTTTGCCAGGCAGCGCGGCTCATGGCATAACCGGATTCAGGCCCTAACGATGACACTGATCATCTGCCTGATTGCTGTCGCCCTGGTCTTCGACTTCCTCAATGGGCTGCACGACGCCGCCAACTCCATCGCCACCATCGTCTCGACCCGGGTCCTGTCGCCCCGCTATGCGGTTGGCTGGGCCGCCTTCTTCAACTTCATCGCCTTCCTGGTGTTCGGTCTGCATGTGGCAGCCACCATCGGTACGGGTATCATCGCGCCCAGCATCATCAACGACCAGGTGATCTTCGGCGCCCTGATGGGGGCCATTGTCTGGAACATCGTCACCTGGCTGGCGGGCATCCCCTCATCCTCCTCCCACGCCTTGATCGGCGGACTGGTCGGCGCCGGTCTTTGCCGCGGCGGCTGGAACGCCATCGTCTGGCAAGGCCTGAGCAAGACCGCCGCCGCCATCGTGGTGTCGCCGGCCACGGGTTTCGTGCTGGCGCTGCTGATGGTGCTGCTGGTGGCCTGGCTGTTCCTGAAGGTGACGCCCTTCAAGGCCGACCGCATCTTCCGCCATGTGCAGTTCCTCTCTGCCAGCGCCTACAGCCTGGGCCATGGCGGCAACGACGCCCAGAAGACCATGGGCATCATTGCCGCCCTGCTGTTCGCGCACGGCCTGGAAAGCGGCGGCTTTCATGTGCCTTTCTGGGTGGTGCTGGCCTGCCAGACGGCGATGGCGCTGGGCACCCTTTTCGGCGGCTGGCGCATCGTCCGCACCATGGGTTCGCGCATTACGCACCTCACCCCCTCGCAAGGGGTGTGCGCGGAGACCGCCGGCTCCATCACGCTGTTTGCCGCGAATTACATGGGTATTCCCGTCTCCACCACACACACCATCACCGGCGCGATTGTCGGAGTGGGCACGGCACGCCGCGTCTCGGCGGTGCGCTGGAACGTGGCCAAGGACATTGTCGTGGCCTGGATTATCACCATGCCGGCCGCAGGCCTGATCGGGGCGGTGTTCTATCTCCTGGCCCACGCCGCGGGACTAACATAAGGCGCGGCAGCCGGAGCACAGCATATAAGATAGTTAACGGGCGCCGGGAACGATCGGCGCCTTTTTTGTTTCTCCCTTCTGGGTCCCTTTCCGGTTTGGGCCGTGGACGGAACAATTATAGGATGGCGCAGGCGAATCGCGCGGGCGGGTCAGATGGGCGAGCCTCTTTTTCGCGAGCATGGCAGACAGGTAGCAGCCTTGTGCTGGCGTGCCTCTTCCAGGCACGGGACGGAAGTGCTGCTGATCACCTCCCTCAATTCCAAGCGCTGGATCATTCCCAAAGGCTGGCCGGAAACAGATCTTTCGCCGGCCGAAAATGCCGCGCGCGAGGCCTTCGAGGAAGCCGGCGTGGCCGGCAAGATCGCTGCAGAGCCGGTCGGCAGTTATCATTATCTGAAAGAGAAGAAAGACGGCGGCGGCATGCCCTGCACCGTGGATGTCTTCGCCCTGGCTGTCACGAAACAGCTGGATGACTGGCCGGAGAAAGGCGCCCGCGAATTGTTGTGGCTGCCGCCGGAACAGGCTGCGATCAAAGTGTCGGAGCCGGCGTTGCGCCAGCTCCTGAGAAATTTCCGCAAACAGCTGCCGCCGCAAAAGGCGCGGCGCGTCACCGCCATTTAGTCGTTCACCAGATCCAGGGGATAGAAAGGCCGCGTCACCTTGGTAAAGGGGATGCGCCGCATGTTCAGACAGGTCGGCCCTGGCGTATCCGCCAGGAAGATGCGGTCGGCGATCGGCGCATAGGAAGCCCGGAAATGCGAGGGCGAGCGCACGAACACCAGCGCCGCCCGCGCCGGATCCAGCCCCACCGATTTGTGGATGCCGACATCCCATTCAAAATGGGGAATGGAACGCAGATTGAGGCGGATGGACCCGATCGCCAGCACCACCGTCAGGCCCATCTCGCCCGCCATGCCGTTGCCGCCGGGCCCTTCCAGCACATACGTGCCATCGCTGATGACTTTCACCTTGCCGGTGACGGTCAGCGGATCGCCGAGACCGGAACGCTTGTGGCCCACCGGCAAGGTCACGGTCTTGCCCACCCCAGCCTTGGCCGCCTGGCTTGCCGCCTCGGCATCGCAGATGGTGCAGATGGAAATGCGATCGGCCTTGTCGGCGCCCGCATACAGCAGCGCTGCCAGCACGGCGGTGGAATCGGCCGCGCCGCCGCCCGAGGGCGTATCCCCGGCATCGCTGGCCACCGTCAGGCCAGGCTCGGTCAGGCCGATGCGGATAATCTCTTCCAGCGGCGTGACTTCCGGCTCGAACTCCCTGCGCCGGTCCCAGGCCATCTTGGCCAGCCTGTCCGCTGCCGCCTGCGCCGCTTCCTTGTTCTCCGCGCAGACTAGGGCGGCGAATCCCAAGTCGGGCGTATCGATCCAAGGCTGCACGGGAAACAGCGAGACATGCAACACCTCGCCCCGCACCTCCATGGCGCGTCCCTCGGCCACGATGTCGGCCAGCGGCGGCACGGTGGTGCGGGCGGAATCCGGGCTGAATACCATGTGCCGTTTGGACAGCGCCATTACCGGCTTCACTTTGCCCTTGATCCAGTCGATCAGAAGCTGGGTGGCGCGATAGCCGGTCTCATACATGTCGATATGGGGAAATTCGCGATAGCCGATATAGGCCACGTCCGGCTGCAGCATGGCGGCGGTGATATGGCCATGCAGGTCCAGAGAGACCGTGATGGGGATGCCGGGGCCGACAATCGCGCGCACCCGGTGCACGATCTCCGCTTCTGCGTCGGGCTCGTCTTCCAGGATCATGGCGCCATGCAGGGCCAGGAACACGCCATCTACCGGCAGGACGGCCTTCAGCCGCTGCTCGATCTCGCCCATCAGGATGTCGAAACTCTTGCGCTCCACCACCCCGGAGGCCATCGCCATGGTCGCCAGCAGCGGCACGGCCTGGGCGCCCGCTTGCCTGATCGCATCCAGCGCGCCCGGCACTTCCAGCCGTGCCTTGCCGAAAGCCGTGAGCATCTCGTCATCGCGATAGAGATACTGATCCTCGAAGGTCTGCACCGTGGTGGTAAAGGGCACGAAGGTGTTGGTTTCCTGCTTCAGCTCGGCGATGGCGATGCGCATAGCCTCTCCTTTAAATCTCACAGCGCGCCGTGGCCGGGGATTGCGGCCAGCAGCGCACGCGTATAATCGCTGGCGGGTGCAGTGAAGATATCCCGGGTGGGGCCTTCTTCCACCACCTCGCCCTGGCGCATCACCATCACCCGATGGCAGACCTCCGCCGCCACCCGCATGTCATGGGTGATGAACAGCATGGCCAGGTTCATCTGCTGGCGCACCTCGTCCAGCAGCTTGAGCACCTGGGCCTGGACCGTCACGTCCAGGGCCGAGACCGGCTCGTCGGCGATCAGGACATCGGGTTTCACCATCAGCGCTCGGGCCAGACCGATGCGCTGGCGCTGGCCGCCGGAAAATTCATGCGGAAAGCGGTGCATGGTCTGCGGGTTCAGGCCCACCAGCCGCAGCATCTCGGCAGCGCGAGCCTTGGCCTCAGGAACATTCTCGCCAAAGCTTTTGGGACCGGCGATAAGAATGTCGGCCACGGTCTCGCGTGGATTGAGCGAGGAGAAGGGGTCTTGGAACACCATCTGAATGCGTCGCCGCAGAGGCCGCAGCGACTTTTCCTTCATATGGGCGATGTCGGCGTCTTCCAGCCGCACCTCGCCGGCATCGGGATCAAGCAATCGGATGACGCAGCGCGCCAGGGTGGATTTGCCGGAGCCGGATTCGCCCACAATCCCCAAGGTCTCGCCCCGCCGCAAGGTGAGCGAGACCGCATTCACCGCCGTCACATGCGGCGCGCGGCTGAACCGGCCGCCGCGGCGGAAACGCTGGGTCCGGTCTTTCACCATCCCCCGCGGCGCCGCTTCCGGCGCCGGCGCCAGATATTTGTCGCCCTTGGGAACGGCGGCGATCAGGGCGCGGGTGTAGGAATGACCCGGCGCGCCCAGCACGGCCGACGTGGCTCCTTTTTCCACCACCCGGCCATGGCGCATCACCACCACCTTGTCCGCCATATCGGCCACCACGCCGAAGTCGTGGGTGATGAACAAGACGCTCATCTCCCGCTCGGCCTGCAGCCGGCGGATCAGTTTCAAGATCTGCGCCTGGGTGGTAACATCCAGGGCCGTGGTGGGCTCGTCCGCGATCAGCAGGCGCGGCGAGAGCGACAATGCCATGGCGATCATCACCCGCTGCCGCTGACCACCGGACAACTGATGGGGATAGGCCTTGAGCAGGGCCGGAACATCCTTCAGGCCCATCTCAGCCAAAAGTTCAGCGGCCCGTTTCAGCGCGGCAGCTTCAGAAATATGTTCATGCGCCCGGATCTGCTCGGTCACCTGTCGACCGATCGTGACCACTGGATTGAGGGCCGCCATCGGATCCTGGAAGATCATTGCGATGTCGCGGCCGCGCCGCTTGCGCAAGGCTTCCGGCGTCTCCCGCAACAGGTCCGCGCCGTCGAACAGGATGCTTCCCGCGGTTGCTGCCACGCGCCCAGGCAAAAGCCCCATCACGGCATGCGCCGTCAGCGATTTGCCGGAGCCAGACTCGCCCACAATGCACACGATTTCCTTGGGCGAAACCTCCAGGCTCACCTCCTCCACCGCCAGCGGCCGGTCGGCGCCGGGCGGCAAGGCGATGGTGAGATCCTTGAGGGCGAGGAGAGCCATCAGCGCCCCCGGCGCGGATTGAGGGCATCATTCAGACCGTCGCCGATAAAGTTCAGCGCCAGCACCGTCACCATGATGCAGACACCCGGCAGGACCGTGGTCCACCAGGCCACCCACATGGCCACACGTGAAGAGCCGATCATGGTGCCCCAGCTCAAGAGATCGGGATCACCCAAACCCAGAAAGCTCAGCGCGGATTCGGTCAGAATGGCGTTCCCCACCATCATGGAACTGATCACCACGATGGGCGGCAAGGCATTGGGCAGCACCTGAGTGAAGATGATGCGGGCATCGCTCATGCCCAGCACCCGCGCCGCTTCCACGAATTCGCGGCTGCGCAGGGAGAGAAACTGCCCCCGCACCACCCGGGCGACCTGCGGCCAGGTGATCAGGGTAATGCCGATCACGGTGGAGGAAAGGCTGGGCTGCAGGAAAGCAACCAGCACCATGGCCAGCATGAAGGCGGGGATGATCTGGAAGAACTCGGTGATCTGCATCAAGAGATCATCGACCAGCCCACCATAATAGCCGGCCACCGCCCCCAGGAGCACGCCGATGCCCACCGCGCAGCAGGTGGAGGCGACGCCTACCAGCAGCGAGATGCGCGCGCCATAGGCCAGGCCCACCGCCATGTCGCGGCCGATCACATCGCTGCCTGCCAGAAGACCTGGGCCGGGCGGCCGCAGCGGCATGCCGACAATGGCCATCGGCCCATGCGCGAACAACAGCGGCGCCGCCAGCGCGATGGCCACAATGGCGGCGAAGACCACAAAGCCGAACAGGGTGGGGAGCCGTGAAAAGAAACGGGCGGCGAAGCTCATGACGAGAGCTCCACCCGCGGGTCCACCAGGGAATAGGCGATGTCGGTGAACAGATTGAACAGACAGACCAGGACGGAGGAGACAATGAAGATGCCAAGCAACAACGGATTGTCGCGCGCCTGCACCGCCT
>CAYQZM010000186.1:0-7742 GCA_964421935.1 uncultured Rhizobium sp. | reverse complement strand
TGGCGGCGGTGGTGGCGGCGGCGGCGGTGGTCACGGCGGCGGTGGTGGTGGTGGCTGGGGCGGCGGTGGCCACGGCGGCGGTGGCGGCGGCTGGGGCGGCGGCGGCCATGGCGGCGGCGGTGGCTGGAGTGGTGGCGGCGGCCATGTCGGCATGAACGGTGGCGGCTGGGGCGGCCATGGCGGCGGCTTCAGTGGCGGTGGCTGGGCGCATGGCGGCGGTCTTTCCACCGGCGGCGCGGCCCATGCCGGTTTCGCGCATGCGGGCGGCGCCGGTCATGCCGGTTTTGCCGGCGGCGGGGGTCATGGCGGATTTGCCCATGCTGGCGGCGCTGGCCGCGCCGGATTGGCTGACGGTGCCGGCCGCGCCGGATTGGCTGACGCAACAGGGCGCGCGGGATTTGCAGGCCACGGATTCGAAGGCCGCGGGTTTGACGGCCGCCACGGTTTTGCCCATCGCGGCGATGGCGAGCGGTCGGGCCGCTTTGCGGGCGGCGCACATCCGCATGATCGTGGTGAGCGCCGCATGGCCGGGCTGGTGCAGAATTATTCCCAGACCGGCAATTTCGGCGCCTTCGGAGATGCATGGGATTTCGAATGGTCGCCTTTCACCGAATGCCCTCCCTACGATTCCGACAATATCGGACAGAATTTCGGCTGCGCGCATCCGGTCAAAAGGCTTCCGCGCGAAGAGCGTTGAGACGCGCGCTGGTTCTGGCCGCCGGCCTTGTGGCGGCGGCTTGCACGCCCGAGCCTGCGCCGGTGACAACTCCGCCGCGGCCAGTCGCCGCCGCCGATTTCCAAACCACCATCGCGCGGCTGGAGAAACCGGAGCCGCAGGCGCCCGAAGCGCTGAATGCGCGGCTGGAATATGCCGACTTTCTTGCGGATGTGCCCTCGGATTTGGCCGCCCCCGACTGCCGCAAGCGCCTGGATGCGGCGCAGGCCGAGCTCGATATCGTCGCGGCGCGGCCGGCGGTGCGCGTGCTCCTGCTGCTGGGCCCCGCGCGGCTGGCCAACACCGCCTACAAGATCCATGCGGCGCGGGCCGATTGCGATCCGGCGAACCGCGAGGGGGAGTTGCAACAGGCACTGGAAGCGGCGCGCAGCGGCACCGCTCTTTACCGCGAGGGAATGGACTATCAGTCGGCCTCGGTCATGCAGTTCAATGTCGCGGCCACCGAACATGCCCTGGGCGATGATGCGGCGGCGGTGCGCGAATTGCGCGCTGCCATCGCCATGGACCGGGAGTGCGGCTTCCGCGACGATGCCGAAGACAATACGGCGCTGCTGCTGCGCTGGACCAAGTCCGACGACAGCGATACGGCGATCGCCGCCGCGATGAAGGATTTTCCGGCGCGCAGCCTGCCATTCAAGTTCGGCTGGTCGGCCAGGGATGCCGATGTCGCCATCACCGCCGACGATGTGAGCCTGGTGGGCGGCAAGCCGGTGCAAAGCCACGGCGCCATCGCCCTGACGCGCAAGATCGCTGCCGGAGGGTTGGATTGGACGGTCACCAACGAGCCGGGCTTTGCCCAGTATCAGCTTGGCGACTGGCCCGCCGCCGCCAAGGACGCGCAATGGGCCATGTTCTATTTCCTCGCCAGCGCCCTGATGCAGGCGCCCACCATCAAGGTGGCGCATAACGGGGACTTCGACGCCGTCACCGACGCCAAGGATTTCGGCAACAGGCTGGCCTTGCGGGTCTCCGCCCGGCTGGACAAGATTCCGTCCCACGGCGATCCCGCCGCGATGGCGACGACCGAGCGGGACGTGAAAGCGGCCTATTCGCCGGAATTTGTCGAATACAGCGCTGAGCTGGATTACGGCATCGAGACCGGCACCTGGATCGGCGCCAAGCTTACCCAGGGCACCTGGTATCAGATGACCACGCCGCTCTTCCTGCCGGCGCTGGGGCTGGGGCACTATATGGTGAACCAGGACGTCACCTTCGCCTTCACCCGTGAGGTGCCGTGCAGCCCCGATGCGCCAAGCCATCTTTGCGCGGAAATCGTGCTGCGGGCCACGCCCACGGCGGACGAGCTCAAGCAAACCATGGCGGCGGTCGAGACCCAGTTCAAACTGCCGGCGTCGCGCGCCTTCCATTACTGGGCCCAGACCTATATCCGCCTGGTGGTCGATCCGGCGACCTTGCTGCCTTATGTGCGCGATATCCGCCAATCCTGGTTCAGCAGGCTGGACGCGCCGGACGGCGCCCGCAACTTTCCCATCATCGAGCGGCTGCGGGCTGTCTCGACGGTGTCCTATCACTGAGGATGCGTTCTGAGCCGGTTTGAAGCGGTTTCACACGCCCATGATATGGCGCGCGGTGGCGTGCCAGAACGGCGTGTTCCAAAGGGCGTACACCGCCACGCTGGCCGGCACATAGAAGGCGGCGAAAAGCAGCCAGGCGCGATGGATGCCGCGATTGCGCACCAGATCCCAGACGAACAGAGGCGCGACAGCCAGCAGCGAATAAAGGTCGGTTGACAGCGGCGTGAATGGCGCGTTGATCGGCAGCCACGCCATGCGGTCGGTCGCGGCCCCGAGCACCGCCACGACGGCCAGCAGGATCATGCGCTTGTGCAGCCCCGGATCGCGGCTGCGCGACCGAAGCGCGATCCACATGAAGATCGAGAACATGATCCCCGAACGCAGTTGCAGCAGCAGGACATCGTCCAGCAGGGACATGAGGCCTTGAAATTGCGGTTTCGCCGCTGGCGGCGCGGCCTGGGCGGCATTCCAGGCGCCATGATAGATGGTCGGGGCCAGAACAACGCCGGTGAGCACGATCAGGGGTGTCAGACCCAGGGCCGCGATGCCAAGCTGCATGTGCCCGGAGCGTCTGCCGATTGCCACCAGCACCGTCTGCCCAAGCAGCAACAACAGGAAGCTGGCCATCAGGACGGCGTGGACATGCAGGATCAGCGGGAAGGGCGCGCGCTGGCCCGCATGCATGGCCGCGACCTTGGCGATGGAGTCTGGGATGAATCCGGCCAGAACAACGGCAATGAGGCTTGCCGCCGTGAAGACATAAATCCAGCGGTCGATCAGATTGGTGCGCGATGCGCCCGACAGGCGATCGCGGGCAAAGCCGGCCTCTGCGCCAACGGCGATGGTCATGCTTGCTGATCCCCCGGCCCCCGGTTCAGATTAGCAAAACCCCTGTCGCGTTAAAGGATCAAGTGGCCGGCCGCCAGCCGCCCCGCCGATCAAGAATGCGCTTAAGTCTCAGCGGCGAGTGTCCGGCTCAGCCGAGTATGCCGGACCAGGCCGCAGCGGCAACGCCGTGCGCGTTACGCTCGATCAGATCGCCGTGCGCCAGCACGATCTTCTGAAAGTCCCATGCCAGGATGCGCCGAAGCGATTTTTCCGCCGCCTGACGGTCTGTCCAGCCCATCCGGTATTCCGGCGCCGGGCGCGGCCGGTTCCACATGCCAAGCAACTTGAACCAGATCTTCAACGTCCACCCGGTATGGGGCGTGGCATCGGTGAAATTCTCGATAAGGTCGACAAGGATCAGGGTGCGGCTGGGCCGGTGCAACATGGCGACCTCTCGCATCAGGCGCGTGCCCTGGATGAGCAGCTGATCGATTTCTCCCGCCCAGGCTGGGGGAGCCAGATCACCAAGGACGGCGTCGTATTTCAGGTGAGGCCGCCGGCGTTCGATGCCGGGGCAGATCCATGTTTTGGCTTGCGGAAAGGCGGCCTGGGCACGGGCCAGATGCGCCGTATGAAAATTCCCGGGCGCCACAAGATGCGCCACCGGACCGATGGCCAGGATTTCCTCGGCCATCGCCGCGGTGATATTGCACGGCGAATGCAGCATGACCTGGCCTGAGGAAAGCCGGATCACCGTCATGCGGGCATCGAACCGTGTTCCGGCCATTCGGACAGGATAGGCGCAAAGCCACATCTGATTTGCGACGTAAGGCGTCAGGAGCATCACGCTGGTGCCGGGAAAAGACGATGACTTGCATTTTGTCAGCGCCGGGAGCGGGTGTCACCCGATCGGTGGGCTTACGCCGAAACGTCCAGTTGGGCGCCAAGGCCGGCCACGGGTCTGGCGACGGCGGTGACGGATGGCGCGGCGGCGGCCTGTGTATCGGTCTGCTTGACCGTCGGATCGTCCTTGGCATCGATGCCGTAGGGCCCTGATTTGGGGTGGGCCGGATCGATGTGCTTCCTGGCGTAATCCACATCCGTGCAGTTCTTGCAGCGGAAGCCGTTCACGATGACCGGCGTGGAATAATCGGTGCTGATCGCCATGGCGCCAGACTAGACCCGCGCGCTTACCGTGCCCTTAAGGGCCGCCGCGGCGTGAGAAAGGCTCTTAACTTCGATTTTGGCCGAAAACCGCAATTGACAAGGGTGTCGTCCAGGCGCGGAATCCGGGCATGACGATGGCACCGGGTATCAACGCGCTTTTCCATTGGGGCATTCTGTGCCTGGTGACAATCATCCTGTTCACCGTGGGCCGTCCACGCGCCTGACGGTCGCGCGCAAGGGACGAGAATGAATCTCGAGGACCTGCCGCAACATTGTGCCTTCTGCGGCGTGCCGCGTGCGGCGGCGCGCGGCTTTCATGTCTGCGTCGCGGTGGATCAGGCGGGAAAACAGAATCGCGGCGCGCTATGCGGCGATTGCATCCGGCTGTTCGTTTTCGAGATGGCCCATCTGGACCGCTCCAAGTTCGAGGCCCTGGTCGAGGAAGCCAGGACCTGGAAGCCGGGCGATCCCTAGCGGCGTCTCACTCAGTTGGGATCGTCCAGCAGCTCGGCGCGCCTGACGCGCCGGGGCGGTCTGGCGCGGTCCTTGGCGTTCTGGCGCAGGTCGCCCAGAAGATCGTCGCCATCCGGATAGTGGAAATCCCGGATCACCCAATGGCCGTCGTGCGGTGCCAGATCGACGACGACCGACGCCACCGCGCGCCGCTTTCCCTTCTGGATGCCATAGACCTTCACCTGCCAGCCCTTGCCGATCTTGACGGCCTGGCCGGCCTTGTAATTGTGCCAGGGGTCCTGGGCCGACAGGAAGGGATCGAAATCCAGCCCGACAATGTCGTTGGGGGAAGCTGCCTGGGCGTCGGCATCGGCCTTCAGCGCACGGGCCAGGGCGGGATCGAGAAAATCCCACAGCGCCTGGGAGCGGATGCCGCGCGCCCAGCCCTTGGCGCTCATCGGCGTGTAGAGGTCGTAGAAACGCTGCACGAAGCTTTCGGGCGCTTCCGCCGGCGGCGGCGTTGCGGGCAGCGCGGCTGCGAAGAGGATGGCGGCGGCAAGAGACTTCATGGCTGTGGCTCTGTCAGTGGGCCATACGCTCCGTGTACGGGAAGGTTAAGTCAAGGGAGGGCCATGCCTCTCCTGGGCGGTGACTTGCTGGATATTTCTGCTAGCATGCTTGCCGGTTTGCAGCGCCAGTCCGGCTCCGCCCCTCAAGGGCAAGGCAAAGCTGCAACAGGCAACGACATCCCCAATCCAGGGACGGTCGGGTGAGACAATGGAGCCTTCTCTCTGTGACGCCGTCCGATGGAGAATGGGAGATGGTCACTATTACCTTGTCCGCAGCGGGCGCCCGGAAGGCGGCAAATCGCTTGCGTGAGTTTCTGGCCGCTGGCGGCATCAATCTCAAACAGACCCACGCTTACGAAGCTCTTGCCCGGACACTTGGCTACGCGAACTGGAACACGCTGCAAGCGCTGCTGAACGAGACGGCTTCACCAGGGGCCGCGGCGAGCTCGACCCTGGCCGATGAGCAAGCCGCACCCGCAGACGAACCGCCGCCGGCGCAAGTCGTGCGAAAGCCTGAAAAGATGGAGCAAAGGCTGAGACTGTCCGGCGGTCTGGAGCAGGCGCTGCACAGGGCCATTGGCCTGGCCTCCGCGCGCCATCATGAATACGCCGCGCTGGAGCATCTGCTGCTGTCGCTGACCGAAGAGCAGGATGCCGCGGCGGCCTTGCAGGCCCGCGGCGTGGACCTGGAGCGACTTCGCAGGGAGCTGACCGCGTATGTCGATGGCAGTCTCGACCAGCTGGTTGGTGCCGCGCCGGGCGGCGCCAAGCCCACCACCGGGTTTCAGCGTGTGGTGCAGCGCGCCGTCCTGCATGTGCAGGGCATGGGCGGCGGCGAAGTCACCGGCGCCCGTGTGCTGGTCGCCTTCTTCACCGAGAGCGAGAGCCGTGCGGTCCAGTTCCTGCAGTCGCAGGGTTTGAACCGCGCCGATGTGGTGGATTATCTCGCTCATGGCAAACCGTTGGGCGGTGGTCCGTCGGGTTAGGCCCGGCACGCAGGTTCATCGGCTGAGGGCAATGATCGCTTCTGACGCCAAGCGGACATGTCCGCTTTTGGCCCAAAGCGGACATAGCCGCCGGACAATCATAAGTTCCCGTCGTCCTTTAAGGATTGGGAAAGCGCGGTGTCATGGGATAGCTCGCCCGGTTTGGCGGATCGAGCTTTTGCCCGGTCTGCAGGAAATAATGCCGAGCGATCTCTTGGAAATAGTCGCTGTCCATAAAGTAGTCCGAGAGCGTAGGCGCGAACGCCAGTTGCGCCCTCGGACCGACGTAGAGCAAGGCGTCGAAGTGTGTCTCGGCCTGCGCCCAGAATGTGGCAGCCTGCTGTTTTTCCACATCGCTCAAGCCTGGCGGAAAAGTGAGGCCATTCGGCGGGGCCTGGTTGCAGCGGAGAAAATTGTCAGCCATGGCGCTACCGCTCAGTGGCGTGACCAAAGCCGATACCGCCCAGGCGCTGCTGACCCTGCTTTCGAAGTCTTCTATGCATGTCCTGTCGCCAGCCCCTGTATAAAACCGCACGGTGAAAAGCGCGCCGGGATGGCCCTGGTCGATCCGCGCCCGAAGTGTATTCGTACCCCAGTCCAGATCTTCCAGCTTTTTGCCCAGCTCGCCCGGCATAAGCGGCCAAAAATGCCCGGCGCCATAAATCACTAGAGCCTTTTTTCCGTGTCCCAGAATCTGGCGCTCGATAAGTTCTGCGGCATGACTGTCGCGCAGGCGCACGACTTTCACCCAATCGGCATGGGTCTTGATTTGTGACCAGTCGATAGGCGGTTCGCCCAGCCAGACATGGATGCGATCCTGCGGCGGCAAGGTGAGATTCACCTCGCGCACCTGGTAGTAGAATAGTTGATACCCCATGGAGGGTACGACACCGATCCAGCCCACGGTGTCGGTCCACACTTTGCGCAGTTCCTGATAGGGCACATCCTCACCCGCGACATATCGATCAATGATGTCCTGGTGTGCCGCCCCGCCGAATTCCACCACGACGTTGCCGACATCGCGCGCAAAGCGCGGATCGCGAATCAGCGCAGTGTAGAAGTCGATCTCCTGAGCCCTTCGGTGCGTTTCACCAAGTCCCACCAGCGGATGGGTCTGGAAAGCCTCGAAGATGCCATCGAAGCCCGGACGGACGACGGGAGAAGGCTGGCCGAAGCTGGGCGTGGCAATTAGTAAGAGTGCAAATGCCAGAAACAAGGCGCGCATATATTGAACTTCCCCATTCAGGTATTTGCCCACAGACTGGGGAGTTCTAGAACTAGCCGCGGATGGACGCTAGCCAATGCGATGGCCGCTTTTGGCGCCAAGCGGACATGTTCAGTCACAGCAAGATCGGCAGCGACATCTGGTAATTTTCGGCTGAGCCGCTCCCGATCATTCCCGAAATCAAACGGCTTGACCCAGGCATGGCGCAATCCAAAGGGCTAGGGGGTAGCAGCCGATCCCGAT
>CAYQZM010000185.1:0-6517 GCA_964421935.1 uncultured Rhizobium sp. | reverse complement strand
TCCCGCGTTGGAGACTCAAGGAGTTTCCCCGTGGCCTCTGCCCGCCTTGAAGTCCCCGAATTTGAACCCAGGTATGAGAGCATGGTGTTCATGTCTTCCAGAGACACGCTTCGCGCGAGCCGCACGCACGCAGGCTTCTAGCCGGGCGCCGTAGACCGGCGCCCGGCAAACCATTCCTTCCCTTTCCGCTCAACGAGCCGGCACGCGATGCGTGTCTGGAATGCAGCCGGATATGCGCGCCCTGCATGATGCCGGGCGGATATCCGCGTCTCTCGCTGACCGGAACCGGTCTGCGGACCATGCGGGAAGGCGACCAGATGCCCGTCTTCCTGCCGGAAAGCGGCTTTCAAAACTCCATCTCGCAGGTGTCCGGCAGCCCTGGAACGGGGAATTCCCGATGAACAGAAACATGACACGATCTCCCGTCACCATTGCGGAATCCGACTATGACCGGCTGGCCGAGCTGATCGAAATCACCAGGGACGCGCTGCCGGACATCAGCCTGTACATGCAGCAGGAGCTGGACCGCGCGACAATCGTGAGCCAAGCCGATCCAGCCAGCGTGCAGATGGGATCGTCTGTGCGCTTTATCGATCACGGATCGGGCAAGGTGCATGAAATCCGCCTGGTCTATCCGGTCGATTCCAGCCTGGCCGATGGCCGCCTGTCTGTCCTGACGCCGGTCGGAAGCGCGCTTTTGGGACAACAGGCAGGATCGACCGCCCTGTGCCGCTCTCCCGGCGGGCAAGTCAGGCCGTTGACGGTCGTCTCCGTCACGCCGCCCGCGGACGCAAGAGCGGCGCCATGAGGACTTCGCCCCTGCGCCTGCTGATCTATGGGCTGGTTGTCGGCCTGGGCCTGCTTTTCGCATGGCCCAACCTCCTGACGAAAGAACAGGCGGGGGCGCTGCCGGGATTTCTGCCGGCGCGGCAGGTTGCACTGGGCCTGGACCTGCGCGGGGGCTCACACCTGGTTCTGCAGGTGGATTCGGCCGCGCTGATCCGCGAGCGCCTGCAAGATGCGGCCGACCGCGCGCGGGACATCCTGCGCCAAGCGGGCATTGTCCCGGCGGCGATCGCGCCCGCCAAGGACCACATCGCGGTGCAGCTGGCCGATTCCAGCCAGGCGGCAGCGGCTCTGCGCGCGTTGCGTGCGTTGGGTGGCACTGCCGACGCGGCCGCCGAGTTTGACGTGCAAAAGCCCGCGCCCGCAGAGATTCGCGTTGCGCTCAGCCAGGCCGGCCTGCGCGACCGCGTGAATGCCGCGGCCGAACAGAGCCTCGAAATCGTGCGCCGGCGCATCGACCAGATGGGCGTTGCCGAACCCACTGTGCAGCGCGTGGGCGCCGACCGCATTCTTGTCCAGCTGCCGGGGGTGCAGGACCCCGGCCATGTCCGCACCTTGCTGGGCAGCACCGCCAAGCTGAGCTTCCACCTGCTGACCGAGAGCAGCGTCGGGTCCCGCACGCTTCCCGGAGCTGATGACGGCCAGACCTATCGCGTCCAGAGCCGCAGCGCCATGACCGGCGACCGGCTCAAGGATGCCCGGATGGGGTTCGACGAACGCACCGGCCAGCCGGTCATCAATTTTCGGCTGGACAGCAAGGGCGCCAAGCAGTTCTCCGATATCACGCATGCCAATGTGGGCCGGCCCTTCGCCATCATCCTGGACGGCAAGGTGCTGAGCGCGCCGATCATCAATGAGCATATCGGCGCAGGTTCGGGCCAGATCAGCGGCCATTTCACCACCGGCCAGGCAAACGACCTGGCGGCTCTGTTGCGGGCCGGCGCCTTGCCGGCCCCCTTGACGGTGATCGAGGAACGCACGGTGGGACCGGATCTGGGTTCGGACGCCATCGCGCGGGGAATGGAAACGGGACTGGCGGGCTTTGCCCTGGTCGCCCTTTTCATGCTGCTGCTTTATGGCGGCTGGGGCCTGTTGGCCAACCTGGCCCTGCTGCTGAACGTCGTCCTGACCTTGGCTGCCCTGAGCGCGATGGGCGCCACCCTGACATTGCCGGGCATCGCCGGCATCGTCCTCAGCATCGGCCTGGCGGTGGATGCCAATGTGCTGATCAACGAACGCATTCGCGAGGAAAGCCGCAAGGGCGCGGGCGCGGTGGCGGCGCTGGATCGGGGCTTCCGGCGCGCTTATTCCACGATCATCGATTCCAACCTGACGGCTCTTATCGCCACCAGCCTGCTTTTCTATTTCGGCAGCGGCCCGGTGCGCGGCTTCGCCGTCACCATGGCTCTGGGGATCGGGATTTCCCTCTTCACCGCCGTGGCGGTGGTCCGGGTCCTGATGATGGCGATCGTCCGGCGCAGGCGCCTTTCCAGCATCCGGATCGCTCCTCTGCTGCCGGCCCGAGTCATTCCCGATGGCACCACCATCCCCTTCATGCGCGCGCGTTTCCTGGGCATCGCCTTGTCGGCGATCCTGTCGCTGGTCTCGGTCGCGCTGTTCTTCTCGCCCGGCCTCAATTACGGGATCGATTTCAAGGGCGGCATCCAGGTCCAGACCGCCCTGTCCTCCCCCGTCGCGCTTCAGCAGGTGCGTGCATCGCTGGACCGGCTGGGCCTGGGCGAGATCTCGCTCCAGGAATTCGACGGCTCCTCCAAGCTGCTCATCCGCGCCGAGCGACAGCCCGGCGGCGAAGAGAAGCAGACCGCGGCCCTGGAAAAGATCCGCGCCACGATGCGCGCGCTCGACAAGGGCGCCGTCTTCGAAAGCAGCGAGGTCGTCGGACCCAAGGTAAGCGGCGAGCTGGCCTCGGCGGGTATCCTGGCCGTGTTTTCGGCCAGCCTGGCGATGCTGGCCTATATCTGGATCCGTTTCGAATGGCATTTCGCGGTCGGCGCCATTGCAACCCTGGTTCTGGACGTGACCAAGACGGTGGGATTTTTCGCCGTCACGGGCCTGGAGTTCAACCTGACCGCGATCGCGGCCCTTCTGACCTTGATCGGCTATTCGGTCAACGACAAGGTCGTGGTCTATGACCGTATGCGCGAGAATCTGCGCCTGTTCCGGGCCATGCCGCTGCGCGAGCTGATAGACCGCAGCATCAATGAGACGCTGGCGCGCAGCCTCTACACATCCGTGACCGCGTTCCTGGCGGTATTGCCGATGGCGATCTGGGGCGGTGGAGCGGTGGCCAGCTTCGCCATCCCCATGGCATTCGGCATCGCCATCGCCGCCAGTTCGTCGGTGTTCATCGCCGCCCCGATCCTGCTGTTCCTGGGAGACTGGCGGGCGCGGCGCCATCAGCGGCCGGCGAGGTTTTCCGCTGCCGCACCGATGGGGACCTGAACCTTGTTTTTCCGCAGAAAACGCCAATATCCATTGTAGGGCTGGGGCGTGGAGGTCTGAATGGAACGCCCGATTGCTTATGCGACCCCTTCCGGAGGCTTGGGCCGGAATCATCTCGGCAGCGCCACGCTCACGGTTGCGATTCACGCGCTCGCCATCTTCGGTCTTCTCGCAGCGCTCAATCAGCGCGCCGTCGTAAAGACGCTTCAGCTTATCGAGGTGGCCATCGACGCGCCCAGGGAGACGCCGTCCTCACCGCCCCCTCCGCCGCCGGCCTTGATAAAGCCGACGCCCCCGGTTGCCATCGTTCCGGAGTTCGCCGTGCAGCGCCCGGCGGTCCCGCCGCCTTCGATCACCACCGTCCCGCCGGTCGTCGCGGCCCCTGCGACGGTTCGGCCGTCGGCACCGGTGGTTACGCACGCGGTGCCCGACAAGCCGCTGCGGGCCATCATGAGCACGCACCTCTCCCCGCCCTATCCGGCGATCGCAAAACGTCTGAACGAGCAAGGGACCACGCTCATGGAAGTGGCCATTGATCCGCACGGCAAGGCCGCCCATTGCACGATTGTCACCAGCAGCAGTTCCGCCCGTCTCGATGACGCAGGCTGCGACTTCGTGAAAAGCCATTGGCGCTGGCAGCCTCCAACCCTTGATGGCAAACCCGTCGCGGCCAAGACGCGCGTGTCCATCAAGTGGGACTTGCGAGACGCCGATTAGCTGGCGCCCGGCCACGCCCAGAAAGAGGTGGGAGCCTTGATCCCGTCGTCAAGCCGCGATGCGGAAGGGGTTTATCCTCATGCCGACGCCGTGGAGGCATGAGGGTCTTCCCCTGCCCGTTTCACGGAACGCCTAAGTATCCGGAATTCCTGCTCAATAGCCCGCACGCCGCGCCGGCAAACGCCATATCGCGCGGGCGCGTTCCTGCGCGTATGATAGAGGGGCGAGTAGGGCTTTTTACCGGGGGCAGACCACCGAGATCTATCGGTGCACTTGCCCCTCAAAAGGAGTCTGGCATGAAAACACTTCATCGCCTTTTGCTTGCTGCCGTCATTGCGCCCACCACATTGGCATCTGCAAGCGCGCCGGGACTCGCGCAGCAGGCCACATCAAGATGGAGGCCGAGCCTGGAGTCCGTCATCGTCTCGGGCAAGGCCGCCAGGAATTACCGGCTGGTCCTGTCCGGCTCGCGCCTGGGCGAAGCCTTTATCATCTCGGCCTCGATGGAAGTCCCCTATTCCGATCTCGATCTGGCCAAGGATCCGGACGCGGACGAACTGGGCCGGCGCATCCGTGTCGCCGCCCATCTGGTCTGCCGGGAAATGGATATCAAATATCCGCCTGTGCAGTACCCGATCCTGGAGGGATTCAATTGCGAGCATGATGCAACCAGCGACGGGATGGAGCGCGCCAATCTTGTCATCGCCAGCGCCAGGCATTGACGGGATCGGGCCACACCAGGCGTCATCGGGGGGAAACGTGAAGCGTATATCAATCCTGGTGGCGCTTGGCGCCTCTATGCTGGCGGGGTGCCAGCACCGGCTCACCCTGGAGGAGGCGCGCGCGGCTTGCACCAAGCAGGGCGGCTTCCTGGTCGTCATTCACTCCCAGAAAATCACGACGGCCGGCGTGGGAGAGCAAATCGACAGCCCAGGTGACTGTGTCGCGCCAGACAAGTTCGGGACGACCGGCGCACCCGCGACCGTCAAGTAGATGCGGCGGACGCGCCGCGCCTAACGAAAACCTGGGGGCACGCAGGCAGCAAGCGAACTGTTCCAGGGATGGTTTGGACCGGGCGCACCGGGATAATAGGCCTGCAGTATGGAGACACAGGGCTTGCGGGCGACCTTGGCGGCAAGATCGGCGGACTGATGCAACTGGATCCAGTTGTTCCATCCGCCGGCCGTCATCACGACCGCGGCCAGGCCGACGCCCAACCATCTGCCGCGGCCGAACCAGGACGCGGCCGCCAGGATCGTCAACAGCGGGATGACGTGCATGGAATAGAGGAACGTCACCTGGCCATAAAGGCTGTGCAGGATGCCGTTGCCCATGAGCATCAGACCAAGCCCTAGGAAGAATGGCCGCAGGGCGCGGTTTTGGATGGCACCCGCGATGCCCAGGACAAGAAGCAGAACCCAGGCCGCCAATGCTGCGGGCCCCCAATAGCTCCCAGCCGGGAAGCTGCTTGCCTGGTTGGTCTCCACATACTCAAGTCCCTCTTTTTCAACCCGGATAGGCGGGGTAACCGCGGAGTCTATGTAGAGGACCTTGAGGTTGGCCAGCGGACTCCACGGTTTCTCCAGATATCCCCGTCGCTGCAGGTTCGGGCCTGAAAAGTTCACGGCGTCCCAGGCCAGGCCATGCGGATTCAGGAAAATGCGCGCATCCTTGAAAAGAAGCGACTGCGCAATGGACAAGGAAAGGACGATCGCCAGTGCCGCCGCAGTGATGGAAAGAAATCGCGTGAAGTTCCAACGCAGAGCGGCGGCAATCAGGCCGACCATCCAGTTCGTGACGGTTATGGACAGCGTCATGGCACTGGCGAGTATCCACCATCCGCGGCTGGAGGCGCGGCGTGCCAGAAGAAAGAGCACGGGCAGCAGGGAAAAGCAGGCAATGGGATAAAGCTCCACCACGGAGCTCCAGAACATCGTGCTGGCACTGACAATGAACAGTCCGGCAAAAAGAGCGGCGATGCCCCGCGGCAGCGCGATCTGCCGCAAGACGAAAAACAGGACCGCGGGGTTGAGCGCGCAGAAACTGACGACGATGAGCCGGGCCGCCGCAAGCGGTGAGAAACCAAGACCGGTCAACAGGGCGCCGAACGGATAAAGAAGAATGGACGTGACCGGATGAACGGATGTGCGCCAATGGCTGCCGCCGGCATTCGTCATATTGTCGATGACCCGTGCGATATCGGCCTGGAACCAGATGTCCTGAAATTCCAGCAGGCCGTATGCGTGACGGATCAGATGAAAACCGAAAATCGACAGCGCCACCGCCAGCCCGCCCAGGACCGCTGCAATGACGAAATCCGAAGGCGTAAAAGCCGGGGCTGGACGTGCGATCGCGCCATCTTCGCTCTGGCCGTCCCGGTCGCCGCGCCCGTTGAATTTCTGCAAAACATCGAAAGTGTTTCTGATGACGGTCGGGGAGCTCACGGTGCGAGATCTTGAATTATGTGATGAGGGTGGCGAGCTGCCAGATT
>CAYQZM010000184.1:0-21410 GCA_964421935.1 uncultured Rhizobium sp. | reverse complement strand
GGCCGGATACTAAGCGAGCTGATGCGGCTGGAAGAGGGGTTCCAATCTTTCCGCAAGGCCGGCGAACTGGCCTATGGCGCCCCAACGGCAGCGAGTAACGACCCGTCGCACAAGCGCCGTCATGACGAAGAACAACGGGCGTGGTTGATCGAGCATGGAAGCTTTGCCGGTGACCGCGTTGTGGGCCGGGCCGTCAATCCCATCAACGCCGAAAGCGCCACCAGGACCTGGCGTGACAGCGATCCCCGGATCGTGGTGATCGATAATCTGCTGACCGATGAGGCACTCGCCAGCCTGCGCCACTATTGCCAGGGTGCGAAGGTCTGGCATACGAGCTATCCCCAGGGCTATCTCGGCGCCTTCCCTGAATCCGGCTTCGCGGCGCCTCTGCTGGCGCAGGTGGCGGAAGAATTGGCCGAAACCTTCCGCGATATCTTCGCCGATCACGCCCTGCGCTACCATTGGGCCTTCAAGTATGACAGCAGCCTGGAAGGCATCGGCATCCATGCCGACGAGGCGGCGGTGAATGTCAATTTCTGGATCACCCCGGATACCGCCAATCTGGACCCCGAATCCGGCGGGTTGGTGATCTGGGACAAGGCGGCGCCGCTGGACTGGCACTTTGCCAAATACAATGCCGATGAAAGCGCGGCCTATGACTTCCTGGCCAGAAGCGGTGCCCAGACCGTGACCGTACCCTATCGGGCCAACCGGGCGGTGATCTTCGATTCCAATCTGTTCCACAAGACCGACACCATCCGGTTCGCCACGGGCTATGAAAACCGCCGTATCAATATCACCATGCTGTACGGCCGCCGCGGCCGCGGCTGAGATATTGATGCGGCGCAGCAGCGGTTGCGTGAGACGCGAGATCCAAAACCGGCTTTACTGGCGCCCTTGAAAAAGGGGCGGCCATGAAAACAACTCTCGCGACACTTTGCGCCATGCTTCTGCTTTCCGTCGGTCCCGTGCGGGCCGACGATCCCGAACCGCATCTGGAGGCCGCCAAACGGGCCGCGGGCTTTGAATTCACCGGCACCCTGGCTCGCACCTGCGTCGCACCGGCCCTTGCCGTCGGCATCGGGCCGCGCGGCGTCATCCCCGACCGCGCCCTCTGGCACGCCGAACCGGCGCGCATGTTCGACAATCTTTATTTTATCGGCACACGGGTGCATTCGGCCTGGGCGCTGAAGGGCTCCGGCGGCATCATCATCATCGATACACTCTACAATTATGCGGTCGAGGACGAGATGGTGGCCGGGCTCAAGAAGATGGGCCTCGATCCGGCCCAGGTGAAATATGTCGTCGTCACCCATGCCCATGGCGATCATGATGAAGGCGCGCGGTTGTTTCAGGAGCGGTATGGCGCCCATGTGGTGATGGGCGGACCGGACTGGGATGCCCTGGACAAGGCCGCCGATATTCCCGGCGGCAAGCCGCGCCGGGACATGGCGGGTGCCGACGGTCAGACGATCAGCGTGGGCGATGCGACCGTGACCCTGGTTGCGACCCCCGGTCATACGCCTGGAACTTTATCCCTGATTTTTACCGTAAAGGATCGCGGCAAACCTGTAACGATCGCCTACTCCGGCGGCACGGCGCTGGCTGGCATTTATAAAAGTGCCGCGGGCCTGGACACCTATGCCGCCTCCCAGCGGCATATGGCTGAAAAGGCGGCGGAAGCCGGCGCCACTGTGCTGATGACCAATCACTCCGAATTCGACAATGCCTATACCAAGAGCCGGCTGGTGAAAGTGCGCGGGCCGAACGAGCCCAATCCCTATGAGGTGGGCCGGGATGGGGTGCAGCGCTACTTCACCCTGATGCAGGAGTGTGCCCTGGTGAACAAAGCGCGGTTGGCACCCTAAGCATGTTGCAGTGCGGTACGTCGCATTATTGATGCGCGAAAGACATTGGCCTTGGCCGTGGGACGGGCACAAATTTGGCGGCGGTATCGCGCGCCGGTATAACCCGGCTGCTCGGGGGAGCAATGTCCGATATTCCGGTAAACCGGCAATTTTGGAATCACTTGATCGGAGAAGTGCGCAGGCGTGTCCGCGGCCGCGCCGATGCCGAAGAATTGCTCCACGCCGCCTTTTTGCGATTGATGCGCTATCGCGCCCAGCAGACGGTTGAAAATGTTCCCGGTTTCCTGGTCCGGACGGCGGTCAACATCGGCGTGGACAATTACCGCCATGATCGGTTTTTGGCCGATGTCTCACCTGATGAAATGGCAATTTGCGAAAATTCGCCGTTGCAGGATGAGGTTTTGGCGGCCCGCGCACGTCTAGAAAGGGTCCGGGAAGGTCTTTCCCGGCTGACCCCAAGGACCCGCGAAATCTTCCTGATGCACCGTCTGGATGACCTGAAATACCGCGAAATCGCCGAGCGGCTGGGGATCAGCCAGAGCGCCGTGGAAAAGCACATCGCCAAGGCCGCTCTGTTCCTCACCGAGTGGACGGAGGGCTGGTAAGCCATGCCGGCTCCATCTTCCTCCATTCCGTCCCGTGAGATACGGGCGGAGGCTGCCGCTTGGCTGGCTCGCCTTCATGCAGAGGATCGTGACGCTGCCGATGAAGCGGCTTTCCGCGCCTGGCTGGTCGCGGACCCCGCCCACGCTCTGGCCTTCGAGGCGGTGGATCGGACGTGGAGCGATGTGGGGGGGCTGGGCAACCTCAGCACGATCCGCACCGATCTCAGGCGCGGTGTTGCACGCGTACCGGTACGCGAGCCGGCCCTGTCAAGCCGCCGTCTTTTGCTGGCTGGCGTAGGTTTCCTGGCCGTGACCGGCGGAAGCGTCCTGTTCTGGCGCTCGGCCAGTGCCAAAGTCTATGAGACCGATGTGGGCGAACAGAAGCATGTGGCTCTCGATGATGGCAGCCAGCTGTTCCTGGACGCCAAGACCCGTATCGCCGTCTCTTTCAGCGAAATCGCCCGCACTGTCGACCTGCAATATGGCCGCGCCAATTTTCGGGTGGTGCCGGATGCGCGCCGGCCCTTCATTGTGGAAGCCGCCGAACGCAAGATCGTGGCGACCCGCTGCAACTTCGATGTCCGTTGCGACAATGGCAAGGTCCAGGTGGTGCTGATCCATGGTGAGGCGGATGTGAGGCCGGCCTCCGCGCCGGCTGTCCAAGGCGAGACCTTGCGCAGCGGTGAAAGACTGGTCGCTTCAAATGATATCGAAAAGCGGGATAAGCCAGACCTGACCCGCGTTCTGGCCTGGCAGACCGGCTACGAGAATTTCGACAGGGAATACCTGGCCCAGGCGGTGGAAGAGATGAATCGCTATTCCACCCAAAGGGTTGAGGTGGACCCCAGCGTCGCCTCCCTGAAAGTCTCCGGCGTATATCGGGTCGGCGACAATGCCGCCTTTGCCCGCTCCCTGGCCAAGCTTCTGCCCATCACCGTCCATGAAGACGGCGATACTCTGGTTTTGACAGCGGACACTGATCCTTAGGGGTGGGGAAAGCCCCATTCCGAACGTCACTTTCTTTAGCGGCCCGCAGTGGCCGTGACGTCAGAGGGGAAAAGCATGGCCATGTCGCGCGGGGGCGTGTTGCGCTCCATTCTGTTCGGTAGTGTCGCTGTCCTGTCCATCAACGCGGCCGCAGCGGCGCAGCAGAGCGCCAATATCTCGCTGCAGGAGCAGCCACTTTCGGATGCGCTGCGCAGCGTCGCCCAGAAGACGGGCGAGAGCATTCTTTTCACGCCGGAATCGGTGGACGGCCTGAAGGCTCCCGCCATCTCCGGTCAGATGGACGCCAAGCAGGCGGTCTCGATGCTGACCCGCGGCACCGATCTGGAAGTCGTGCAGGACGGCAACAACGGTCTGATCGTGCGCCGCCCTTTCATGCGCCGTGCCGTGACGCAGGCGCCCTCCAGTCCCGGTGGCGGCGCGGCAGCGGCGCCGGTGGAAACGGTGGTGGTGAACGGCTTCAAGGCAAGCCTTGAGAAAGCGCTGGATATGAAGCGCGACGCCCTGGATTCGTCGGATTCCATTCTGGCGGAAGACATCGCCAAGTTTCCCGACCTCAACCTTGCGGAATCGATCCAACGCATCCCCGGCATCGCCCTGGATCGCCAGGCCGGCGAAGGTCATGAAATTTCCGTGCGCGGTCTCTCGCCGGATTTCACCCGCGTGCGCATAAATGGGATGGAGGCTCTGGCCACGGCCGGCTCGTCGAGCGTGCAGGGCACCAACCGCGGCCGCGCGTTCGACTTCAATATTTTCGCCTCGGACCTGTTTTCGGGCATCACCGTCCACAAGTCGGCCTCGGCCGATATCGAGGAAGGTTCGCTGGGTGCCACGGTTGATCTGACCACCGGCCACCCCTTCGATCACCAGGGCTTCGTTTTCACGACGAATGCCCAGATGGGTTACAATGACCTGTCAAATTCCGGCAATCCGCGCATAGCCGCGATCGTTTCCGACACCTTCCTGGGCGGCAGGCTGGGAATATTGTTTTCCGGCGCTTTCGGTATCCGCAATACGCTAGAAGAAGGCTACAGCACCGTTCGCTTCCAGAACGACAATACACCGCAGAGCGCAACCCATGCGGCCCCCGGCATCGTGGGCTGTCCCAGCCCCTGCAGTACCGCGCAGCGCCTGTTGAGCGTGAATGGCGCGACCAGCGGCACGGTATACGATCAGGTCAACGAGGCATTCCGTCCGCGTTTCGCGCGCTACGACCTGGTCACCAATCACGAGAAGCGTCTTGGCCTGACCAACTCCATCCAGTGGCAGCCCGACGACGACACATTGCTCACCATCGATACGCTGTACGCGAACTATCAGATGCAGCGCCAGGAGGAATATCTCGAAGCCAATTCGCTGGGCGGCAACAATTTCAGGACCAGCGCCCTGGGCGGCGCGGGCACGCCGATAAGTTTGGGCAGCGGAAACATCGCCGTCACCTCCTACACGCTGGATTCGGCGCGCAATAACCTGACGTCCCTGACCGCCAACGGCGTGGGCCTGCGCGCAGAACACTTCCTTACCGACATCGGTTCGCGCTTTGCCCAGACGACTGCGGATTTCACCCACAGTTTCAGCAGGGATTTCAAAGTACATGTGCTGGGCGGCTGGTCGGAATCCCACATGGAAGAGCCGGTCGAGACCACGCTCACCTACGATTATAACGGCGGTGCGGGCCCCGGAGGGACCTTTCTGGGTGCTCAGGGCTACAGTTATCAATATTTCGGCTATTCGGCGATGCCGGCCCTGAAATATGGCAGCGCCGCGGACTCGAGCGGCAATGTCACGAGCCTGGCAAACTGGTTCATCTCCCAGATGCGCGAGCGCGCGGAAGCGAACTACAATTCCTTCCGCACGATCAGTGCCGACGCGGACTATCAGGCTTTCAGCTGGCTGAAACTATCGGGCGGTATCGACTACAAGAATTACGGGTATCGCACCGTATCGCTGGCGCGCTCAAACGGCACCACCTCGAATCAGGATTTCAACATCCCCGCCGATATCCGGGCTGCCGACCTCAATCAGTATTCCCAACGTGTGACCTTGCGGGGGATCGACCTGCCGGCCGGCTCGACGGCGAGCTGGATGATCCCGAACCTCGACGCCTTCAACAAGCAATTCAATATATGGAGTCCCACCGCGGAAAATGGCGCCTTCAAATTTGGTCCGGAGCCGGCGCTGACCTCCAACGGTTCTGTGCGGGAAAACGACTTGGGCTTCTGGATTCAGGCCGACTGGGATGCCCATTTCTACGGCGTTCCCTTCCGGGGTAATATCGGTGGGCGTTATGTCGAGACCGACAGCGAATCCCTGGGCTTCAGCTATGACGCGGTGGCCAAGGCCATCGTACCCGCCGATGTAAGCCAGAGTTATCACAACTTCTTGCCGGCCTTGAACGCGACGCTCGAGCCGGCCGATGACTTTCTGATCCGGCTCAATCTGGCGCAGACCCTGACGCGGCCCACTCTCACCAACATGCTGCCTGGTGCAGCCGTGACCTTGTCCGGCGCCAATCGCAATGTCAGCGCCGGCAATCCGCTGCTGAAACCCTTTACCTCGAAGAACGTGGATCTGAGCTTCGAGTGGTATTACGACAAGGGCGCGCTGCTTTCGTTCGCTTTCTTCTACAAGCACATCGACACGCTGATCCAGACCATCACGTCCCAGATACCCTTCGCGGGCAATTCGCAGGGGTTGCCAGTCAGCTTGGTGCAAGCCGCCTGCGGTACTTCCTATGGAACGGCCTGCAACGAGAACCTGATCTGGAATTTCTCGCAGCCCATCAACAGCAAGGGCAGCCCGCTTTACGGCACGGAAATCAACTGGCAACAGCCTTTCGACTTCCTGCCGGATTTCTGGTCGAACTTCGGCGTGCTGGGCAACGCCACCTTCGTGCAGGCCAAGCAGTACTATCTCAATGGCAATGGCACGGTGAACACCTATGCCGACCTGACGGGGCTTTCTCGTACCTCCTTCAACACGACGCTCTACTATGACGATAGCGTCTTCCAGGCACGCGTCGCGGGCACGTTCCGCAGCAAATACATTGTCAGCATCAATCCGGGCAGCCTGAACGATCAACTGATCAATGCGCCGACCTTCAATCTGGACTTCTCGTCCAGTTACAAGTGGAACGACCACTTCACCTTCAGCCTGGAGGCGGTCAATCTGACCAATCAAGGCCAGAATCAATATACCGACTCGATCGGCCAACGCCCTTACGTGCTGCACTATACCGGCCGCGAATTCTTTGCGGGGGTCCGGTACAGTTACTAGGATACGAGCCTTCGCGGGCGCCACCCTGTCCTGTGAATCTCGGGAAAATTCATGAACTTCACCCGTCGTTTCACGATTGGCACGCTGTTCGGCGGCGGCGCAATGGCGGGCGGCGCATCACTCGGGCAGGCGGCAACGCCGGCTTGTCCAGCGCCGCATGCGTCCAATTGGGCGCGCGGAATTGAAGGCCAGCGCAAGGCGGATCTGGGCGATGGCACCTTTCTCAATCCCATTGTTCCGGGCGATCATCCCGATCCCAGCATCCTGAAGGATGGCGAGGATTATTATCTGGTCTTTTCCACCTTCGACGCCTATCCGGCCTTGCGGGTGTGGCATTCGCGCGACCTGGTGAATTGGGTTCCGATTGCGGCAGCGCTCCACAAGGCGATCGGCTCATTGTGGGCGCCGGAGATCTGCAAGCATGGCGATACGTTCTACATCTACGCGCATGCGCGCACGCCGGACTATCGCTCCATCTATGTGGTCACGGCGAAGAACCCGCAGGGCCCCTGGAGCGAGCCGGTCGACCTGAAATTGCCGAAACACATCGATCCTGGGCATGTCGTGGGCGAGGACGGCAAGCGATATCTCTTCCTGTCCGGCGGCGACCGGGTGCAACTGACCGATGACGGCCTTTCCACCGCGGGCCCGGTCACGCATGTCTACGATCCCTGGCACTATCCGGAGGACTGGGTGGTGGAGAGCTTTTCCCCGGAAGGCCCCAAGGTCCTCCGTCACGGCGGATATTTTTATCTGGTGCTGGCCGTTGGCGGCACCGCCGGTCCGCCCACGGGACATATGGTGATTGCAGCCCGATCCCGCTCGGTTCATGGTCCGTGGGAGCAGGCGCCCAATAATCCGATCGTGCGCACATGGTCGGCGTCGGAAAAATGGTGGTCGCGTGGCCATGCCACGCCGGTCGAAGGGCCGGATGGCAGCTGGTGGCTGATCTATCACGGCTACGAAAACGGCTATTGGACCCTGGGGCGTCAAACCTTGCTGGATCCCATGCACTGGACGGATGACGGCTGGTTCAAGGCCGATGGCGGCGATCTTTCCCATCCGATTCCCAAACCGCGCGGCGGCAAGCCGTCTCCGACGGGGTTGGCGCTTTCGGATGATTTTCGCACCAATCGATTCGGTACGACATGGAGCTTCTACAATCCGGGCCCGAATGAAATGTCGCGGGTGCGCTATGAGGATGGCGCCATGATGGTCAAGGCCAAGGGGTCCCAACCTTTCGACTGCTCACCCCTGAGTTTTCTGGTTGGCGACCAGGCCTACAGGATCGAGGTCGACATCGAGATATCGGGCGGGGCGCAAGCCGGCCTTTTGCTGTTCTACAACAAGCGGCTTTACTGCGGCCTGGGCTATAATACGGATCGTTCCGTCATGCATCGCTATGGATTGGAGCGGAATGGCCAGCCGCTGGTGCACGGCAACCGCTGCCGCATGCGGATCGCCAACGACCGCCACATCGTGACCATTCACACCAGCGGCGATGGCGGCAAGACCTGGCAGAAATATGGCGTGCAGATGGAAGTGTCGGGCTACCATCATAACGTCGCCTACGACTTCCTGAGCCTCCGGCCGGCCCTGTATGTTGCAGGCGCTGGCGAGGCCCGATTCCGCGACCTGACCTACCGCGCACTGACATAGCAACGCCCGACCCCTATGGGCCTCTTGGGGCGGAGCCGGTGGCTCCGCCCTTTTCTTTTCCCGTCGCCTGCCGCTAGTGTCCCGATTCCGAAATTCGCACGATCTCGATATCGGGCTCAGGGCGAATTGTTGATTCTAGTGTCCACGACACTAGGCTTCCCACCGGAAGAGGAGGGGCTCATGCGTATCCTGTCTTTTATATGTCTGGGCGCATGTCTGGCGGCCTGGCCCGCGGCGGGTGCGGAGCCGTCACGGCCGCCCATCACCTCCGTCTCGCATCTGGCCATCTATGTCACCGACCCCGCCAAGGCCGAAGCCTTCTATGTGCATGACCTGGGCGCGGTGAGGTTGCCTGACCCGGAGAATCCCGCTGGCGTCCGCTACTATTTCTCGCCCATCCAGTTCGTGGAAGTGCTACCGCTGCCGGCCGGAGCCGGCATCAACCGGCTCGATCACGCCGCCTTCAACGTCGCCAATGCCGAGGCCATGCGGCACTATCTGCTCGCCAAAGGGATCGCCGCTCCGAACGCGGTCACGCAGGGCAGCGATGGCAGCCACTGGTTTCGGGTCAAGGATCCGGAAGGCGTCACGGTGGAATTCGTGCAGCCGCCGGCGCGCCCGCCCAAAGTCGCCGACGGCGGGCTTTCCACCCACATCATCCATGTCGGCTTCATCATCCATGATCGCCGGCTTGAAGACACATTCTATCGCGAGATGCTGGGCTTTCGGCCCTACTGGTCTGGCGGCATGAAGGATGATGTGACGAGCTGGGTCTCGCAGCAGGTGCCCGATGGCCACGACTGGCTGGAATATATGATCGTGGGAACGCCCGATACGCGGGGCATCCCGCCTACCATGAGCCAGGCCAATCTGGGCGTGCTGGATCACTTTGCGCTGGGCGTGCCCAATATGGAAGCCGTTTATACGAAACTGTGGAACGAGGATCGGCTGCAAGGTCAGGTCGATGCGCGGGGCCAGCAGGTCGTTCCCAAGATCGGCCGCGATGCGAAATGGCAGCTCAACCTGATCGATCCCGACGGCACCCGCGCCGAAGTGATGGAGCTGCATGCCATCGGCAAGCCCTGTTGTTCGCCCTTCGCCGCCAGCGATCCGGAGAAGTGAAATGAAATGGTTGCTCGCCGCCGTCCTGGCTTTGTGGGCTGGTGCCGCGGCGGCCGCGCCAATCCGGGTGATGATCCTGGATGGCGCCAGCGGCGGGACCTATCACGACTGGAAGCTGACCACCCAGATCATGAAGCGCGAGCTGGAGGAAGCGGGCCTGTTCGACGTCACGGCGGTGAGCGCCCCGCCGGCCGATGGCGACTTCTCCAATTTCCACCCGGATTTTTCGCGCTACCAGGTCGTTTTGTCCAACTATGACGCGCAGGATTGGCCCGCGCCGCTGAAGGCAGCGTTCGAGACCTATATGAAGAATGGCGGCGGCCTGGTGGTCGTGCATGGCGCCGACAATGCCTTTCCCGACTGGGCGGCGTTCAATGAGATGACAGGCGTTGGCGGGTGGCGCCAGCGCGACGCAGCCGCCGGACCCCGATGGTATTTCAAGGACGGCAAGCTCACATCCGATGCTTCGCCGGGGCCGGCTGGATTGCACGGCCGCCGCAAGCCGTTCCGCATCACGGTGCGCGCCGCCGAGCATCCCATCATGCGGGGCCTGCCGGCCGCATGGATGCATGCGCCCGATGAGCTTTACACCCGCTTGCGGGGCCCTGGAAAAAACATGACCGTGCTGGCCACCGCCTATGCCGATCCGGCCAACCGCGGCACCAGCTTCGATGAGCCGATGCTGATGGCGCTGCATTGGGGCAAAGGCCGCATCTTCCACACCACGCTGGGGCATGATGCCATGGCGCTGTCCTGTGTGGGCTTCATCACCACCCTGCGCCGCGGCACCGAATGGGCGGCGACGGGCAAGGTCACCCAGAATGTGCCAAAGGATTTTCCCACCGCCGACACGGTGAGCTATCGCGCCGACCTGGCGGCGATGGATCCGGCCGTGGCCGAGGGCGTGTTGACCACCTCGCCGCCGGCCAAATAGCATTCGGCAAAAAAAGGGAGGGGCGAATGAAAATGCTTTTTACGGCCATTTTGCTTGCGGCATTGCCGTTGGCCGTGTTTGCGCAGGCCCCCGCCGGCGTGCCGCATCCCAGCACGGAAAAGCCGTCCTGCGCGCCCTCCATGGGCCTTCATTTCGTCTGCGGCCTGGATGAACCGGAAGACCTGATCCAGATTCCCGGCAGCAAGTGGCTGGTGGCCAGCGGCATGGGCGAGAATGGCGGTGTCTTCCTGGTCGATACCCAGGCCAAGACGGCGCGCCGCTTCTTTACCGGGACCGCCAAATCCGACACGGGAATGTACCCGGACTGCGCCGCGCCGCCGGCCCATTTCAACACCCATGGCCTGGCGCTGCGGCCCGGCTCGGCCGCGGGCACCTACCGGCTTTATGCCGTCACGCATGTGCCGTTCGAAAGCATCCAGGTCTTTGCCGTGGATGGGCGCGGGGCCCAGCCGGCCATCGCCTGGACCGGCTGTGTCAAGCTGCCTGCCGATTTCCGCACCAATGCGGTCACGGCCACGCGCGACGGCGCCATCCTGGTGAATGTGCAGATGCATGGTGCCCACACCGACTTCATCAGCGGCAACATCACCGGCGGCGTATGGCGCTGGAATCCAAAAGACAGGACGCTGAAGCTGCTGCCCGGCACCGAGCTTGCCGGCAACAACGGCATCGAATTGTCGAAGGATGAGAAGGAGCTCTATATCGCCGTTTCCGGCACCCAGACCGTGGCGATCTATTCCCTGGCCAACACTGCCAAGCCCGCCCGCACCATCAAGACGCCCTGGTACAATCTGGACAATATCCATTGGAGCGGAGACCGTCTGATCGCGGCCGGCATGATGTTCGACGAACCGGCCTGCGGCGGCACGCGCAAGGAGATTCAGGACGCGCATGGCAACATGAATTGCCATCGCGGCTGGGTCGCGGCGCAACTCGATCCTGTGGCGATGCGCTGGAAGATTTTAGCCTATGGCGAGCCCAATCCCAGCTTCGGCGGCATCGCCACGGCGCTGGTGATGGGCGATACCTTGTGGCTCAGCTCCTTCCAGATGGACCGCGCCGCGTACCGATCCTTGCCGGGTCCCCAAACCAAATAGGGAGGGTGTCATGAAACGATATTTCGCCATCGCCGCACTGGCGCTGGTGGCCGGCTTTGCGCCTGGTCAGGCCCAGCCGTCCGCTCCGGTTTCCGCCTGCGCTCCAGCCATGGGGCTGAACTTTGTCTGCGGCATGAAACGCCCGGAAGACCTGCTTCAGATCGGCAGCAGCAAATACATCGTCTTTGGCGGCTCCGCGGCCAGCGGGGGCGTCGGGCTCATAGACAGTCAGGCCATGACCTGGCGGCAATTGGATATCAGCCGGATGCAGCCCGATTACAAGCTCTATCCCGATTGTCCGGCCGTGCCGGATCCCAAAGTCCTGAATGCCCATGGCATCGCCCTGCGGCCGACCGGCATGGCTGGACTTTATAAGCTCTATACCGTCACCCATGCGCCATTCGAGAGCATCCAGATTTTTGCCCTGGATGCGCGCGGCGGTGAACCGTCCCTGACCTGGACGGGCTGCGTAAAGCTGCCCTCCGACTTTCGGACCAACGGCGTTACCGCCACCAGCGATGGCACCATCATCGCCAATGTGCAGATGAGAAATGGTGCCACCCAGGCGGACTATATGGTCGGCAAGATCACAGGCGGGGTCTATGAGTGGACGCCGGCCGGCAAGACCTGGCATCTGCTGCCCGGCACGGAGCTCGCCGGCAATAATGGCATCGAGATTTCGCGCGACGAGAAGGAAATCTATGTTGCCGTCTCCGGCACCCAGAGCGTCGAAATCTACTCCCGGGCCGACACGTCCAGGCCGGTGCGTCGCGCCCTTGCGGGCTGGTTCAACATCGACAATATCCACTGGAGCGGAAACCGCCTGCTCACGGCCGGTGTGATCCAGGATGAACCGGCCTGTGGCGGCACCCGCAAGGAGATCGTGGAGCGCGGCGGCGACCTGAATTGCCATCGTGGCTGGGTGGTGGCGGAGCTCGATCCCGCCACGGCGAAATGGCGGGTGCTGGCCTATGGACCAGCCATTCCCGACTTTGGAGGTGTTTCAACCGCCCAGGTGATCGGCAATACGCTATGGCTGAGTTCAAACCAGATGGATCGCGTCGCCTGGCTGCCGCTGCCGGGATTGAGCCAATCAGCGGGCGGGAAGTGACGCCAGATAGGCGGTGAGGTTCACCACATCGCTGGCGTTCATCTGGGCGACGATGGGAAACATCGGAGCCGCCAGCTCGCCATGGCGGGTACCGGTATGGAAATCGTAAAGCTGGCGGGCGAGATAGCTGGGCGAGCGCCCGGCGATCCCCGGCGCAGTGTCGCCGTTGCCCGTCAGCTTGTCGCCATGACAGCCGGCGCAGCCCAACCTGTCCGCAAGCCGTTTTCCTCTGGCCACCGCGCCGCGCGGCACCCAGGCGATGAAGCCGGCATGGGGATCACGCAATTGTTCACGCCCCACATCGGCAGGCATTTCAATCACGCGCATGCCGATCTGTTCGCGGGGGCGGCTCGCGTCCGGCAGCCACATGCCTTCCTGGCTGCGCAGGGCTGGAACGGTCGCGGTTTCCACCACCTTGATCGAGGCCGTGGCTGGCAGGGAGGCATAATAGGCGGCAGCCTGGCGCATCTGCGGTTCCGTCATGGTTTTGGCGAAATCCACCATTTGCTGGGCATTATGCTTGCGCGGTTCGGCGCTTTTGCGCTTGCCCGCCTTCATGTCATGGAGCTGTCGGAGTAGATAAGCGGCATTCAGTCCCGCGATATTGGCGTTCTGCGGCCGGCCCCGGCCATTGGGATTGTGACAGGCCGCGCAAGCGGTGATGCCGCGGCCCGGATCGCCCGCCGCCACGATGGCCGGCATGGCGGGATGATCTCCGGGATACCAGTCGGCAGGTGGCTTGTGCCCCGCGCCGCTGATCTGGCCCCGGGTGAAATGGCCTTTCGAGCCGGGCAGGGAAAACCGCGTGCCGTCATCCTTCGGCGCGACCGCCTCATTCTGCGGCGTGGGCACGCCATAGGCCCAATCGGGATAAGAAAGCGACGCCGCACTCGCCGCCGCGGGCAGCCCCACAACCAGCACAAAAGCCAGCTTTTTCATGGCGATTCTCCCCTGCGTCACGCTAGCATGACCGCCATGAGTGGCGCGACGGGCGCCGGTGTCGTGGTTTCGAAGGTCGCCATATTGTCGATATCAGCCTCAAGGCGAACTTCGAAATCAAACGACACCAGGAATCAATAAATTGTTAGTGTCCCGATTCCGAAATTCGCCTGGAGCACGATATGAAGATCGGGCGAATTTCGGAATCGGGACACTAGTGGGAGAAGCCGATGAAACGCGCTGTATTTGCCGCCTTGATGATGCTGGCCGTGGGACCAGCCTTGGCCCAGCCGACGCGGGTGGCCATCACGGTGGACCTCGGCAAGCCGGTCGGTCCCTACAAGCCGATCTATGCCTGGTTCGGCTATGACGAAGCCAATTTCACCACCGGCCGCGACGGCAAGAAGCTGCTGCGCGAGTTGCATGACCTGGCGCCGGTGCCGGTGCATATCCGCGCCCATCACCTGCTGACCTCCGGCAATGGCGTGCCGGAACTGAAATGGAGCTCGACCAACGTCTATCGCGAGGATGCCAGCGGCAAGCCGATCTACGACTTCACCATCCTGGACGGCATTTTCGACGAATATAAAGCTGCCGGCGTGATCCCGATGGTGGAGTTGGGCTTCATGCCCAAGGATCTCACCAGCGGCACCAATGACTATCAGGTCCACTATCCCGGCCGTACCACCTCGGGCAGCGTGCAGGCCCCGCCCAAGGATTATGCCAAATGGCAGGAGCTGATCCGCATGGTGGTGGCGCATCTGGCCCAGCGCTATGGCGCCGATACCGTGCGGCAATGGTATTTCGAGGTCTGGAACGAGCCGGACATCGACTACTGGCATGGCACGCCGCAGCAATATTGGGAGCTTTATGACCGCGCCGTGGCGGGTGCGCGTGCGGCCCTGCCCGGCGTGAAAGTCGGCGGCCCGGCGGCCACCGGGCCGTCCATCGCGCACGCCTCCACGTTCCTCGACGGCTTTCTCACCCACGTCGCCGCGGCGCATGTGCCGCTGGATTTCATCTCCTTCCATGTCAAAGGCCAACCTCGCATCCAGGACAATGAAGTGGTGATGGGCCTGGCCAAGGAGATGAAGGACGCGGACGCCGGTTTTGACATCATCGCCCGCCACGGCATGAACAAGCTGCCGATCATCCTCAGCGAGGCGGACCCGGAGGGCTGCGCGGCCTGCTCCATGAAGGTCAATCCCGCCAATGCCTATCGCAACGGCACGCTTTATCCCTCTTACACGGCGGCGGCTTACAAGGGCCTGTTTGAGTTGGCGGACCGGCATCAGGTCAATCTGATCTCGATGCTGAGCTGGTCCTTCGAGTTCGAGGGCAAGGATTATTTTGAAGGCTTCCGTTCGCTCTCCAGCAACGGCGTGGACAAGCCGGTGCTGAATTTCTTCCGCATGGCGGCGCTGATGAAGGGCAATCGGGTTGCCACCACCAGCAGCGGACAGGTCAAGCTGGATGACATCATGGCCGACGGCGTGCGCGGCACCGAGGATGTCGATGCCCTGGCAACCATGGATGAGCATCAGGCCGCGGTGATGTTATGGAATTATCACGATGCCGAAAAGGCCGGCGAGGCTAAGCTGGCTTCGGTTACGGTGCACGGCTTGCCCAAGGCCGCATCACGGGTCCGCCTGACTCACTACCGGATCGATGACACTCACTCCAATGCCTATACGGTGTGGAAAGCGATGGGCTCGCCGCAGAATCCGTCTCCTGCCCAGTTCGCCGAGCTGAAAGCCAAGGATGGGCTGCAGCAGCTTGAGCCGCCGCACGAATTGGACGCGCGCGAAGGCGCTGTCACAGTCAGCACCGAAATGCCGTCCCATTCGATTTCGCTACTCGAGCTGGATTGGTAAATCGATTTAGCGCTGGTGCGGGCGAATACCGGCATGCCGGCCGTTGATTTTCAATTTCTCGGAATTGCTCTGGCAAAACCTACCCAGACGATGCGGCCATCGGCGGTCAAAGGTGCGATCCACCAACGCACATGACCTTTGGTGAAGCTGGCATCGAACAAATCCATCCCGTCCGGGGCGACGCCCTGGAAGCTGAGCGACTGCAAACGGCCGAATTTCTGGATCTGCCGGACTTGACCCTGCCGGATCTGTCCCCCTTTTTGCAGTTCGATCATCGCCCTGATGGCTGCCGAGACGGCGGCTGACCCTGGATCTTGCTGCATCGCGCGGATATAGCTGTCGAGCGCCGCTTGTGTGCCGGGGCTGGGCTTTCCCGCGCGTATGCGCGCTGTCACGGAACCGGCAATGGCGCTGGCCGCGCTTGCATCGATGCGTTTGAACCAACGCTCCAATCCGCTCTGGTGGAACACCAGTCCGTCCACGCGCCCCAGGGCATCGCGCGTGAAGCTGTATTGCGCTATCTGATCTTTGGCGAAGAATTTCCTTCCGCTTTCCGGGAAAATCTCGGTGGGGCCATGCCGGTTCATGTGATCGCTGGGCACGCCCAGACTGCGCACGGCATAAAAGCGTCCCCCCTTGCGGCTGAGGGTGATGACCGTGTCGCCTTGATAGACGCCGGCGAATGGATCGAAATCCGCGGCGTTGAAAGCAATGGCTGTTCGCGGCCGCTGCTGTTCCGCAAAACTCTGCGCGATGCGCGCGGCGTCGGGGAGGGACTGGATCGCCTGCTCCCTGCCGGCCAACACCAATAGCGACAGGCTCAACGCGCCAATGATGGACAGGCCGAATTTTTCGCCACGGCCAAGGCGCCTTGTCGTGCGGTTGGCAAGAATCGTTTCTATGCGTATCCGCAGATTGGCGCCGGAGAGCGAAGCGGCCACCGCGTGCGGCTCCTGCAGGTAAAAGCGACAGACGTTCAAGATGCCTTCGGCGAAAACCCGCGGATCGTTGCCGGCGGCCAGCACCGCTTCGTCGCAGGCGCGCTCGCGTTCGGTCATCAACCTGCGTCCCAACCACCAGACCAGCGGATGAAACCAGAACAGGCTTTCCACCAGCATGTGGATGGCGGCGGTGAGATTGTCGCGCCGGCGGAAGTGGCAAAGCTCGTGCGCCAGAATGGCGTCCATTTCCTGCGGGCTCAGCCGCGCCAGGATGCCATCCGGCAGTGTCAGGACTGGCCGGAAGATGCCGATCAGGCCGGGCTCGACAGGCGCGGATGTGGTCAGGACCGGCAACCGTGCCGGCATCGCCAATGGAATCGTCAGTGGAATTGTCAGGGGCCGCGCAGCCCGGACCAGCGCGCGAAGTTCAAACCAGCGTATGCCCCAGAGCAGCAGCGCCAGAAGCGTGCCCGCCGCCCATGCTGCGATCAGCAACAGGATCCAGTTCGCCGTGCCATCCGGTACGACGCTTGCTGCCGGCGTGTTGGTGAAAGGCGCCGCCGTGTCCTGCAGCACCTCCAGGGTCGGCCCGCCGGGCAGCATGGGGGCCGCGGGCAATGCCATGGCCGCGCCCAGGGCCATCAGCACCGAAAATGGCACCAGGAATTTGACTGATGCGGCAAACCACAGCCAGAAACGCACCGAGGCGGCGTGACGGCGCAGCAGCAGGGTCAGCGCGCCCAGCGGTACTGCGAACAGCGTGGACTGCCAGAGATGATCTAGCAGCGCCGTCACGGTTTATCCTTTCCGGATTCGCGCAACACCCGTTCGGCGTCCTGGATGTCATCCATGGTGAGCTGACCGGTTTCAATCAGGTGCGCCATGACCGGCCGGGCACCGCCAAAGATGGCAAGGAATTCATCGGCCAGGCGCCGTTGCACCGACTGGCGGGAAACCGCGGCTTCAAAAATCTGGGCATTGCCAATCTTGCGGGTTCGCCGCACCGCGCCCTTGGCTTCCAGACGGTACACCATGGTCTGCACCGTCGAATAAGCGCGGTTCTTGCCCTTGGGCAGATGCTCCAGGATTTCGCGGATCGCCAGCCGCCCGTGCCGCCACAGCGTCTCCATGATCTGCAATTCGGCGCGCGACAGCCGCTGTGCCATGCTTGACTCCCGTTACATTTGTAGTAGAGCTTACGACAATTAAGGTAATTTGCAAGCGCCGGCAACGGCCACCCGGCCCCGCGCGGGCGCGCTCGACATGAGGAGAAAGCCATGAGATTCATCATCGCAGCTGCTTTCGCGGCATTCGCATTCGGGGTAGCGGCACCGGCCTCCGCGGCGCCAAACTTCGCGGCGGAGATCCCCAACATCCCTGGCAAGTCGTTGATCGCCAATGAAGTCACCTATGGACCGGGCGAGGCTTCTCCGGCCCACACGCACGGGAAGTCGGCTTTCATCTATGCCTATGTCGTTTCGGGCGCGATCGAGTCGAAGGTGAATGACGGCGAAGCCCGCATCTATCACGCAGGCGAGAGCTTTTCCGAACCGCCGGGCGCAATGCATTGGATTTGCCGCAACGCGAGCAAGACCGAGCCGGCAAAGTTTCTTGCCGTATTCGTCGTTGACACCAATGACAAGCAGCGAATGACACCCATCAAATAACGTTCACCGAGGAAGCCGTTATGCGTCGCCTAGCTCAAGTCTCGCTGCTTCTGATGTTCTGCTGTGTCTACAGCGCGCAGATTCAGGCCGCCCCTGCCGGCGATCGGACCGCTGCGGCTCTCCCGTCGAGCGATCCCGGCTATATCGCGGAAGATCCCATATTGGCGAAGCTGGTCGGCAAGCCCGCGCCGGCGCTGACGCTGCAAGCCATCGACGGAAAATCGATCAACCTCTCAGACCTCTATGGGAAGCGACCGGTCTATCTGAAGCTTTGGGCGACCTACTGCATTCCTTGTCGCGTCCAAATGCCTGGCCTGAGAAGTATCTACGCTTCGTACGGCCATGAGATGTCGGTCGTTGCGGTGAATGCTGGCGTGTTCGACGATATCGGCAAGGTGAAGCAGTTTGCCCAGACCTTTGACCTGAAAATGCCGGTCGCCATCGATGATGGACGCCTTGGCGCGTGGATCGGCATGAAAGCCACTCCCGTTCACCTCATAATCGGGCGTGATGGGCGCGTGATTTTTGCGGGCCACCAGGACGGACCGAAGTTGGACGCCGCAATCAAACAGGCATTGGCGAGCAAGGCTGCTGTGGCCGGTGCCGCAACCACCAGGCTCGCCGCGCTTGTGACCTTGAAGGCCGGCGATGCAATCCCGCCGATCGCGCTCCAGTCTTCGAATGGAAAGAACATTACCTTGCCGCATGGCCCGAGCTCTCGCCCCCGCGCGATCTATTTCTCGGCCACCTGGTGCGAGAGCTATGTGAAGAGCACGCAACCCGGTGAGGCGGCGAAGTGCAAAAAGGGGCGGGAGCAGGTCGACAAGCTCGCCGCGGGCCAATCCATAGAATGGTTCGGCGTGATGAGCCGCTTGTGGACGACGCCCAAGGCTTTGGCCAATTATGAGTCCCAAATGAAGTCGCCTGTACCGCTGGCGCTTGATTCAACCGGAGCGGCATTTCGTACGTTCGGCGTAAAGCGCTTCCCTGCCATTGCGCTCATCGATACACAGGGGCGCCTCGCCAAGCTGGTCGAAGGCGATCCGGCGGAATTCGCGGCTGCGATTTCGTCTCTGCAAGCGAGCAGATAGGCACGGGGTCGGTCATCCGGCGAGCCGGGCTCGCCGCGCTTGGCACATGGCAATTGGATTTAGGCCGGCACGTCCATCCAGGCATGCGTCTGGTGGCTGGCGAGTTCGGCCTCCAGGATGCGGAGCTGCCTGAGGCCATCGGCCATCTGCGGATAGTCCGGCGTCAAGGTGGGATCGGCGATGGAGGCATAGAAGCGGCGGAAAAGTTGCTTGAAGGTGTCGGGATAGCCTTCGCCATGGCCACCGGGATAGTCGGCAAAGCTGCGCGCTTTCTCGTCCATTAGCGATGGGTCTTTCAGCAGAATCTGGTTCGGCGCGTCGCGATGGCCCAGCCATAATTCATCCGGCGTTTCCTGCCGCCAGCTGGCGCTGCCCTTGGTGCCGTAGATTTCCAGCACCAGACCGTTCTTGCGCCCGGCCGAGACCTGGCTGGCGGTCATGGCGCCGCGGGCCTTGCTCATGCGGAACAGGGCGGCGCCGAAATCTTCCGTGGTCACCGGTGTGTCTACTGTCGCGCCGGCCGAACCCAGCTTGCCAGAGAAAGTCTCCCCGCCGCCCTCTGCTGAATTTTTGGCGGGCCGCTTGCGTGTCGGCCAGAAGGTGGTGAAGTCGCTGCACACGGCAGTCACTTTCAGGCCGGTGACATGCTCGGCCATATCGAAGAAGTGAGAGCCGATATCGGCCATCACCCGTGAGGCCCCGCTGACCGCCGGGTCCACCCGCCAGTTCCAGTCGGTCTGATAGAGCATCCAGTCCTGGGAATAGGTGCCCTGGACCACCAATATGTCGCCAAAGTCTCCCGCTTCGCGCATGCGCCGCATCTGCTGCACCATGGGGTAATAGCGCAGATTGTGGTTCAACCCGCCGCGCAGCTTTGTTTTCGCCTGCAGCGCCACCAGCTCCTCGGCTTCGGCCACGCTCATGGCGAGCGGCTTTTCGCACAGCACATGCTTGCCGGCCTCGAAGGCGGCCTTGGCGATAGGAAAGTGCGAGACATTCGGCGTGGTGATGTGGACCGCATCGATCGAAGGGTCCGCGATCACATCGTGCCAGTCGCCGGTGGTGTTCAACACATTATAGCCGGCGCCAGCCGCGCGCGCCTTGTCGAGTGAGGTGCCGGCTACCTCCACCACGTCGACATTCTCCACCCGGCGCAAGGCTTCCAGATGGCTGCGGCCCATGAAGCCGGTGCCGATGACGGCCGTACGGATGCGGTTCATCTAGACCCACCAGGCCGCGGCGGGTTTTTCCTTGATAACAACTTGCGAAAGCAGCGCCGCCGCCTTGGTCAGGCCTTCCTCGGGCGCCATCAGACTGTCCTCATGCTCGATGGACAGGACATAGTCATAGCCATACATGCGCAAGGTCGAGATGAATTCGCTCCACCATTCGGCGCTGTGGCCATAGCCCACGGTGCGGAAGATCCAGGACCGGTCGCGCTCATCGGTATAAGGCTTGGTGTCCAGCACCCCGGTCTTGGGCATGTTGGCCGGATAAAGCTGCGTGTCCTTGGCATGGACATAATGGATGGCGTCGCCCAGCACCCGGATGGCGCCGATGGGATCGATGCCCTGCCAGAAGAGATGGCTGGGATCGAGATTGGCGCCCACGGACGGTCCGGCGATGGCGCGCAGGCGCAGCATGGTCTCCGGGTTGTAGACGACAAAGCCCGGATGCATCTCGATAGCGACCCGCACGCCGTGATCGGCGGCGAACTTGCCATGCTCTTTCCAATAAGGCGTCACCACCTCGTCCCACTGCCAATTCAGGACCTCCAGATATTCCGGCGGCCAGGGACAGGTGACCCAGTTGGGAAATTTCGCGTTCGCCGAGTCTCCGGGGCAGCCCGAGAAGTCCACCACGGTGGAGACGCCCAGCTTCTCGGCCAGCCGGATGGTCTTCTTGCTGGTCTCGGCGAATTTGGCGGCGGTCGCCTTGTCTGGATGCAGCGGATTGCCGTGGCAGGAAAGGGCCGAAATGGTGAGCCCAGAGTCCGCGATCTTGCTTTTGAAATCCTTCAGGGCGGCGGGATCGTCCAGCAGCGACAGATGGGCATGGGCGTCGCCCGGATAGCCGCCGGTGCCGAATTCCACCATCTCGATACCCATGGTCTTCAGCTTCTTGTGCACCTGATCCAGCGGCAGGGCCGACAGCAGCGGCGTGAATACACCTATTTTCATGGGGTTCCCCTGGCGTTCCT
>CAYQZM010000183.1:0-3507 GCA_964421935.1 uncultured Rhizobium sp. | reverse complement strand
CGGAGAGTTTGATGGTACAGGAAAAGATCAACCAGGCGCTGATGCTGTCGGTGCTCGGCGCATTCAGGGACGGGCTGCTCGATCCGCTGTTCGACGCGGTCAGCCCGGACGTGGTGTGGAGGGCGACGGCGCCGAAGCAATTCTTCCGGTTCGGTGGCACCCACAAGGGCATCGCCGGCATCAAGGAATATATCGGGCTGCTGCTGTCGCGCTATCACTTCACCCGCCTGGAGCCCAAGCTCGTCACCGCGCAGAAGGAAGAGGTCTGGGGCCTGTTCGATGTCGAGGCCCTGTATCAGCCCACCAGCCGCTATGTCCGCTTCGATCTCTTCATTCGCTGGACGGTGAAGGACGGCAAGATCACCGAGCATCAGTGCCTGTTCGACACCGCTGGTGTGCTGATCCAGCAGGGCGATCTTGGCGGCAAGGCCGCCTAGATGTGGCAGCCGTGCTCACCCGGCCAGATAGGCGACCGCAAATAAAGCTGCGCCGGTACCGCCCAATCCCATGGCGGAAAACCAGAAGGCCCGCCGGCTGGTGATAATGGCCACGGTCGAAAGTGCGATACCAATCTCAATAAGTGTGGCCGCGCCGGTCAACCAGTGATGACGTTGTTCGTGGGCAGCGCTTTCGTGCAGCCGCTTGTCGCGATCCTTCTCGGCATCTTCCGCTTTTTCGCGTGCCTTGGCCTGGCTGTCGCGGTCCCTGGCGATCTCCTGCTTATAGTCTTCGGCCCTGGCGCTGCCGGCCATGGCGGCGATCTCGTACATGTGCCGCTTCAGGCTGTCGGCCTGATATTCGTTCCAGCTGTCGGTGGCCTTGTCCTGCGCCAGCACCGCCTCGCTGGATTCGGTGATGGCGCGCCCGCCTTCCACCGTCTCCAGCGAGCCCGCGGCCGCCGCCATCACCGCCAGCACGGCGACAGTGATGGAGACCTTGGCGACAAAGGGATTGCGTTCATGCGCGGCATGTTCGGCATGCTCGGCATGTTCATGCGCATCCAGCGCCGGGTCGTTCGACATGGCTACTTCAGAAGGCCAAGATCGATGGCGTTGGCCATGGCCTGATAACCCGCATCATTGGGGTGCAGCTTGTCGGTCAGGTTGTAGTTCGTGTCGAAGGTGGTGGCATCGGCCTTGTCGGCGACGGCAGGCGCGAAATCCACCACGCCGTCAAAAGCCCCGCCTGTCTTGATCCATTGATTGAGCGCCTCGCGCACCTGCTCGCCCTCGGGCATGAAATAATGCGCGCCCTTGTACGGCGTCAGCGTCGCGCCATAGACCAGGATGCCATGGGCATGGGCGCGGGCGATGATCTGCTTGTCGGCGGCGATCAGGGCTTCGGCCGTCACCGGCTCGGTCGGCGGGTAGAAGCCGCGGCCGATGTCGTTGATACCCTCCAGCAGAATGATCGCCTTCACGCCGGCCACGCTCAGCACGTCGCGGTCCAGCCGGGCCAGGGCGCTGGGGCCGGTACCATAACGCAGCAGGCGGTTGCCGCCGATGCCGGCATTGACCACCGACCATTTGGAATGGGCTGCCGCCAGCCGCTCGGCCAGCCGGTCGGGCCAGCCACGGAAGGCATTGTTGGTGGACGCGGCGCCTTCGGTGATCGAATCTCCCAAGGTCACCACCACAGCATTGGCACTGACCGGATCCACATCCAGACGGGTCACCAGTGCGGGCAGGCGCATGATACGAACATTGGGAAGCGCGGCCGCGCTGGTGTGGTCACCCGGCTGGCCCGCCACATACTGATAGAGGCTGTGACCGGTACGCGAGAAAGCTCCCGGGATGTGGATCGAGATCACCAGCTTCTGCAGGGCCTCGACATTCATCGACACGGCATCGGAGAGCAGGGGGGCACTGGCCGGAATGGCGACGCCGCCATGGCCGTCGAAGGTTACGACATGGTCTGTGCCCGGCAGTTCGGTACCATCCGGACCCGCCGCGCCGACATGCACCGCGCCCAGAACCAGCGCATCGCTGCCGCCCTCATTGCTGAAGCGCAGGCGCAGGCGTTTGCCCGCCACGGCCACGCGCACAAGCTGGCGGATGGTGACATTGGATGGATCGCTTTCCGCCGCCATCACCGGCACGTTGCCGGGATTGTCGATCAGCAGCGCCGAAGGTGTCGCTGGCGCTGGCAAGGCCGGCAGACTGGCGGCGAGGGGAATCGCGGCCGGTGTTGTCACGGTCAGCGGCGGAGTGAGACCCGGAGGCAGGGGGGTGGGAACAAATCCCCAGGCGCCGATCCAGGTTTCCCTGGGTGGGGCGGACTGGACCGCCGCCACAGAAGACAGAACTAGCCCAGCAGCCAAAACAAACTGACGAATTCTCATTTTCCCAGACTCCCCCGGTATTTAGTGGCTGCGGGACTTTCTCTTGCCCGCTGAAGCCGCGCAAGTCGTGCCGAAAAACCGCAAATGCGCCAAAAAAGCATCGTTTACGGACGAAATTGCGGGGCTTTGCCCAAAAAAGTCTGGTTTTTCAGGTGCTTCCGGTTGACGACCAAGGACTTAGCTGACAGGTTATTGGGGTCAATGCGGGTCAACCCGCCGGGGTGTGTCCCTTAAGGGGCTTGGGGATGATCAAATCAGAACTGGTTGCGCGCCTGACGGCCCGCTATCCGCATCTCTACCATCGCGATGTCGAGCGCATCGTGACGACCGTGCTGGATTCCATCAGCAAGGCGCTGGCGGACGGCCATCGCGTCGAGCTGCGCGGTTTCGGCGCCTTCAGCGTCAAGGTGCGGCCCAGCCGCATGGGGCGCAATCCGCGCACCGGCGAGCCGGTTTCGGTCGGCCAGAAGCGTGCGCCTTTCTTCCGCACCGGCAAGGAATTGCGCGAGCGGCTGAATGGCGGTAACCCGGACGCGTGAATCCCGTCTACGTTGCTTTAGATACAACCGATCCCGATTACGCCCGCGCCTTGGCGGAACGTGTGCGCACGTCCGTTGGCGGATTGAAGCTTGGTCTGGAATTCTTCAATGCCCACGGACCGGATGGCGTACGGCCGTTCCTCGAAATGGGCCTGCCGGTCTTTCTGGACCTTAAATATCACGACATTCCCAACACGGTGGCGGGCGCGGCGCGCGCCGCTGCGTCTCTTGGCGTCTCGATCCTGAACGTCCACGCCCAGGGCGGCGCCGCGATGATGCGGGCGGCGCTGGATGCGGTGAAAAGCGTCTCGCCCTCCACCAAATTGATCGCGGTCACCATGCTGACCAGCCTTTCGGATGAAGACCTGCCGACCGTGGGTTTGACGCCGCCGGTCGCCGATCAGGTGCTGCGGCTGGCGTCGCTGACGCAGCAGGCGGGTCTGGATGGCGTGGTGTGTTCGCCGCATGAGATCACGCGATTGCGCGCCGAGCTGGGACCGGATTTCCTGCTGGTGGTGCCGGGCATCCGTCCGGCGGGCGCCGCGGTCGGCGACCAGCGGCGGGTGATGGGCCCGGCCGAAGCGCGCGACGCCGGCGCCGACATATTGGTGATCGGCCGGCCGATCA
>CAYQZM010000182.1:0-4145 GCA_964421935.1 uncultured Rhizobium sp. | reverse complement strand
CAACAGCCTGGGCAAGGGCTGGCTGACGGACGGCAATGGCGGCCAGATGCTGATCCAGTTCTACGATGTCGCCGCGGTGTTCCTCTATTGCGGCATCGTCACCTTCCTCATCCTGAAGGTAATCGACATGGTCGTGGGTCTGCGCGTCTCCCCGGAAGTGGAACGCGAGGGTCTGGATATCAATCTGCACGGCGAAACCGTTCACGACTGAACAGCTTTTCTCCCTGAAGTGCTCGGGGGCGCTCCGAAAGGAGCGCCCCCTTTTCTTTATCCCGTCCGCCGTTTTTGTTTATTGACCCCCATCCGTCGCAGCTCGAGTCGGCTCCGCCGACATCTCGCTGCGACACCTTCCCCCTCCAGCGGCTTCGCCGCGAGGGGAAGGAAGCTGTCGGATGCTGAAGGTCGCCCCGCGAAATGCGGGGCTCGAGCGAAAAAGCCCGTGGCGGGTGGCAGCGCTAACGCTTTTCCTGAGAGAGCGGGGCCTCTATGGTCCGCCGCCATGTCCGACCTACCCCGTATCGCTGCCCTCCCGCTGGGGCCTTTTGCCCGCTTGGCCACGCTTCTGGCCGAGGTGAAGCCGGGTAAGGACCCCATCAGCCTGTCCATCGGCGATCCGTCGGGACAGGTGCCCGATTTCATCAAGGAAGCGCTGGCCAAGAGCGTCGCCAGCTTTGGCAATTATCCCGCCATCGCCGGGACGGAAGACTGGCGGCAGGCAGCGAGCGGCTGGCTCAACAGCCGTTTCGTCCTGAACGGCGCCATCGATGCCGAGCGGCATGTGCTACCGCTGGACGGCACGCGCGAGGGCCTTTTCTCGGTTTTGTTCCCTTTCATTCCTGAGACCAGGGCGGGGTTGCGGCCGATCGTGGCCATGCCCAATCCCTTCTATCAATGCTATGCCGCCGCGGCCCTCAGCGCCGGCGCCGAACCGCTTTACGTGCCGGCGCCGAAGGAAAATCGCTTTCTGCCCGATTTCGCCGGCCTGCCCGAAGCCACCTTGGCGCGATTGTCGGCGGTCTATATCTGCTCGCCCTCCAACCCCGAAGGCGCGGTGGCGGATGAGCGTTACTGGCAGAGCCTGTTCGCCCTGGCCGATCGCCACGATTTCATCGTCCTGGCCGATGAATGCTATGCCGATATCTGGTTCGACCGGCCGCCGCATTGCGCCTTGCCGGCGCGTCTTCAACAGTCGGGCGGCTTCTCGCGCCTTTTGACCTTTCATTCGCTTTCCAAACGCTCCGGGCTGCCAGGACTGCGTTCGGGCATGGTCGCGGGCGATGAAAAACTGGTCCAGGCTTTCCGCGCCTTCCGCAATGTCGCCTGCCCCACCGTCCCCACACCGATCCTGGCTGCCTCGGCCGCCGCCTGGCGCGACGAAGAGCACGTAGCCGCCGGCCGGGCCGCCTATCGCCAGAAGATGGCAGCGGCGGAGGAAATACTCGGCAACCGGATGACCCGGCCGGACGGCGGATTTTTCCTTTGGCTGGATGTCGGCAATGGCGAGGAATTCGCGCTGCGCGCCTGGCGGGAACAGGGCGTTCGGGTCCTGCCCGGCGCCTATCTCGGGCGCGAAATCGAAGCTGGAAAAACCCAGTCAAACCCTGGCTTTTCCTATGTCCGGGTCGCGCTTGTTAACGACTTATCAACCATTATGGCCGCACTCGAGAGGTTGAAGAAAATCCTCTAAGCGCAGGCGGCCAAGCATGGGTTCGTCAAGGATGATCGGCGGCGTCTACCACCCTCGGGCGCGGGGGGGCGCCATGAGCGACGCCCTGGCCGACGCCAGGCACGCCATGAACCGGCTGCTGCGCATGCTGGCCCTGCGCGGCGCGGGCCTGTTGCTGGTGCTGGCGGCCACCGCGGCGCTGGCGGCGCTGGCCAGCTATTCTTCCGATGACGCCAGCCTGAACAACGCCAATCTGCGCGATGTCTCCAACTGGCTGGGGCCCTTGGGCGCCATCGGCGCCGACCTGCTGTTGCAGCTTTTCGGTCTGGCCTCGCTGGCCTTCCTGGCGCCGCTGTTCGTCTGGGGCCTGCGCGGCCTGCGCGGCCGTTCGATCAAGTATGCGATGTGGCGGCTGCTGGCCTGGCCGCTGGGCACTTTCACGGTTGCCGCAGGGATGGGCCTTTTTCCCCGGCCCGGCAGCCTTCCCGCCGGCACCGGCGGGCTGATCGGCATCGCCGCCGCGGGCCTTTCCGCCCATGCCGCGGAAGTCTGGCACACCTCCATGCTGAGCTGGGCGCTGCCGCTGGGGCTGTTGCTGGTCGGTCTGCCGCTGGCCTTTCTGGCCACGGGGCTGCGCTTCCTGCCGATTGTCTATGGCGCGATGCAGATTCCCGCAGGCGTTCGCTGGCTGGGCGGCATGATCCGCAAACCGGACTTCGGCACGCTCTGGGGCCATCACGACGAGGATGAGGGCGACCACGAATATGAGGACGACGACGAGGGTGCCTATCACGTCCATGAGGACGAGGAAGAGCCCGGCGCCGCCGAGCCGGAATCCATCGCCGCCACGCGTCTGGCCGAGCGCCAGAAAAGCCGCGTCAAGCGCGATACGCGCATGGCCCAGCCCAAGCGGACCGACAAGCAGCAGCCGGCGCTGAACCTGTCCTCCGGCGAATATCAGCTTCCCGCCCTGGGCCTGTTGGTCGAGCCGGCGCCGGTCAAGGACACCCACACTCTCTCCGACGAAGCGCTGGAAGAAAATGCCCGCATGCTGGAAGCGGTCCTGGCCGACTTCGGCGTCAAGGGCCGCATCAATGCGGTGCGCCCCGGGCCGGTCGTGACCTTGTATGAATTCGAGCCGGCGGCGGGGGTGAAATCCTCCCGCGTGATCTCACTGTCCGACGACGTGGCCCGCTCGATGAGCGCGGTGGCCGCGCGCATCGCCACCATTTCAGGCCGCAATGTCATCGGCATCGAGCTGCCCAACCAGTTCCGCGAGACCGTCTATCTGCGCGAGATGTTCGCCTCTGCCGACTATGACAAGGCGCGCGCGCCGCTGACCCTGGCGCTGGGCAAGACCATCGGCGGCGAGCCGGTGATGGCGGACTTGGCCAAGATGCCCCACTTGCTGGTGGCGGGCACCACCGGCTCGGGCAAGTCGGTCGGCCTCAACACCATGATCCTGTCGCTGCTCTATCGCATGTCGCCGCAGCAGTGCCGCCTGATCATGATCGATCCCAAGATGCTGGAACTGTCGGTGTATGACGGCATTCCGCACCTGCTCTCGCCCGTCGTCACCGATCCGCGCAAGGCCGTCGTCGCCCTGAAATGGGCGGTGCGCGAAATGGAAGAGCGCTATCGCAAGATGTCCAAGATGGGCGTGCGCGGCGTCGAAGCTTTTAACGAACGCGTCCGCAAGGCCAAGGACAAGGGCGAGGTCCTCAAGCGCACGGTGCAGACCGGTTTCGACCGCGAGACCGGCAAGCCGATCTATGAGGACGAGAATCTCGATTTCGAGCCCATGCCCTATATCGTGGTGGTGGTGGACGAAGTCGCCGACCTGATGATGATCTCCGGCAAGGAGATCGAAGGCGCGGTGCAGCGCCTGGCCCAGATGGCGCGCGCCGCCGGCATCCATCTGATCGCCGCCACCCAGCGGCCCAGCGTCGACGTCATCACCGGCACCATCAAGGCCAACTTCCCCACCCGCATTTCCTTCCAGGTCACCTCGAAGATCGACAGCCGCACCATTCTGGGCGAGCAGGGCGCCGAGCAACTGCTGGGCCAGGGCGACATGCTCTATATGGCGGCCGGCGGGCGCATCAAGCGCATCCACGGCCCCTTTGTCTCCGACCATGAGGTGGAAGACGTGGTGCGCTTCCTGAAATCGCAGGGCGCGCCCGAATATCTGGACGCCGTCACCGAAGAGCCCGACGAGGAAAGTGACGATCCCTATGCCGTGTTTGGCCAGGGCAATGGCAATTCCGGCGACGACCTGTATGACAAGGCGCTGGCGGTGGTGGCGCGAGACAAGAAGGCCTCCACCTCCTACATCCAGCGGCGGCTGCAGATCGGCTACAATCGGGCCGCCAGCCTGATCGAGCGCATGGAGCAGGAAGGCGTGGTCTCGGCCCCCAACCATAAGGGCGTGCGCGAAGTCCTGCTGCCGGACCACGATCACTAGGAAAGGCACGCCCTC
>CAYQZM010000181.1:0-9260 GCA_964421935.1 uncultured Rhizobium sp. | reverse complement strand
GGCCTGGCCATCGACGGCAATTACCTTTGGTCCGTGGCGGCCGACTTCTGGCAGATCCAGAAGCTGGATGCGCGCACCGGCAAGATCGTGGCCAAGATCCAGCTCGACAAGAACACCGATCCGGCCATCCATGGCCTCGAGCTCAAGGACGGGGTGCTGTGGTATTGCGACGCCGGCAAGGGCTGGGTCTGCAATCTGACCTGACGCACCGGCACGCCTCACAACCACCATGAAAAATATTCTTTCGCTGGATGATTTCGAGCGCGCGGCTGAGCAGCGCCTGCCGGGCTGCATCTTCGCCTATGTCGAAGGTGGCACCGAGACCAATTCGGCCCGCACCGCCAATCGCAAGGACTTCGGGCTCTATGACCTGGTGCCGCGCATGTTCAAGGACGTGGGCACGCGCAATCTTGAGCACACTCTGCTGGGCGAGCGCTACAGCGCGCCTTTCGGCATCGCGCCCATGGGATTCTGCGGGCTGACCTCCTATCGCGGCGATCTGGTGATGGCCAGGTCCGCGGCCGCGGCTGACATTCCCATGATACTGAGCGCCACCTCGCTGATACCGCTGGAAGAGGTCAGGCCTGCCAACCCGCGCGCCTGGTTCCAGGCCTATCTGCGTGGCCGGCTGGACGCCATCAACCCGATGATCGACCGGGTGGAAAAAGCCGGCTTTGAAACCCTGGTGATCACGGCGGATGTGCCGGTGGTCGGCAGCCGCGAGAACAATATCCGCGCCGGCTTCACTGCGCCCTTGCGCCCCTCGCTGCGGCTGGCCTGGGACGGCATCACCCACCCGCGCTGGCTGACGGGTGTGATGATGCGCACCTTGCTGACGCACGGCGTGCCTTATTTCGAGAATGGCGATCATGTGCGGGGTTCGCCCGTGATTTCGCCCAGCGCGGTGCGCGACTTTACCGGCCAGGACCGGCTGGACTGGAACCATGTCCGTCATATCCGAAAGCGCTGGCGCGGCAAGCTGGTGCTCAAGGGGCTGTTGGCGGCCGATGACGTACGATTGGCGCGCGAGCTGGGCGCCGATGCGGTGGTGGCCTCCAACCATGGCGGCCGGCAGCTCGACTATGCGGTGTCCGCCCTGGCCGTCCTGCCGGAGCTCCTGGAGGCAGCGGGCACCATGCCGGTGTTCATCGATGGTGGTTTCCGGCGCGGCACGGACGTGATCAAGGCCCTGGCGCTGGGCGCGGCGTTCGTCTTTATCGGCCGGCCTTTCAACTATGCCGCCGCGGTCGGCGGCGACAAGGGCGTTGCCCATGCCGTCGCCCTCCTGCGGGAGGAGATGGACCGGGACATGGCGCTGATGGGCGTCACCGGTATCGGCGAGATCGACCGCAGCTTCGTGCGGCGCAAGGCGCGCTAGTCGCTGACCCGCAGCCCGACTCGGATGGCGCGGCCGATGGTGTCATAGATCATCTGGTTGGTGCCGTTGCCGCCGCCCGTGCTGGGGATGGCCGGTGGGGCCACGTTGGTCAGATTGTCGATCGCGCCATAGATCTGGAAATGCTCGCCGATGCGATAGGACCCGCGCATATCCAGATAGGCGACCGCGCCGATGGCGTTGTCGTCCACCAGGCCGAAGATATCGCCGCGGGCGAGGACCCCCGCCGGGCTGAGAGACGCCGTCTTGATGGCGGCCTGGCCTTCGGGGCCGTTGGTCAACCGGGCCGAGCCGATGAAGCGGCCTTGTGCCGTCAGGGACCACACGTCTTGCTGATAAGTCGCGGCCAGAATGGCGCGCAGCTTCGGAATGCCGCTGGCATACACATCCGGGCTGCCGCCCAACGCCCCGGCGCGGTCATAGGTGATGCCCTGGGCGGTGCGCGTCTGCTGGTCGGTGTAGTTGCCGTTCAAGGTCCAGGTCATGGCGCCTTCCAGCAGGGGGTGGGTATAGCTCGCTTCCAGATCCAGGCCCGAGGTTGAATCCACCGCCGAGTTCAGGGGGAAGACATTGATCTGGGTCGGCTGGGTGCTGCCGCCGGCAAAGATCAGCTGCGGACAATAGACCTGCTGACCGGCCAGGCAGCGGTCGATGATGGTCTGGAAGTCCACCGTGTCGATGGCGCCATGGACATTGATGGAATACCAGTCAGCCGACAGCGTCAGACCGGGCACGATCTGGGGCGTCAGCACGACGCCGCCGGACACCGTCACCGCCTTTTCCGGCTGCAACCCGATATTGCCCCCCTGCAGCGCAAAGCACTGATAGAGCGGCGCGTTGGAGGGATAGCGGCAATTCTGTGCCGACAAGGTGCCGGGCGCGAACAATTCGGAGATCTGTGGCGCGCGAATGTCCAGCGACCAGCTGCTGCGCAGCCGGATATTGTCATCCACCTGGCTGGTCAGGCCGAGCTTCCAGGTCTCCACCAGGCCGCTGGTGGAATAGCCCGTTAGGCGCCCGGCGGCGTTGAAATCCAGGCTCTGGACGATGTTGTCCTTCAGGATGGGCGCGTTTACCTCCAGGAAGCCTTCCTCGACGTGATACTGGCCGCGATAGGGCACGAAGTTGCCGGCCGCCCATTGGCCGGCCGCGCCCAACGGATTGGCGCTGATCACACCGCCCTGTTCGTGGCGATATTCCGCGCCGAACGCGACCGCTACCGGCCCTGCCGGCAAGCCCCAGGGCAAGAGGCCCTGCATCGAGCCTGCCAACACATCCTGGTTCAGCGCGATGGTTTCCTGGTCCAGGATGCCGGAGGCCGGGTCACGGCCCGGGTTGATGTAAAACAGCGCTTCCTGCGACGCGACATTGGTGCCGAACAGGTTCAGCGGCTGGCATCCGGCAGCGGCCGCATTGCCCAAAAGCAGGGCGCGGCATTGGATACTGCCGATGGGCAGGCCCGAGGCGCCTTGGTTGGTGGGGGTGACGCGCACCGCATCTACCGCGAAGTTGTAACGCGGCGTCAGGCTGTCGTTATAGAGCTTCTGGCTTTCGCGCATGCCGCTGTGCTGGATATAGGCGTTCCAGCTCCAGTCGTCGCTCAGCTGTCCTTGAAGGGTGAACACGCCGCGCATCAGAGCGCGGTTGTTGTTGTTGCAGGGCAATCCGACGGTCTGGCACAGGTCGCTCAGTTTGTAGCTGCCGGCCGGCATGTTGTTGAGATTCTGGATGCCCAAGATCAGCGACTGGGTAGGCGCGGTGGCGGTGCCGAAGGCGCCGGTGGCGGCATTGAATCCATTGGAGAGGGTGGCGAAGCGTGCTGCGATCGTGGGATCCAGATAGGCATTGTCCGGCCGGATGGTCTGCAGCGCCTGGCGCAGGCCGCCGAAATTGCGCTCGCCGGAAAGGCCATAATTCAGCTGCAGCGACGCCTTGATGTCCGCCGTCAGCTGATAGCTGCCATAGGCAAACAATGTGGCGTGATGGTAGGGCACCGCCAGCGGGGAATAGCGCAAGGCATTGGTGCGCTCTTCGGCGCTGCAATTGTAGCAGCTGCTGCCATAGATCGTACCGTAGTTGAAAGCCGAGATGGCACCGCCGGGACCAAACTGTGTCCCCACCAGCGCATTGGCGGCAAGGGTCGATCCGGCGCCGCCCGCGCTGTTGGCGCCGATCAGGCCGCCCTGCGTGACCTGGATATTGCCGACATGATCCTTGTGAATGAAGAGCGGCTGGCTGCCGCCGCTGGTATAGGCGGGGTTCTGCACCAGGGTGGTGCCCTTCCACCAGTCCGCTTGTCCCAGGAAGACGGAGTCCGGACTGGTGGTGTAGTTGCCGCTCAACACCAGATGGCCGCGGCCGTCGGCAAAAGCCGTGCCCCAGGCCCCTTCCAGGACCATCTTGCGCTGGTTGACCTCCGTGGTGCTGCCTAGCGTGATATTGGCCTTGGTGCCCTCGAACTCCTTGTCCAGAACCAGATTGACCACGCCGGCGACGGCATCGGATCCCCAGGCTGCCGACGCGCCGCCCGTCACCACATCGACGCGTTTGATCAAGGTCACAGGAAGGGTGCTCAGATCCACGCCACCACCCAGCAGGTTCGACGACACGACCCGCTGGCCGTCGAACAGCACCAGGGTGCGCGCGATACCCAGGTTGCGCAGGCTGACCGTGTCCAGGCCGGCGTCGCCTTGGCTGACGTCGATGGCATTGCCGCCATTGTTGAGGGACGGAGAAGCCCCGGTCGCGGGCATTTCGCGGATCAGGTCGCCGATGTCCATCTTGGCGTCCCGTTCGATCTTCTCGATGCCGATCGCGGTCACCGGCGTGGGTGCTTCGTATCCCTTGAGCGAGATGCGGGAGGTGGAGACCACAACGCTTTCTGTTGTATCCGCGGTGGTATCGGCGCTTTCCTGTGCCTGGGCGCAAATCGGTGCAACGATAGCGGCCAGCACTGTGACGGGCCGTATCAGGCGCAAAACAGACATGACAGGTCTCTGGGTCTCTCTCTGGAACCAGGCCCTGTTTAACGCGCCGATGATGAATGAATTGACACCCCGGCAAGGTTTTCAGCGGGTAAAAACCGTCAAGAATCTTTCGATTGCCGATTCATCGTTGTTATGCGACCAAAGACCGCATCGCGCCCATTCTTCCTGTCTTCTCAAACGCCGATGGATCGTGCGCTATCACATTTGTGCCACGGAGTTTAATAGGGCTGGCAAACGCTTGCGCCGGCCCGGTTTCTCCAATTAAACGCTTTGTCCCGGGCGTACCGGAATCGCGTGAGAACCTCTCGCATCAGGACAGTTCATGATCAAAGGCACCATCAAGTTTTTCAACAAGGCGAAGGGCTTTGGTTTCATCACCCCGGACGACGGTTCCAGAGACGTGTTTCTTCCCCCCGTTACGGTAACGACCACCGGCGCCGCCCGGCTCAAGACCGGTCAGCGCGTAACGTTTGTGTCGGAGCCCGATGTGAAGGGCCCCAAGGCGGTAAAGCTCGAGCTTCTGGACGAGGGGCCGGCCGAGGCCGCGGCGCCGGCCGCCAGATCGAACATCGCGCTCTATTACGATTCCGCTTCCGAGGAGGCCGACGACGTCCTGGAAGCGCTCAAGGGCGCCGGCCATCAGCCGCGCCTGATTGACTATGCCGTCACACCGCCGACACAGGATCAGCTCAGGCGCCTGGCGATCATGCTGCGCGACCTCGATCAAAGCCTGGTTCGCCGCTATGATCATCTCTTCCTGGAATTGCAGCTCGATGACCGCTTCATCAGCGAGAATGATTTCTGGACCGCGATCGTCGAGCATCCAGTCCTGATCAATGGGCCGGTGGTGGTGGCGGGCAATCGGGCTCGTATCTGCAAGACCGCGGGCGAGGTACGCGCCTTCCTGGGAATGGACGGGGAAGCCGCCGATCGCCGACCCAAGACCCTTTCACCGCGCATGATGGCGATGATCACCGGCGGTCCGGTACCCAGCCGTCCGATCGTGGAGGAGGTGCGGAAGGCAGAACCCGCGCCGGCGCCCCCCGTGCCCCTGGCCAAGGTTGAGGCAAAGCCGAAGGCGAAGAAGGCTGCGCCGCGCAGGGCCGCCGTCGCCGCCCCTGAGAAGGCGGCCACCAGGGCAAAGAAAAAGGCGCCTGCCGCCAAGAAGCCCCAGAAGGCCAAAACCGCACCCAAGAAGGGCAAGAAATAAGACCGACGCGGTGGCGCGCTGTCAGTCTCCGCCGCCGCGGCCCGTCTGGTAATAGTGCAGGCTGGGCGGCCGCGGTGTGATGGCCAGGCGCGTGCCCATGCCGGTGCCGGCGGCAAGGGCGCGGTGCCAGCGTTCTTCTGGCGCGAAGACGATGTCTCCGAACTCGGACTTGATCAGCGGCTCGCCCTCGATCAGGAATTCGTCCTTGCCTTCCATGATCAGCCAGAATTCAGCAAAATTCTCGTGGAAATGGCCCCAACTCGTATCCGGCGGCGTGGGCATGCCCTGCGAGCGGATGATGTTGGCCCAAGTGTGGTCGTCCTTCACGGCGCCGCCGCCCTTGCCATTGGCCGCCACAATGTCCTTCTCGAAATCGACATAGGGCTTGTTGACGTCGTCATACTTGCCGCGCCCGGTATAGTCCGCCTTGATGAATTTGATGCCCTTGGCGGGCGTCGGTGTTTCGCTGACCGGATAGCTGGGCGTCTCGCCGGCGGGGGTCACCTCGAAACGCAGGGACGGCTCATTGCCGACCGTCTCCATGCTGTAGGGCACGCGATAGGGCACCTGAACCAGAAAGCCCTTGGACGCGATAAAGGGTTCGACGCCGTCGATCGTCACGCGCATCTGGCCCGACACCACCACCCAGTAGATGCGGTCATCGGCCCAGAACAGGGTCTTGGTCTTCTTGCCGGGCCCCATGGAAATATATTGCCCGATGAAATCGCGCGTCAGCACTTCGGTCTCGGCCCAGTCGCTCTTGCCGCGGTGCCGGGCCAGGATGTCGACGAATTTCTTCAGCGGCTTGTTGGGCGCCGTATAGGGGGCGGGCTTGACCGGTTGCGGTGCCCAAGCGGTGAGGGGCGCGCCTTGCGTCATCCCGAGTGATGCGGTCAGGCCGAAACTGGCCAGCGCAACGATCAGCGCCGTGGAATGGATTTTTCTCACTTTGTCCCTCCCGATTCTCTTTGGATGTCTCTGCCGTCTCGCCAGGCCGCGTCCGGCCCATGACAATCTTTGCGACAGGCATCTTTGCCCGCCATTCTAGTCGGGAAGGCCAGATCGGACCAGCATTTGGCCGCCCGGCGCCGGCCGGCCGGTCCGTTCGTTGACAGCGGCTCGGCAACCCGAAAAGATTGCGCAAAATATGCGCCCGGGCGCCGCACTTTCCTGGCTGTCAGAGCCGGAAGCCAGCTCCGAACCGGGCGGAAGATCTGAGAGGGGATATCTGTGGTTTGGAGATTTCTGCCGGCGCCGTTGGTCCTGGTGGCTGCCGCAATGGCCGGCAGCCTCCCGGCATTTGCGGTTGAGAATTATCAGACCAATATCGGGCCCACCCCGCTGGATGGATCGAACCGGGCCAACGTGCTGGGCCGCGGCTCGGTGCTGGCGACCCTGGACGGAAATACGTTCACGCTTCACGGCACCTTTGCCGGACTGGCAACGCCGGCCACCGACGCGCATCTTTGCATGGGCAATGTGATGGGCGGAACGGGCCCGGCCATCTATGACGTCACCGTCACGCCGGCGCAAAGTGGCCAGGTCTCCGGCACGGTCACGCTGACTCCCGAGCAGGTGACGGCGCTGAAGCAGGGCAAGATCTATTTCCTGCTCGACAGCCAGAAAGCGCCCAAGGGAAATCTCTGGGGCTGGTTTCAGCCGGCGCACAAGACCGTCGGGCCCAACGTGCCCGAACACGGACACTGGTACATCCCGAACATTCTCAAGGACAACAACACGGCCCGGAAAAAGCCGCAGGGCTGACGGCCACCGGACCATAGAGGCGCATGATGGAAGACAAGAAAAAAAGACTCGCGCGCATGACTGTGGCGGCGAGCGCGGTTGTCGCGATCGGGGCGATCGGCGGCTGGCACGCCCTGGCGCAGACCGCCGCCAAACCGGGACCTTTTACAGATGCGCAGGCCGAGGCCGGCAAAGCCGCTTATGCGCAGAATTGCGCCAAGTGCCATGACAGCGGCGAGGCACCGCCGCTGACCGGCGCGGGATTTCTGAACGTATGGGGAAATCGCAGCACCCATGATCTGTTCGCCCGCGTCAAGGACACGATGCCGGTCGACAATCCCGGCTCCTTGAGCAACGAGACCGTTGTTCCCATCATCGCGTATCTGTTGAAGAATAATGGCGCGACGGCCGGCGCCACAGCCTTTACGCCGACCACGGTCGTGGCGATCAACAGCATCGCGTCCGCCGAGCCGCCGCAGCAGACGGCACAGGGCGGACGCGGGCGGGCCGGCGCGGGGGCCAGCTCATCCTCCGGCGGTCCGCTCAGCGCCGACGCCGAACTGCGCCGCGGCGTGGTGCCATTCCGGCTGGGCATTACCGTCGAAGGCACGGTCGCCAAATACACGCCCATCACCGAAGAGATGATGATCCATCCGCCGGCGGCAGACTGGCTGATGCATTACGGCAACTATGCCGGCTGGAGCCATTCCCCGCTCAAGCAGATCACCGCCAAGAATGTGCAGAATCTGCAGCTTCGCTGGGTCTGGGCCATGGACGAGGGCGAGCGCCAGCAGATCACGCCGCTGGTGCATGACGGGGTGATGTTCGTCTCCAACAACTTCACCAATCGGGTCCAGGCGCTCAACGCCAAGACCGGTGACCTGATCTGGGAAAACACCCTGGGGCCGCGGCAGGCCGGCCAGCAGAACGCCACCCGCACCATGGCGCTTTATGGCAACAGGCTGTTTTATCCGGCGACCGACGCCAATCTTTATGCGCTGGACGCGCGCACCGGCAAGATCGACTGGAAGATCAAGTTTTCCAGCTACGGCAATGACAAGATCGGCGGCCTGATGGTGGCCGACGGCAAGATCATTGCCGGGCTCGGTCGTTGTGACGAGCGTGCGCTGGCGGACCGTTGCTTCATCGCCGCCTACGACGTCAATGACGGCCATCAGATCTGGAAATTCTCGACCGTTGCCTATAGCGGGGAGCCTGGCGGCGACAGTTGGGGCACGCTGCCCAACGACCAGCGTGCCGGCGCTGATGCCTGGATTCCGGGCACTTATGATCCCAAGCTCGGGCTGGTTTACTGGGGCACGGGGCAAGCCAAATCGGGGGCCCGCGGCATCGGCGACCAGCTCTACAGCAATGCCACGATCGCGCTCGACGTCAAGACCGGCAAGCTGAAATGGTATTATCAGACCGCGCCCGACGAGAATCTCGATCTCGACGAGGTGTTCGAGAAGGTGCTGGTGGACGAGGGACCGCAGAAGATTCTGCTGTCGGCCGGCAAGAAAGGCATTCTTTGGAAGCTGGACCGGACGACGGGCAAGTTTCTGGATTATGTTCCTGCCGTTTTTCAGAATGTTTTTGTCAGTATCGACCGCGTCACCGGCCGCGGCACCTATCGGCCGGATATTCTCACCTCCAAGCCGGGCGATACACGTCCTTCCTGTCCCAGCCCTGCTGGTGGCAAGAACTGGCCGGCATCGAGCTATGTTCCCGAGAGCGATCTGATCATCCTGCCGCTCGACCAGATTTGCGTCGCCTCCGGTTCGATGGCGGGCAACTACGAGGCCCCGGCATCTGACGGAGATATCGCGCGCATGAGTGCCTATCGGGCGAGGGATCTCAAGCCGGTCTGGACCTTCCAGCAGCGGGCGCCGTTCCTGACCAGCGCCATGACCACCGCGGGCGGGGT
>CAYQZM010000180.1:0-5489 GCA_964421935.1 uncultured Rhizobium sp. | reverse complement strand
TGCTGGCGGCGATGGGCGTGCTGCCCGCCAGCGAGATGGCGAACTATGTAGCGCTGGGCGAACTGTCGCTGGATGCGGCGGTGACGCCGGTCGCCGGTGTGCTGCCGGCCGCGATCGCGGCCTCGGAGAAAAATCGCGGCCAGATCTGTCCGGCGGGCAATGGCCCCGAAGCAGCTTTCGCCGGCGGCATCGAGATATTGGCGACGCCTTCGCTGATCGGTCTGGTCAATCACATGAAGGGCGCCTCGGTGCTGACGCCGCCGGTGCCGCGCGTCGGGGAAACCATGCGCGCCGCGCCCGACCTGCGCGACGTGAAGGGCCAGGAGAGCGCCAAGCGGGCACTGGAGATCGCCGCCGCGGGCGGCCACAATCTTTTGATGATCGGCCCGCCCGGCGCCGGCAAATCCATGCTGGCCCAGCGGCTGCCGGGCTTGTTGCCGCCGCTGGATGCGCGCGAGGCGCTGGAGATTTCCATGATCCAGTCGCTGGCCGGCGCACTGGAAGGCGGCGCCATCAGCCGCGTGCGCCCCTTTCGCAATCCGCATCACTCCGCCTCGATGGCGGCGCTGGTGGGCGGCGGGTTAAAGGTGAAGCCCGGCGAAGTCAGCCTCGCGCATCTGGGCGTGCTGTTTCTGGACGAGCTGCCGGAATTCCAGCGTGCCGTCTTGGATAGCCTGCGCCAGCCGATCGAGACCGGCGAGGCGGTGGTGGCCCGCGCCAATGCCCATGTGCGCTATCCGGCGCGCTTTCAGCTGGTCGCCGCGATGAATCCCTGCCGCTGCGGCTATCTGAGCGATCCGGCGCTGGGCTGCGGCCGCGCCCCCAAATGCGCCGGCGATTACCAGTCGCGTATTTCAGGCCCCTTGTTCGATCGCATCGACATGCATGTGGAGGTCTCCGGCGTTTCGGCCGCAGACCTTTCGCTGCCGCCGGCCGCGGAAGGCAGCGCCGAGGTGGCGGCGCGGGTAGCCGCCGCCCGGCAGGTCCAGCGCGAACGCTTCGACGACCATGGCGTTCGCACCAACGCGGAAGCGGAAGGCGAATTGCTGGACAGGATCGCCACGCCGGACGCGGCGGGCGCCAAGCTGCTGACCGAGGCGGCGGAGCGCATGAAGCTGTCGGCGCGCGGCTATCACCGGGTCTTGAAAGTGGCTCGCACGATCGCGGATCTTGCGGGCGAGCAGACCATCGGAAAAGCCCATATCGCCGAGGCGCTGTCGTATCGCCGGATCAGCCATCTGCCCTGACACGGCAGGCCCGGTCGTAGATGCCGCGGTGGACAAAACACACGCCATCTGTCCCGGTTTGATACAGGGCGCTAGGATGGTAGCCGGCTGGCATACGCCTTGCTGCCCAGTATCGGATGGGCTCCCCGCGTCCCGATACAGAAGCTTCCATGCAGAACCGAATTGGCATTCTTCGGGTGGAAAAGGGCTTGTCCCTGACCGATCTGGCACGCCTTGCTGGAACCACCAAGGCACAGATCCAGAAGCTGGAGCGCGGCGACCGCCGCCTTTCCCTGCAATGGATGTCCCGGCTGGCGCGCGCCCTGGATGTGAAGATGTCCGATCTGCTGCCGGAAGACACGGTCGCATGCCAGCACGGGGCCGAAGAGCGGGAAATCCTCGACATTGTCGCGCAATTGCCGATCGAAGACCGGGTCGCACTGGTGCGGATCGCCAACGACCTGCTGGTGACATTCCGGCGCTGGGAGCAGGGCAAATCCGGGATGGACGATTTTCCCGCCTTGCCGGATGCGCCCTCGCTGAAGTCGCGCCGCCGCCGCGCCTGAGCGTGCGGCTCAAAGATAGCGAACGCCGATCCAGACGATCGATGCCCACATCAGGCCCGACGCGCAGACGATAAACACCAATGTCCGCCTGGCGGACCATTTGCCGGACCGGCTGGCGCGAACAGGACGGGCGCGCGGCGGCCTTGCCTCCAGTGCGCAGGTGCCTGGCCTCATGACATCGGCCCCCCTTCGCCCAGATACGACACCTGCTCGAGTTGCTGCCCGGTGCCTTGCGGTCCCGTCTCCGGCCTGGAATCTCGCTGCATCAGGCTGATGCCGATAAAGCAGCTCTTGCCGGGATCGTCGGACAGCACCGGAATCAGCACGGTCTCGAAGTGATGCTGGCGCGCATCCGGGCCGGGCCCGAAAGAGGACAGGCGAAAGGCCCAGTGGCATTGCGCCGACCTGTCGAAATAGGGCTGCAGGATCGCCGGCGCTTCGACATTCCAGTCTTGGTAAAAGCCTTCGCCGCATGGATCGAAGCCGAGGGCGGCCTGGATGGCACGTCCCGCGCAGCGGTAGATGGGCGGACCGCTAGCCTGGCATTCCAGGACGAAGATGTGCGGCGCCAGCCGTTCGATGGTCGCCGTGTCCGGGTCAGGCGCCCAATCCGGGCCGGCGGCCAATGCGCTCAGGCACTCCGGCAGAAAGCCGGTGGCTTGTGTCGTCGCAATGGGCGTGGCCGGGATGTTCACCGTTTCTGTCCGCCCTCCGAAGGGAATAGATACGCCCCACCCCGCGTGGCATTAACTATATCCAATTTGGATACCATCGCAAGTTATGACAGTTCAGTTATCCCCAGGTATTTATTGTGCCACTCTGGAACATGCAGAAAAATATAGTTAACGTGGTATCCTATCTGGATACGTGGCGGTAAGAGGGCTATATCAACCAAGAATCTTATTGTTCGCCGGGGGGCGAAACATGGAAGAAGACGACGTTCTGGAAGCTGCCTTCCAGATGCTGGACCAATTTCGCGGGAATGCCGAACTCCGCGCCGGTGAAGAAATGGACCGGGCGCTGGAGCGAGGCGACGACGCCGGCTTTGATCGATGGCAGATGGTCGCCCGCGCCATCATTGCCGCCCGGGGCCGCCGGTATCCGGTGATCCAGGTGGAAGAGGAACGGCCGGTAGAGACCATTCTGCTGGTCCGCCCGGCAGGGTCCAATCTCGCGACGGCCTGAAGACGCGCCTGCCCCGCGGGTTGCGCAATTTATTCCTCTGCCCCTAGCTTAAGGCCAGGGGTGGGGAATTCATGATCGTGCGCGCCGCGATTGTCCTGACGGTGCTGTTTTTACCGCTGGCGGTGAAAGCCCAGTCCCCCGACGGCTATCCCGCCCACACGGTCGCGTTTGCGGGCGGCGTGCGCGGCACACCCGATCTGGTCTATGCGCATTATACCGGCTATCGGCCGCTGACCCTGGATCTGTACCAGCCACCAGCCCAGACCAAGCCCGCTCCGCTGATCCTGTTCGTGCATGGCGGATCGCTGAAGAATGGCGATGCGCGGACCACCCTGGGCATCGCGGATTTTCCTGCCGAGCTCGCGGCGATGGCGGCACACGGTTATGTGGTCGCGTCCGTCAATTACCGGCTGCGCGGCGAAGCCCGGTTTCCCGCCCAGGTGCGGGACGCCAAGGCCGCGCTCGCCTTTCTTCGGGCCAATGCCGCGCGGTATCACATCGATCCGGCGCGGGCAGTGATATGGGGCAATTCCTCGGGCGGGCAGCTTGCCGCGCTGGTGGCGATGACCTGTGGCCGGAAAGAGTTCGCCCCACCATCCGGCGGCGATGCCTGCGTTCAGGGCGCGGTGAGCTGGTATGGCGATCTGCAATTGTCACAGGAAGCGAATGACCCCGACGTTGTCGCCTTCCTGGGCTGCGCCCCCTGCGGCCCGGCCGACATTGCCACGGCCGATCCCATGACCTTTGCCTCCTCGGCAGCGCCGCCAATGCTGATCATCCAGGGCGCCGCCGACACGGCGGTCTCGATCACCCAGTCACAGGCCATGGCGAAAAGGCTGGCGGAGCTGAAGGTGCCGGTCGAAACGCTCACCATCCCCGATGTGGGTCACGACTTTGTCGGCAAGACGCCACAGACCACCCGCGCCGCTAACGACCAGGCCCTGGCGCGTACACTCAAATTTATTGATGCGCTGTTCGGTCGCTGAAGGGACTTCAGTTCCCAAAATAATGGCGACCGATAGGTATCGGGCCTGGCCCCAGCCGGGGTTTAAGAATCGCGGAGGCAATCAATATAGCGACCAGACCAATTATTAGTGCAGCCAATAACCGCCCCGTTGTTCGCGCCGACAGCCTCATCCGGTCGTCTCCCAGCCTACCGAAGACTAACAGCTATCGCCCCCTGGTATTAGATAGCAACGTTCCAAAGGCTCTTCTTGTACTTCGGGGGGCTGGGGTAATTTGGCGGGGATGACCGCCACAACGATCTACGTTTACCTTCCGCGTGAGGCGGTGCCTGTATGGGCACCAGTCGATGCGGAACATGTTAGGGACGATATTTACCGGATACTGGATTGCCGGGGCGAGGACGCAGAAGTCGAGTTTTGGAAGGGGCTCTCGGTAAGGTGCCGTCTCCAACGCTTTGACGATGGCGAAGTCCTGGTGGCCTACGAAGCTGTGTCGTGACCAATATCCATGTCGTCTTCGCGCTCAAGGGAAGCGCATCCAGATCGCCGACCGGTTTGAATTCTGACGTCAGTGATCCCGCACCGATCCATCCACGGCATCCCACATTTCCGGGAAGGTCCATTCGGGAACGCCGCGCTCGTTATCGACCAGATGCTCGTCCAGCGCGACGCCCAGGCCGGGGCCGTCGATATTGCCCTTGAGGATGATATTGCCCTCAGTCATCACCAGCTCGCGCGTCAGATAGCCCTTGCCCAACGGGCTGCGCTCTACCTTCGGGCCGCCGCTCACCGCCTGCAGGCTCGGCACCTCATGCGCCAGGAAGTTCGGGATCGACGCCGCCACATGCATGGAGGCGGCAAAGCCGATCATGCCTTCCTTGGAATGGGGCAGCATGTCGGCATAGAAGGCTTCGGCCAGCGCCGCGATCGCCTTCAACTCGGTGATGCCGCCGGTATGGGTGATGTCGGGCTGCAGCAGTTGGGCGGCGCCCGCCGTCAACAGATCGCGGAACTGCCACTTGGTCACCATGCGCTCGCCGGTGGCGAAGGGCACCGTGGTCTTCTTGGCCATCTCGGCCATCAACGGCAGGTTCTGGAACTGGATCGGCTCCTCGAAGAACCAGGGGCGGAAGGGCTCGATCGCCTTGATGATCTGCATCGCCGCCGGCGGTTCATGCTCGCCATGCATCTCGATGCCCAGATCGAAGTTGGGCCCGACCAGATCGCGGATCGCCTTCACCTTCTCGACAAAGCCGTCGATGTAGTACGGGCTTTCGGAGGCGCGTGACAGCCGCCCGCGGGTGGACGAGACGGATGTCTTCATCGACTTGTAGCCCGCCGCCAGGACATGGGTCTTGGTCTCTTCCACGCTCTCAGCCTGGCCATAGCATTTGATGCGGTCGCGGGTGGGCCCGCCCAACAGCTCATAGACCGGCACGCCCAGCGCCTTGCCCTTGATGTCCCACATGGCGATGTCCACCGCCGACAGCGCACTGCACAGGATGATGTCGCCGCGATAGAAGGCGTGGCGGTACATGGCCTGCCAG
>CAYQZM010000179.1:0-2785 GCA_964421935.1 uncultured Rhizobium sp. | reverse complement strand
GTGCGGCGCGCGGCGCGGCGCGCGGCGCAGGAAGCTTGGGGCAAAAAACCGATCACCCGTGTTCTGGTGACAGAGCTATGAGCATTGCCGGCGGCCTGCATTATGTCGTGCTGTTCAGCGCCTATGCGGTGCTGTGGTTTCTGTGCCTGTTCTGCCTCTTGCCGATCGGCCTGGGCAGTGAGCGCGATCCGGAAAGCGGCGCGCCACTCAATCCCATGCTGAAGAAGAAGGCGCTGATCGCCCTGGTGGTGGCGGCGGTGTTGTGGGCCGTCTTCTATGCCCTGATCGGCTTCGGCTGGCTGGAATTGTGAGGGATGTGATCCGCATGCGCCGGGATCTGGCCGCGCCCGTCGCGGCGCCCGTCTGGCCGGAGGACGTCGCGCTTCGGCCCTTCATGTCTGGGGACGCGCGCGCGGTTCATGCGCTGCTGCAGGCCGCTTACGCCAATGGCGGCGGTACCGTCGAGACCTTCGCGGGATGGTGGGACACACTCGTGACCGACAGTGAGTACGATCCCGCGCTCTGCTTCACGGCCTGGTCCGCTGACAGCCTTGTCGGTGTGGCGCAGTGCTGGACGTCGGCCTTCGTCAAAGACCTGGCCGTCGATCCCGGTTGGCGCCGCCACGGTGTTGCGACCGCCTTGCTGCTGACCGCCTTCCGGACGTTCCGGGATCGGGGCGCGCGGTCGGTTGATCTGAAGGTTCAGGCGGACAATGCCGGCGCGATCCGCGTCTACGAAAATCTCGGAATGGCCGTGGCCTGAAGGCGCCAAACGAAAAGGCCGGAGCCATGGCTCCGGCCTTCGAATTCTCCCCGAACTTGGCCGTTCTAGCGCGGTCACGTTCTTTTATGGCTTTGGTTGATATAGTGGTTTGTCGCCGGAGTCACGAAATAACTAAACATATTGCAATGCAACACACGCAATTTTATTTCGCGAAATGGACCGCCCTTTTGGCGCTGCTGGCGGCGCCTCCGGCGCTGGCCGGCACCATGGCCCAGCCCCATAAGTCCGACCCGTTGCTGGACGGCGGCCCGACCAGCCCTTGCGCGGCCGGGGTCGATTATGCGGCCGGCAGCGACGTGAACGGCAATCCGGTGCCCCCGGCCGATGTGGGTGACACCCATGTTCCGGTGCCGGACAGCATCGCCGTGCCCCTGGCCCGCAGCGGCCCCCGGGGGCGGGTACGCCCCGCACGGGGCGGCGACAGCGCCTATCTCAGCCTGGACGGCAAGCGCCTTGAGTCCTTGGTCAATCCCGAACCCTGCCATTAACGACACCGCGCCTTATCCCGCACCGCCACCCGCCGGTAGCGTTAAAACAGGGTTATGCGGGTCTTTCTCATTTTCCTGATCTTGTTGCTGGGCAGTGTGGGCGCCCAGGCCGCCCCCCCGAATTATTCGTGGCGAATCGTCAAGGACCATTGGGATGCGTCCGACGAGGCGGGCTTTGGCCGCTTCGTCACCGCGCTGGGCGATTCCGGCTGTTCCTCCTCCCAAAGCTGCCTGCGCGATCCGGCCAATCCCTGGCGGGGCAGCGACGCCCACTTCCTCGACATCGATGTGGATTGCGCCAAGCTGCCCTATCTGCTGCGCGCCTATTACGCCTGGAAGAACGGGCTGCCCTTTTCCTATGCCGATGGCGTCACCGGCTCGCGCTTCGGCCACCGCTCCAACCATGTGCTCAGCCGTGCGGGCCTGATCGATCATGGCGGCGGCATCGATGCGCCGGCCGCCATCCGCACCATGCTGGACAATGTCTATTCCGGCACCTTCCGTGTCGATGCCGCCGGCGACGGCGAGATCCCGGCGGATTTCTATTCGCCCACCTTGCAGCCCGGCAGCATCCGTCCCGGCACGGTGATCTATGACACCAACGCCCATGTCGGCATCGTCTATCGCGTCGATGAGGCCGGGCGCATCTATTACATGGACGCCCATCCCGACTTCACCATTTCGCGCAGCGTCTATGGCCCGCAATTCGGCCAGAGTCCGGCCCTCTTGGGCGGGGGCCTCAAGAACTGGCGGCCGCAGCAACTTCAGGACGCGCATTGGCAGGCCGGCGCTCTGGTCGGTGGCCATTACGCCCTGGCGCGCAACCGCCAGATCCGCGATTTCTCCCTGGTGCAGTATCTGGGCACCGAGGGCTCGGAGCCACCGCGCTGGCGCTATCGCGGCGCTGGGCTATTACGAATATGCCCGCGTCGCGGTGTCGGGCGGGCGCACCGATTTCAATCCGGTCTATGAGCTTGAGGCCACCATGGGCACGCTCTGCAATGACCTCAATGACCGGGCCCAGGCGATCAACCAGGCGGTGGCCAATGGCATCTCCGCCAAGCTGCATCCGTCGGAAATTCCGTCCAACATCTACAGCAGCGAGGACGGCGAGTGGGAAGCCTATGCCACCCCGGCGCGGGATGCGCGGCTGCGCGCCGCTTTCGTGGCCTTCCGCCAGGAGCTGTCGAAGATGATCAGCCAATGGCTGAACCGCGATTCCCGTGTCGCCTATGACGGCACCGATCTCAAAACCGATCTGCTCGGCGCCTATGACCGCGAAAGCAGGGCCTGCACTGTCACCATCCTCACCAGCGACAAAAAACCGTTACCAATAAGTTTCGATGACATCTCGCACCGGCTCTTCGCCATGTCCTTCGATCCCTATCATTGCGTGGAATTGCGCTGGGGCGCGGATGGTCATGGCTGTCCGGACCAGGCCGGCAAACGCCGCTGGTACAAAAACGAACAACAGGCCCGGCATGTCATTGATCCCGATGCCGGAACAATGGCG
>CAYQZM010000178.1:0-4179 GCA_964421935.1 uncultured Rhizobium sp. | reverse complement strand
ACTGCGCCTGAAGGATGCGGGCATCGCCGACCTGTTCTGGGGACCGGGCATGGCGGGGGTGGTGGACATCACCGCCTGGCTGGGCGGGGCGGGCGGCACGCGCGCCTCGGCAGTGCTATTGCTGGTCAATCTCTGGGCTTTTCGCCTGGTGGCCCATCTCCTGACCCGGCGCCTGAACACCAAGGGTGGCGAAGACCGGCGCTATGTAACCATGCGTCAGCACTTCGGGCGAAACTGGTGGTGGCTGAGCCTGATCCAGGTGTTTCTGCTGCAAGCGATTCTCATCTGGTTCATTCCCGCGCCGCTTGTGGCTGCCCTGCTCTACAGCCACATGCCGATGGGCTGGGCCGGTTATCTCGGCATCGGGCTGGCCGCCGCCGGGCTGATCTTCGAGACCCTGGCGGACAGCCAGCTTTCCGCCTTCCGCGGCGACCCGGGCAACCGCGCCCGGGTGCTGGACCGCGGCCTGTGGGCCTGGTCGCGCCATCCCAATTATTTCGGGGAATGCGTGCTGTGGTGGGGCTTCTTCCTGATCGGCTATGACGCCAGCCACCAGATCTGGCTGCTGCTGTCGCCGATCCTGGTGACCGTGCTGTTGCTGACGGTGTCGGGCATCAACCTGGCGGAAGAGAATATCGTCAGCCGCCGCCCCGGCTATGCCGATTACCGGCGCAGGGTCAACGCGTTTGTGCCACGACCTCCACGGCGCTAGGTGGCCGCAAGTGCCACCGCGGCATTCACCGCCATGGCGATGAAGACGGTGTTGAAGAAGAACGACACCACGCCATGGAACAGCGTGAGCTTGCGCATCTCGGTGGTCATCACCTGCACGTCGGAGACCTGCGCGGTCATGCCCACGACAAAGGAATAATAGAGAAAATCCCACGGTCCCGGATCGCCGTTGCCGGGAAACGACAGATCCTTTTCATCGCCCTGCACGTCCGGATCATCGAAGTAATGGATGTCGGCATAATGGAAGGCCATGACGGTGTGCAGCACCGCCCAGCCCAGCGGCGCCCCGAGGCCCGCCAGGATCAGGGGCGGCACATCCAGGCCATGCTTCTTGTTGAGGGCGGTGAAAACCCCATAGATGAAGAAACCCATGGTGACGAGGATGATGAAAAGAACGACGCCGACGCCCTCGTCCTCGGTCTTGGCCCGGCGCTTGAGATCGCCGGGCCTCTGGCCCGCGATCATCACCAGGCACAGCCCCAGGAACACCAGATAGAAGACATCGCCGCCGGCCAGCAGCGGCGCATCGAAGCCCATCAGCCCGGTCATGAGCGCCGTCGCCACGCCCAGGCCGAGCGAGATGTAGAAACGCCCATGCCGCGAGAGTATGGCGATCAGCCCCTTCATGGGGCCAGACTAGCTTGAGTCGGGGCACAAAAAAGAATGGCCGCCTCGCGGCAGCCATTCAAATTCGTTCGAAGGACAGGACTTACAGCCTGAATCTCACCTGGTCGATCCAGAAGCGCTCCATGCGCTTGAGGGTGACATTCAGGACTTCGAGATTGTCCGAGGCGACATTGCCCACCGCTTCCAGCGAGACCAGATGGCGGTCGAACAGCTCGCGCAGCATGTCGCGCACCGCCTCGCCCTTGCGGGTCAGGCGCACCAGCACCGAGCGGCGATCCACTTCGGAGCGCTCGTGATGGATATAACCGCCTTCCACCAGCTTCTTGAGATTGTAGGAGACGTTGGAGCCCAGATAGTGGCCACGGGTGCGCAGCTCGCCGGCGGTCAGTTCCTGGTCGCCGACATTGAACAGCAGCAGCGCCTGGACCGAGTTGATTTCGCGCTCATCGCGGCGATCGAGCTCGTCCTTGATCACGTCCAGCAGCTGGCGATGCAGCCGCTCCACGAGATTGAGCGTCTCGAGATAATTCTTTCGGAGCGAGGAAGCGCCACCCAGCGCCGCCGCCGCTTGCGGTTTGGCCAAAGCCGTCATTTTCGCCTTTTGCCCGCTTTTGCGGGACCCACCTGTTGTTGCAGTCACATTAGGGCGCCATCTGTTAAGGACGCGTAAAATGCGCGCATCCGGTGGCAACACTTCGGCAGTACGCGTGACTGTTGCAAGGCAAGGCAAACAAAACGTAAAAATTTTTCCTAAAATCAGAACAGCTCATTATCGTCCAGCGCCGCGAAGAAACGCCCCGTGTCACCAACGCCGGCGAGGGAACTTGGCTCCCATTTGGGGCGTCGATCCTTGTCCACCAGCGCCGCGCGCACGCCTTCGCGGAAATCGTGGCCCGACAGCACGCGCACCGCCAGGCGAAACTCCATGGCCAGGCACTGGTTCAGCGAAAGCTTTTCGGCTTCTTTTATTTCGCGAAACACCAGCTTGAGTGAGGTGGGCGAACGCGTGCGCATGGTCTGCGCTGCGGCAATCGCGAAGTCGCTACCGTCACGGTCCAGCCGTTCCAGTATCGCTTCGACCGACGAGCCCGCGAAAATCGTGGCAATGCGGCGGCGATGCGCCGCCAGCGGTCCCGCTTCTGCCTTGCGCGCGAACGGCGCGACGGCTTTATCGACGCTCTGCCCGCCGGCAAGCGCCGCAATGACGGCGCCGAAATCACTACGCGCCACGGCATGGGTGACAAGGCCTGCCGCCATCGCATCGCCAAGCCCGATGCTGCTCCCGGTCAGGCCCAGATAAAGACCCAGCCGGTCCGGCAGGCGTGACAGGAAATGGCTGCTGCCGACATCGGGAATGAAGCCGATGCCGGTCTCCGGCATCGCGAACATCAACGAGGCATCGGCCAGGCGGTGGCTGCCATGGATCGAGACGCCGGCGCCGCCGCCCATGGTGATGCCATGCAGCAGCGCGATGTACGGCTTGGGGTAAGCGCCGATCAGGGCGTTCATGCGGTACTCGTCGCGCAGGAGGTCGGCGCCCGCATTGCTGCCCGTCACGATCGCCTGCTGTACGGCGCGGATATCCCCGCCGGAACAGAAGGCGCGATCCCCCTCGCCTTTTATGGCCACGGCCTTCACGCTGTCGTCGGCCGCCCAGGCCGTCAGGCTGGCGGTGATGGCGCCAATCATGCCGTGGGTCAGGGCATTGAGGGCCTTGGGCCGGTCCAGGGTCAGAAGGCCCAGTGCGCCCTGTTTCTCGCTCTTAATATGGGGGTCGGTAACGCGCATCTTTTGGGGTCACTAACGCTTTGGGCGGCCGAGACTTGCGTGCCCAGCCCCGAATTGGCAAGACAGGAGCGTCGGCGAAAGCCGGAGCGACCAAAAGAAACGTCGATGAGCAGCTACCCACAAATTCGAATGCGCCGGCTAAGGCGGCACGATTGGACGCGCCGCCTGGTGGCGGAAAACACGCTGTCGCCCGCCGACTTCATCTGGCCTCTCTTCGTGATCGAGGGCGAGAACAGGCGAGAGCCGGTTTCTTCCATGCCCGGGGTGGAGCGTCTGTCGGTGGACCTGGTGGTGAACGCGGCCCGGGAAGCCGCCGGCTTGGGCATTCCGGTGATCGCGCTGTTCCCGCAGACGCCGGCGTCACTGAAGACCGAAGACGGCCGCGAAGCGCTGAACAGCAACAACCTGGTCTGCCGTGCCGTGCGCGCCATCAAGCAGGCGGTGCCCCAGATCGGGGTGATGTGCGATGTGGCGCTCGATCCCTATACCAGCCACGGTCATGATGGCCTTCTGCGCGACGGCGATGTCCACAACGATGCCACCATCGACATGCTGGTGCGCCAGAGCCTGGTGCAGGTCGAGGCCGGTTGCGACATCATCGCGCCGTCCGACATGATGGACGGGCGCATCGGCGCCATCCGCGCCGCGCTTGAGAAGACGGGCCATCACAACATCCTGTTGATGGCCTATGCCGCCAAATATGCCTCCGCCTTCTATGGCCCGTTCCGCGATGCGGTGGGTTCGGCCAAATCGCTGACCGGCGACAAGCGCAGCTATCAGATGGATCCGGCCAATGGCGATGAGGCCCTGCGCGAGGTTGCGCTCGACCTGGCCGAGGGCGCCGACATGGTGATGGTCAAGCCGGGCATGCCTTATCTGGACCTGGTGCGCCGGGTGAAGGAGCGTTTCGCGGTGCCGACCTTCGCCTATCAGGTGTCGGGCGAATACGCGATGCTGTCGGCGGCGTTCGAAAAAGGCTGGCTGGACCGAAACCGCGCCATCCTAGAAGTGCTGACCGGGTTCAAGCGCGCC
>CAYQZM010000177.1:0-11606 GCA_964421935.1 uncultured Rhizobium sp. | reverse complement strand
AGGATTGTATTCCATCCTCACCCTGAGCTTGTCGAAGGGTGAGGATTCTCGTTACGCCGCAGCCTTCAACAACACCTCGCGCAGGTGACGCGCTACCACCAGGTCCTCGCCAGGCTGCAGCATCCACACTCCGACAAGAATGGCATGCTCGGTATTGGGCAGACCGGCCGATCCGCCTTTGCGCCCCGTTGACGGGTTGAGTTCGATGGCCGGCGAGCCCTCGCGCAAGGTCTGCGCCACTTCCAGCGGTGTCTTGCGCACCCGGGTCTGGTCATAGCGGATCACCAGATGCGGCACCGCATTGGCCAGCGGCGGCACGACGATTTCATGCGTCACGCTGGGAATATCCTTCAGCGCGGCGGCGATGCGCTCTGCGCGGTGGCGGAATTCGGCCTGCATGCCCTCGTCGGTCTGGGACAGATACCAGTCGACAGCCGCCACCATGCCGATGATCTGCTCCTTGGCGACCTTCATGCCGCGGCCCACGGTTTCGTCATGGGGGCTGTTGCTCCAGCCGGCGGCTTCGATCAAATCCTTGCGGCCCAGCAAAAGGCCCGCATTCTGCGGTCCCCGCAGCCCCTTGCCGCCCGAGAAGGTCACCAGATCGAACCCCATCTGGGTGTAATTCCACAGATTGGAGATCGGCGGCACGTCGGCGGCGGCATCGTTGAAGCAGGGCACACCGTGGTGGTGCGCCACCTCGATCCATTTTTCGCGACTGATCTGACCCTGTTCGGCAGCATTGAAGAAGTGGCACATCACCGTCTTCGGGGTGAAGGCCGCTTCATACTGGTCCAAGGTTTCCACCTCGACAAAGCGAATGCCGCAAACGCTGATGGAATGATCATAGCCATAACGATGGCCTTTCTGGATGATGACCTCGTTCTTCAAATTCGAAACATCGAGCGGCAGTTGGGCGGCGGCGGCCCGATTGCCGACGGTCATGCAGGCGGCCGTGCCCAAAGTGAGCGCCGACGCGGCGCCCGCGCTGACCAGGGCCGCCTCGCATTTCAGCCGCCGGGCAATATATTCGCCCGCCTTCTGCTGCAGTTCCGCCAGCCGCACCGGATGTTTGGCTGCGTCGGCCACCGCGGCCTGGACGGACGGCGGCATGATGGAGGCGGTCAGCGCCGTATAGGTGCCGGCGGCATTGATGATCTTGGTGACGCCCAGCTTGGCGTAATAATCCTCGCCGGCAACGGCAGCGTCCGCCGCCGCGGGTGCCGCGCCCACCAGGCCGGTGGCCGCGAGCACGTTTCGTGTCCAGGAAAAGAAATTGCGGCGTGTCGCAGCCATGGATTCCTCCGTTTATCGGTCCGTTGCCAACGGCTTCTGCGTCATCTTACCGATCCGGCGTGCCTCCACAAACTGCCACAGCAGCAGCACCGGCACGCCGATCGTGACGTCACGGGCGCGCCGCAGCAGTGACGCGGCCAGCCCTACTTCCGGCCCCAGCCCGAACAGAGGCGCCAGCGCCGCATATCCAGCCTCCTGAACCCCAATGGCGGCGGGGATAAATACCGTGGCGCTGCGCAATCCTTCCAAAAGCGCCTGGATGGCGATGGCGGAGGCTGGAGAAATGGCGTGACCCAACACGCGGAAAACCAGCCACAGCCACAACCCGCTGGCGCACCAGCCGAAGAGATGCAGCACCACCGACAGCGCCGCCCGCGCCCGCTGGCGATAGAGCTGATGCACCGCCTCGCGAAAGGCCGTGGCGCCGGCGCCAAAGGTGGCCGGGCGCATCACTTTCTCGGCCAGATGGCTGCCGGCAAGTTGGGCCACCGCGAAACCCAGAATGGCAAAAGCGAACAGCGCCGTACCGCCGACCAGCCAGCCCAGCCAGGGTGCCCAGTGCGGGTCGGCCCGCATGGCCGGTGCTGCCAGGAACAGACCCAGCAGAATGAAGAGGCTCTGGGCCAGAAGCTCGGTGGTGACATCCACCATCCCGACCGCGATCGCCCGGGCGGGGGACAGGCCGGCCAGGATCAGCACCCGTATGCCCGCCGCAATGCCGCCGACCTGGGTGAACGGAAGGATATCACCGGCCGAGTCCCGCACCTGCCGCGCCAGCGGGACTGACAATGGGGAAACCTGTTCAACAATAAACGGATAAAGCCCGCTGCTGAGACAGAGCGTGAGCAACAATCCACCTGTCAGCACCAGTCCGAAGCCCAACCAGCCGGCATGGCCCAGGGCTGTAAAGACGGTGGAAACATCCAGCCGCAGCAGCAGGTAGCCCAGCAGGCAGGCGCCCAACAGGCCAACACTCACTCTGCCAATCTGCATACCGTTCAATGTGCCAAAGGATCGGGCCGGATCTGGAAATGCACCACCTTGCTGGTGGTCCCCTTGCCACCCTCGATGTGTTGCGGTGTCCGGGTGGCGTAGGTCGACCACAGGCCGCTCGCCTTCCAGCTGCCGCTGTGGTCGTCAAAGCGCCCGTCCAGGCCCTTGGCATAGAAGCCCATCGGGTATGGCACGCGCAGGGTTACGAACTTGCCCTTCACCAGCGCCAGCAACCCATCCGAGGCATTGCCGGTGGCGATCGGCGTGTTCGCGCCCAGGCCCGAAGTGTTGAACTGGTCCACCCAGACATAATAGCTGGCTTCGGCGCTGCCTGGCGTGGAGACACCTCTGAACTGCGGCCCCGGGAAGGGATAGAGCGTCCAGCCTTCCGGACACTGATTGCCAGTGGCTTTCGGCCCGTTCAGCGGCCCCTTGCACTTGCTGCGATCGAAGCTGGCAAGCTGGCCGCTGGCCAGCGGCATCCACACCACGCCATGGCGGTCGATATCCATGCCGCGCGGCGAGAAGCCGTGAATCTTCGCCTTGGGGTCGTCCATCGGCGGATAGTAGATCTCCGCCAGCGCCGTGGCCGGCGGATTGGCGCCTGGCACCAGCCGCACCACGCCGCCCGGATAGCCGATGGTCGAACCCCAGATCGAGCCATCTACCGGGCTCACCGACACGCCGTAGAAACCGGCACGGATGCGCATGTCCTTGCCCGGCTGCTGCGGCTGGCCCGCTTCGGTATAGGACCCGGCCTTGCCGTCACCATTGGTATCCAGGATCAGGGGTGTCCAACCTTGCGCCTTCTGCGCGTCGCCGGTCTTCAGGAACTCCTTGGTATTGAGCCAGCCGACCACGTCGCCCCCGCCGCTGGTCCACAAGGTGTCATTGGCATCAGAGGCGAAATTCAGGTGATGCGTTGAATAGCAGGTGTCGATCGGGGTGTATTTCTTGGTTGCGGGGTCATAGACGGCCAGATGGCGCCCCGACCTTTCGGTGGGAAAATATTTGGCCGACGGATGCTGCGAACCCGCCTTGCAGAAGGCCGGATTGTCCGGGCCCCTCACCCGCGCCGTGAGCCATACCTTGCCGTTGGCATCGAACATCGGATTGTGAATGTTGGTCTGGCTGTCCCACACTTTCTCCATGCCCCAGTAAGGCGATGGGGCGGGAATCTCATTGTCCTTGGTGGTTGGCGTTTCCGCATCGCGCGGGAAGGCCTTGACCGAGCCGCGTGCATTTTTCACCGGATCGAGGGTTGGGATCAGGTCGGTGCTTTCCTCCGGCGAGCCATAGAGCGTGCCGTGGGCGTTGACATGCGGATCGCGCTTGTCGGTGGAGATCTCGTCATGCAGATAATGGGTGGGCGCGTTCCAGTCCCACAAGGTCACCACGATATTGCGCTCCACACCGCTGGGCCGCGGCGGCTTGGCAAAAGGCAATTCACCCTTGGCGATACGATCGGTCCAGTCGCCGAACAGACCCAGCGCTTTCTGGGTATCAAGGCGGCCGATGGCGTTGATCATGGAGGTGCCGGCCTGCCCGCTCTGGATGCGCCGTTCCCAGGCATCTTTCGCCGAAGGGAATTTGCCCAGCGAGGGCGGGAAGGTCCGTGTCGCCAGATCGCCGAGCTGATGACAGGTATAGCAGCCGTCGGTCTTGACGATGTCGAGCCAGCGGCCCTGATCCATGGTCACGCCGTTTGCATCCGGTTTGGCGCCGGCGAATTCGCTTTTCGGCGGAATATGCAGCATCGCGTACCAGTAGAGCGCGGGATAATAGGCCGCCGCGGATTTGGCATCGGGAGCCGGCACGGCTTTCAGGTCGACCAGCTTGCCGGGCGCCACACGCTGCTTGGGCGAATCCACCAGGCCATAGCCGCGCACCCAGACGCTGTAAGTGGCCTTGGGCAGGTCTGGAATGACGAAGTGGCCGCGATCGTCGGTGACGACAATCCTGGCGAACTTGGTGGGAAGCTCGGAGGTTTCGGCGATCACCCAGACACCGGCTTCCGGCCCCTTGGCTCCCGTCACTGTCCCACCGATATCATCGCCATCGATGGCGACGCCTGCACCGGTCTGGCCGCCGCTCGGTCCAGCCGCCAACCCCATCAGCGCAATGATGCTTACTGCGAGACTCTTTGTGCCCATGGCCGCCACCTTCAGCATGGTTTGGTCTGCAAGGCCGCGACTATATCACGAGGTTACCGCGCCGTAATGCCTTCGCACCTGCGAAGATGAAAAATAGCAAGTTCAGCGCGGCGCATTCCTGGCCTTGCCGGAGACCAGATCCTCGATGGTGAACATGCGGCCATTGGCGATCACCCGGCGGACCTTGGTGGTGTCAGCGATGTTCTGAAGCGGATCGCCGTCTACCAGCACGATATCCGCTAGTTTGCCTGGCGCGATCACCCCGGCATCGAGACCCAGAAAGTCAGCCGGCACCACGGTGGCGGCGCGCAGCGCCTCATAAGGGCTCATGCCGAAGCGGACATAGGCCGCCAGCTCGTTGTGCAGATACAGGGCTTCCGGCTCATCCGTGCCGGCGACGATCCGCCCACCCGCCCTGAACACATCCATCACTTCCTTGCCATTGGCGGCGGCGGAGAGCGGGTTCTGCGGCGCGGAATTGAGAATCTGCGCCTTCAGCCAGGGCGCGTCCAGTTCCAGCCGGGGATCGCGGCGCAGCTCGGGATGCTCATCCAGGAATACCCGGGTTTCCGGGATCAGGGTCGGTGTCATGGTCATGCGTGCGCCGCCGATGATCCGCGCCACGTCGTCATAGGTGTGGTCCAGCGTGTTCTTCGGCGAATAACCCCGCCGCGAGGTGCCGCCGACATGCTCGACACTGTCGATGCCGTCAAAAGCGGCGGGATAGATTTCATGACTGGAAGCCGGGACGCCGACATGATGCGCAAAATCCACAATGTGGCGCTGCTGCAGGTCGGGCATCCGGACGTAAGACTTGAACATGTCGAAGCCGAGGATTCGGCCCCGTTCCAGCTCCATATCGAGCTGGGCATTGGAGGAAATGGCCACGCCCATCTTGTAGTAGACCCGCTGCCATTCCATCAGATGGCCGGTGTCGAAAATGCGTGGCGAAACGCGGATGCCGGCATCGGAGGCCTCGCGGTCTTCCACCGCCTCATACGGAAAGCCGCCCGGACTGCGCACCGTGGTCACGCCCCAGGCGAGAAACGAGCGGCCCTGCTGTTCGCCGGTATCGCTCTGCCGGTGCGAGTGGAAATCGATCATTCCCGGCATGGCGGTGAGCTGCGACGCCTCGAGGGCGGCGCGGCCGGCCTTGTGCGGCTCGACCGCGGCGATGCGGTTGCCGTGGATCACGATGTCCATGTCGGTGCGCGTGGTCCTGGCAACGCCATCCACCAGCTTGCCGACATGCACCACATAGTCGCTCTTGGGCACATATTGACGGTAGGTGAGAGAGAGCGGGATGGTACGCACCTCGCCCGTCTCGATATCCAGCAACCGCAGCTTGTCGTTGGACTGATAGAGAATGTGCCGACTGTCACCGGCCCAGCTTGGCGCATAGGCGATTTCGCTGGTCAGGTGGCGCGGCGGTCCCAGCGGCTCGCCTGTGGGCGCCACCGGAAACACCGTCAAGGTACCTTCATAGATCGCCGCCATGCGCGTGCCGTCGGGCGACCAGACCGGGCCGTTCCAATCTCGCGCGTCAATCGAAGGGCCCGGTACCGGCGCATACCATTTGTCGTCACTGGCTTCAGGCGTGCCGGTGGACGACATGGTCAACACCTGGTTGGTGCCTTCGCGATAACGGATGGAATAGGGCGCCACCATCGCCACCGCGATGCGCTTGCCGTCCGGCGACCAGGTGGGCGCGCCGGGCGCGAAGATGGAGGCATGCACCGGATGGACGGCCCCCGTCGCCACATCGACCACGGCGATGCCAGCGCGCCGCCACATCCCATCCACATCCAGATAGGCGACGCGCTTGCCGTCTGGCGAAAAAGTCGGAGAAATCGGCTGGGTGGAAAGATGGGTGAGCTGGCGTTCCCGCCCGGTCTTCATGTCGCGCAGCCAGAGCTGCAGCAAGCCGCCCGCCTTGTCCGAGCAATAGACAAGCTGGCTGCCGTCCGGCGACCAGGCCGGATCGCAGTCATAGGCCGCGTCATGGGTGATGTTCATCGGCGCGCCACCCACTGGCATGACATAAATGTCGCCCAGGGCATTGAAGGCGATGGTCTTGCCGTCCGGCGAGATCACCGGCCGCACGATGCCCAAAGCCTTGCGCGGGGTCTGGCTGTCGAAATCACGCTTTTTGCGCGCATAGGTGCCGGCGACCGGCGTCACGTCCAATGTCGCAGTGAAGGGAATGGTCTCGGCCGGACCATTCAGACGGCGGCGCCTGATCTTTCCGTCCGCGACATAGTAAAAGATACCATCGGGCAGGAAACTGGGGCGAAACGGAAAAACCATCTCATCGCCGGTGATGGACCTGCCATTCACTTCCAACCAGCCATGCGGACCATTGATGGGACTGGCGCCATCGATGGCCTGGGCGACAATCTCCCCGTCTGGCGCCTGGGCTGCCGCATCGATGCGCGCGGAGCTTTGCGCCACACGCCGCTCCGCACCGCCATCTGCATCCACGGCCCAGACGCCATGGCCGTTGTCGCGCGTGGAGGCGAAAATGATCTGGCGATCATCCGGCGACCAGCTCGGCATGCTGTCTTCAGCCGGATCATGGGTGAGCTGGCGGATTTCGCCACTGCGCATATCCAGCACGAAAATGTTGTAGTCGCTGCCCAGCGGATTGCCGCGATCGGAAGAAAAGGCGATGCGCGTGCCGTCATGGCTGACGGCCGGCTCACGCTCGTCGAACATGCCGCGGCTGATCTGCCGCTGGCCGCTGCCGTCGGGCGAAATCGACCAGAGGTGATAGCCGCCATCGCGATAGGCGAAGAAGACGATGCTCTTGCCGTCCGCCGCCCAGACCGGCTGACGGGCATCGTTGAACAGATCGGTGACACGGTGCGCCTCACCGCCGGCGGCCGGCAGTACCCAGATGCTGCCTTGCAGATCCATGGCGAGGGATTTGCCATCCGGCGACACCGCCACAGACATGGAGGTGCCCTCGTCCACGGAAATCCGCACCGGCTTGGCGTTCTGAGCCTGGCTGACGCCGCAGAAGCCCAGCGCCAGCAGCGCCGCCAGCCGCCGCGCCTTCACGCGGCTTCTCCCTTGAAGGCAGGGCCAAGCGGCCGAAGCCGCATCCCCGGCGCCAACCTTTCCCACGGATAATCGGCTGGATCGGCCAGCAACGGACCGGGCGCCCGGGCCACCAGCACCGCTTCGGCGATGGGCTGGAAATCGGCGCGGAAATGCACCGAGCTTTTGTTGATCAGAATTTTCATTTTTTCCGGCTCCACGCCCGCCATACGGTAGAGATTGCGGTCCAGCATCTGGTCCTTGTGGCTGGTCACCACGATCTGCACCCCGCCGACGGAGAGGCGCGCCGATGGCCCCAGATGGCTCTCCTTGCCATGCAGCATCGGACCGTCATAGCGGCAATAACCGTCGGACAATTGCTCGACTTTGTAGGCAGCCTCGAACGGCGCATCGCCGGGGACACGCGAATGGCCGCCCAAGCCGATGGTGATGTCGGCGCCCGCACCTGCGGCATGCGCGGCCGCAGCTGCAGCCGGGTCCACGATCAAGCCGATGGCAGCATCCGTCGCGCCGCACGCCACCAGCGCCCGCAGCATGCCGGTGGTGTCGGAATCCCCGCCGCCGCCGGGATTGTCCTGGGTATCGGCAATCACCACGGGGCGGTTCGCGCCTGCGGCAAGGCGCATGGCCTCGCGCACCGCCGCTTCCGGTTCCAGCAGCGGCACCATCCACTACGCCTCGCGCGAGATGATCTCGGCGGCAAGACGGTTGACCTCACCCTCCACCAGCCCCGTCTCGCCATAGCCCCACACCATCGGGCCGCATTCGGGAAAATCGGCCGCGGGAAAAGCGGGGGTGAAAGAGAGCGAAAGGCCGCCATCCTTTTCCGCCACGGCCATGCGCTCATAGACGGACTTGGCCGGGTCCATCAGCGAGCACATGGCGTTGAGCGGGATCAGGAAGGGAATGCGGCGCTGCGCGCGATAAAGGGCGTTGCTGCGTTCCACAATGCGCGAGAGCAGGAAAGCCGCCCGATCGCCCGTTTCCGCCATGTCCACATGCGGATAGGTGCGATAGGCCGTCAGGGCGTCGGCCTTTTCCAGCATGCGCGTCGTGACATTGGCATGCAGGTCCAGGCTGGCCACGATCGGCACGCGCGGCCCCATCGCTGTCCGCAGCCGTGTCAGCAGTTCCCCTTCCCCATCGTCCAGATGCTCGCAATACATGGCGCCATGCAGATCCAGATAAATCGCATCTGGTTTTTGCTGCATTGCAGCCGAAACGATCTCTCCAGCGATGCGCTCGAAGGCGTCGCGTGTGACATGGGCTGCCGGCGTGGCGCCCGCCCACAGCACGGGTATCAGTTCCGCCTTTTTCTCCATGGCCCGGATGAACCCGCCCATCGGGATATTCACATCCCGCATTTGCAGCACGTCGGCACCGCGGGTCAGGGCGGGAAAGGCCCCGCCCCGCACAAAATCTTCATAAGTGGTGGGCGATGGCGCGAAACTGTTGGTTTCGTGCTGAAATCCTGCAACCAGAATGCGCAAAGCCCGCTCTCGACCAATATCCGCCCCGCAAGCCTTGTAGCAAAGCCCCCTCCTTTCCGGTAGCGTTCCGGTCAGTCGCCCTCGCGATCCCTGAAAGCCCTCGCGGGCGGCAAATGGTGGACCACGCGCTTCAAGCGCGGGAAACAAGCAGGGAGAAAAATATGAACATCCGCGTCAATCCGCTCGAACATGTGCCTGCGTCCTTGCGGGAGTGGCTGGCCAAGCCCCGCCCCATGCTGATCGACGGCAAATGGGTGATGGCCAAATCAGGCAAGACCTTCGATGTGCAGGATCCGGCCTGCGAACAGAAGCTGGCCACGGTAGCGGAAGGCGATGCCGCCGATATCGATGCCGCCGTGAAAGCGGCGCGCCGGGCCCTGACCGGGCCATGGGGCAGGATGAGCCCTTCGGCGCGCGGCCGCTTGATTCACAAGATCGGCGACCTGATCCTGGAACATCTGGACGAGCTGGCGCAGCTGGAGAGCCTGGATAACGGCAAGCCGTTTGCTGTGGCGCGTGTGGCTGACGTGCCGCTTTCCGCCGACCTGTTCCACTATATGTCCGGCTGGGCCACCAAGATCGAAGGCAAGCACATCACCCTCTCGCACCTGGTGTCGCCCGGTGAATATCACTCCTTCGTCCGGCCCGAACCGATCGGCGTGGTCGGCCAGATCATTCCCTGGAATTTTCCGCTGCTGATGGCCGCCTGGAAGCTGGGCCCGGCGCTCGCCACCGGCTGCACCGTCGTGCTCAAAGTGGCGGAAGAAACGCCCCTGTCGGGCCTGAAGCTGGGAGAGCTGCTGCTGGAAGCCGGGCTTCCCGACGGCGTGGTCAATATCGTGCCGGGCTTTGGCGAAACCGCCGGCGCGGCATTGGCCTCGCATCCTGATGTCAACAAGGTCGCCTTCACCGATTCGACCGAAGTGGGCAAGCTGATCGTGAAGGCCGCATCGCACGACCTGCGCCGGGTGAGCCTGGAGCTGGGCGGCAAGTCGCCCAACATCATCCTGAACGATGCCGATATCGACGCCGCCATTGCAGGCGCCACGGCCGGAATCTTCTTCAACCATGGCCAGTGCTGCAACGCCGGCTCGCGCCTGTTCGTGCAGGAGAAGGTCTTCGACAAGGTGGTGGCTGGCATCGCCGCCAATGCCGAGAAGATCAAGCTGGGCGCCGGCATGGACCCGGAGACCGAGATGGGCCCGATGGTCTCCTCCATCCAGCATGGCCGGGTCTGCGGCTATCTGAAGTCGGGCAAGGACGAAGGCGCCCGCGCCGTCACCGGCGGCAGCGTCGTGGAAGGCCCCGGCTATTTCGTCAAGCCGACGGTCCTGGTGGACACGCGCCCGGACATGAAAGTGGTGCGAGAAGAAATCTTCGGCCCCGTGGTCGTCGCCATGCCCTTCAAGGAGGCTGACGACGCGCTGATTGCCGAAGCCAACAACACCATCTATGGCCTGGCGGGCGCGGTGTGGACGCGCGATATCGGCAAGGCCCACCAGATCGCCAATGCCATCAAGGCGGGTTCGGTGTGGATCAACTGCTACCATGTCTTCGATAGCGCCCTGCCCTTCGGCGGCTACAAGCAGTCGGGCTGGGGCCGCGAGATGGGCCAGGCGGTGCTGTCGAACTATCTGGAGATGAAGGCCGTCACCTCGAAGATCGGCTAACCCAGCGGGAAGACGGGCCGCCGGATTTTGCGGTATGGTAGGCGCGTGAGGTCCGAGGTACAGGGCCCGCGCGTCGCCACCGTAAAGCTGGCCGACGCGATGGGGTCATAGGCCCGGCGATGCCCCACCGCCGCCTTGATGCCGATGGCGGAGAGCTTTTCCGGATCGATCCCCTGGCTGCGCCATTGGCCCAGATCCATCGGCGCCACGCGCCGGCTGGTGAGAAGAACGGTCAGGCCCTTGTGGCGCACCACGGCGCAAGGACCCATTTTGATGCTGCGGCCCAGCACCACCATCTGGCTGAGGATATCCTCCAGATCGAAATCACCGCCGCTGCGTGAGACCAGTTCGACTTCCAGAGTCACGGGCCCCAGATCAAGACGGCTGCCCTTGCCGCCGATGGGCAAGGTCTTGCGGCCGCCGATGGGCGTATCCTTCAAGGCGGCCACGGCTTGGGCATCGCAGATGATGACGCCACTGCCGGGAATATCATGCGCGATCAGCGCGCGCATGACATCGGTGCAGTCGCCCGGACCGCCACCGCCGATATTGTCGGCCGGCTCGACCAATAGCAGCGGGCCTTTGGGATCGGGCTTGAAAGCCCGCAGCACCTCGTCGAGATCATGCTCCTTGGGGATGCCGCCGGCCCGCTGGTCCCAGGCCAAATCGCCGAGTTCTTTCAGCGCCGCCCTGGCCCCTTCGTCGCTGCCTTCGGTGATGATGCTGAATCCCAGCCCCGCGTCATGCATGTCGGCAAAGGAATAGCCGCCCGCCACATTGACGGCCAAGACGCCTGGCACCTCGCGCTCGATCCGGCGCGCCATCGCCTCCAGGGCATGCATCGGTCCGTCACGCGTGCCGGTGCCGGTGGGTGGCCAGACGATCGGCGTCACCATCACATGCTGGCGCGGCCTGACACCGGTGGAAAGACAGCGGGCCAGCAG
>CAYQZM010000176.1:0-7478 GCA_964421935.1 uncultured Rhizobium sp. | reverse complement strand
AAGTCTTTCAGGCTCAACCCCGCGGCTTCTGCGCGGGGGTGGTGCGCGCCATCGACATCGTCGACCGCGCCCTCGTGAAGTACGGCAAGCCGGTCTATGTGCGCCATGAGATCGTGCACAACAAGCATGTGGTCAACACCCTGAAGAACAAGGGCGCCCGCTTTGTCGAGGAGCTGGACGAAGTGCCCGAAGGCGCCGTGACCGTGTTCAGCGCCCACGGGGTTCCGCAATCGGTGGTCAAGACCGCGCAGGATCGCGGGTTGCCGGTGCTGGATGCCACCTGCCCGCTGGTGTCCAAGGTGCACAACCAGGGCAAGCGCTATGTCAGCCATGGCCGCGCGCTGATCCTGATCGGCCATGCCGGCCATCCCGAAGTGGAAGGCACCATGGGCCAGGTCGGCGCGCCGGTGCATCTGGTGCAGTGCGAGGCCGACGTGGCCAGCCTGCCGATTCCGGTGGACCAGCCGGTGGCCTATATCACCCAGACCACGCTTTCGATTGACGACACCAAGGGCATCATCCTGGAATTGAAAAAGCGCTATCGCGATATCGTGGGACCGGAAACCAGCGACATCTGCTATGCCACCCAGAACCGCCAGACCTCGGTGCGCGACCTGGCCAAGGTGGCCGACGTGATTTTGGTGGTGGGGGCCAAGAATTCCTCCAACTCCAACCGGCTGCGCGAGATCGGCATCGAGGAAGGCGTGCCGTCTTATCTCATCAATGACGGCAGCGAGCTGGATCCGGACTGGGTGCGCGGCAAGGCCGTTGTGGGATTGACCGCCGGCGCCAGCGCCCCCGAAAGCCTGGTGCAGCATGTGATCGACGCGTTGGGCGAGATCGAGCCGGTGGACGTGGAAACCATGGACGGCAAGAAGGAACATATCGAGTTCCGCCTTCCCGCCGAGTTGAGGGCTTAATATGGGTTTGCCGGTACGCCAGGCCGCCAAGATCGGCGCCTATGTGATGAAGAAGCACCTGTCCGGCGGCAAGTATCCGCTGGTGCTGATGCTGGAGCCCCTATTCCGCTGCAACCTGGCCTGCGCCGGCTGCGGCAAGATCGATTATCCCGACGAGATCCTGAACCAGCGCCTGTCGGTGCAGCAATGCATGGACGCGATTGACGAGTGCGGGGCGCCGGCCGTCTCCATCGCCGGTGGTGAACCCCTGCTCCACCGCGACATGCCCAAGATCGTGGAAGGTTATCTCGAGCGCGACAAGTTCGTGATTCTCTGCACCAACGCGCTGCTGTTGGCCAAGAAGATCGACCAGTACAAGCCGCATCCCAATTTCACCTGGTCCATCCATCTGGATGGCGACAAGGTGATGCACGACAAGTCGGTCTGCCTGGACGGCACGTATGAAAAGGCCGTCGCCGCCATCAAGATGGCCAAGGCGCGCGGTTTCCGCACCCAGATCAACTGCACCTTGTTCGATGGCGCCGATCCCGAACGCACCGCCGTCTTCTTCGACGAGATGATGAAGATGGGCGTAGACGGCATCACCGTATCGCCCGGCTATGCCTATGAGCGCGCGCCCGACCAGCAGCACTTCCTGAACCGCGAACGCACCAAGACCATGTTCCGCGAGATCCTGAAGCGCGGCAACGGCGGCAAGAACTGGGAATTCACCAACTCGCCGCTGTTCATGGACTTCCTGGCCGGCAATCAGACCTATGAATGCACGCCCTGGTCCATGCCGCTGCTCACCGTGTTCGGCTGGCAGAAGCCCTGCTACCTGCTGGGCGAAGGCTATGTGAAGACCTTCAAGGAACTGATGGAAGGCACCGAGTGGGAGAAATACGGCGTCGGCAAGTATGAGAAATGCGCCAACTGCATGGTGCATTGCGGCTTCGAAGGCACCGCCGCCACCGATGCGATCAAGCACCCCTGGAAGAACCTGCCGCTGATGATGCGGGGGGTGAAGACCGAGGGCCCGATGGCGCCCGAGATCGACCTGTCAAACCAGCGGCCGGCGGAATATGTCTTCTCCCGTCACGTCGAGAAGAAGATGTCAGAGATCCGCACCGGCAAGTCCGACACCACAGAGATCGCGGCAGCGGAGTAGTTCCGCAAAGGCCTTGTTGGATGCCCGCGCCGTGCGCACCAGCGCCGGCAGCTGTGTCGGCTTTCTGAGCAGCGAACCCAGCACCCGGCCCAGCGCGATGCCGCCATCCGGCTTCATCGCCACCAGGGCGGCAGGCGGCAGCACATGGCTGGCATCGTCGGAGATCACGCGCAGGGCCGCCAGCGGCAGGTTGCGCTTGGCGGCGAAACGAGCGGCGACCCGGGATTCCATGTCCACCGCCAGCGCACCGGTGGTGTCGTAAAGCCCGGACTTGGTTTCGGCATTCTCGATGATCACATCGCTGCCGAAGATCTGGCCCTGATGGGCATGTGGCAGGCGCGACAGCAGGCGAACGCGCCAGCCTTCATGGCAATCCCAGTTTTCCTCCCCGGTGATGATCTGATCGGCAATCACCGCATCGCCGACTTTCAGGTGCGGTGACAAGGCGCCGGCCAGGCCGATTGAGATCACGCCCTGGAGATCGCCATGCAGGGCATCCAGCTTTTTGGCCAGGCCGTCGCTGTCACCACCGCCCGCCACCGTCACCACATCGGCGACGCCGACGATCCTGGCTTCCTTGGCAAGGCCCGTGACGGCAATGATCGTCACAGCCCGTACTCGACCCGCCGCGAATTGCCGGTCTTGAGATTGCGATAGCGCGCCAAGGCCCAGAGCGGGAAGAATTTCGGATAGCCGTGGTAGTTCAGATAGAAGACTCGCGGGAAGCCGCCGCCGGTGTAATGCGGCTGGGTCCACAGGCCGTCGCCCTGTTGTGTGGCTTTCAGGTAATTGACCCCGCGCGCGACCGCCGGATGATCGACCTCGCCCGCCGCCATCAGGCCCAACAGCGCCCAGGCCGTCTGTGAGGCGGTCGAGGGCGCGGGCTCATAGCCCTTGTAGTCCAGCTTGTAGCTGTCGCAATTCTCGCCCCAGCCGCCATCGGGATTCTGGATTTCGACCAGCCAGTCGGCGCCCTTTTTCATGGTGGGATGATCGGGACTTAAGCCCGCGCCATTCAGCCCCGCCAGCGCTGACCAGGTGCCGTAGATGTAGTTGACGCCCCAGCGGCCCCACCAGCTTCCGTCATCGCGCTGGGTGCGGATCAGATAGTCCACACCGGCCTTCAGGCGCGGGTCGTCCGCAGCTGCGCCCAGCTGCGCCAGCATGCCGACGCAGCGGCCTGACACATCTTCCGTCGGCGGGTCCAGCAGCGCGCCATGATCGGCGAAGGGAATATTGTTCAGATAATAATAGCTGTTGTCGGCATCGAAGGCGCCCCACCCACCATCGCGGCTTTGCAGGCCTTCCACCCATTCGCGTCCGCGCGCGATCGCGACATCGTCGTGGGCGATACCGGCCCTGTCGAAGGCCATCACCACCACAGCCGTGTCGTCCAGGTCCGGGTAATAGTCATTGCGATACTGGAAGGCCCAGCCGCCGGGGCGCACATCCGGCCTTTCCTCGGCCCAGTCGCCTTTCACGTCCAGCACCTGCAGCGGCCTCAGCCATTCCAGGCCACGGGCAACGGCTTTCTCGGCCGCTTCATCGCGCGTTTCCATCAGGGCATGGGCAACCAGCGCGGTATCCCACACCGGCGAGACGCAAGGCTGGCAGTAGGCTTCATGATCCTTCACGACCAGCAGGTTTTCGACCGACTTGCGCGCAATCGCGCGATCCGGATGCTCCGGCGGATAGCCGATCAGGTCATACATCATCACGCTATTGGCCATGGCGGGATAAATCGCGCCCAGGCCGTCTTCGCCGTTCAGACGCTGCGTGGTCCAGCGGACACATTCGGCGATGGCCTTCTCCCGCGTGCCCCTGGGCCAGGGCACGATCTTCAAGAGTCTGTCCAGCGCTCCGAAGAATGCCGACCAGCCGGCGCTCTGGTGCGGGGCGCGCGGAGAAGCGGCCGGCACCCCCGGCACGAACAACTCGTCCACGTGAATGTCGCGCGGATTCTGCGCCAGCGGCCGGCGGGCACACAGCACCAGCAGCGGCACGATCACCGTGCGCGCCCAATAGCTCATCTTGGACAGATGCACCGGGAACCAGCGTGGCAACAGGATCAGCTCCGGCGGCACCGTCGGCACATCGTTCCACGAACATTGCCCGTAGAGCGCGAGCAGGATGCGAGTGAAGACATTGGCCTTGATGGCGCCGCCGCGCTTTCTGATCTCTTCCCGCGCCCGCGCCATGTGCGGCGCGTTGATGTCGTCGCCGATCATCTTGAGGGCAAAATAGGCTTTCACCGTCGCCGAGATATCGAAGGCCCCCTCGTGATAGAGCGGCCAGCCGCCATGGGCACCCTGGATGCGGCGCAGATAGACGCCGATCTTGCGTTCCAGCTCCAGATTCGGCTGTTCGGCCAGATAGTGCACCAGCAGCACATATTCGGCCGGAATGGTGGCGTCGGCCTCCAGCTCATAGACCCAGTGCCCGTCCGGCTTCTGCTGGCCGAGAATGGCATCGGTGGCGGCGCGGATCGCGCCTTCCACATCGGTATATGCCGAGGGGCTCATCTGGTTCATCGGGCTCACTATAAAGACAGATGGCGGGCGGCCAAAGCGGCCGCCTTTTCGCCGGAGCGCAGGGCGCCCTCGATGGTCGCGGGCAGGCCGGTGCGGGTCCAGTCACCGGCCAGGAACAGGTTGCGCCACGGGGTCTTGGCCTCAGGCCGCCTGGCGTCCTGCGCCGGCGTGGCGGCAAAGGTGGCGCGCTTTTCCTTGACGATCTGCCAGGCGGGCATGGCGGCGCTGATGCCAAGTGCCTTGGCCACATCGGCCCAGATCAGGCGCGCCAGTTCTTCCCTGTCTTTGTCGACAATGGCATCGGCGCCGGAGACGGTGACGGAAATGCGATCGGGAAACGTGAATATCCATTCCGCGATGCCGCCGATCACGCCCAGGATGGCAGGACTTCCCGTCGGCGGAGCGATGCGGAAGTGGGCGTTGACGATGGCACGAAAGTCGTCGGGGACTGTGAGCTCCGGCACCAGCTCGCCGGCAACGGAAGGAGGCACCGCCAGCACTACCACATCGCGCCCGTCAACCGGCTGAACCGCCTCGCCCGTTTCCAGCGCCATGACGTGGCGATTGTTCAGTGTCAGGCCGCGCAATCGGGTGCCCAGGCGCACTTTCGCACCTTTGCTCTCCAGATATCGGAGCGCGGGCTCGACGAAGGCGGCCGCCAAGGTCGGATGGGCAATGCGCGGCCGGTAATGGCGCCCGCCCTTGGCCAGGGTCTCGCGCAGCACCGCGCCGGCCAGGGCGGCTGATGATTCTTCCGGTGCGGTATTCAGCACCGCCAGCAGGAAGGGCCGCATCAGCCGGTCCCACAGCGCGCCGCGCTGTTTCACCACCTCACCGATCCGCGCCTTGGGACCTGCCCACAACAACGGCAGGTAACGCAGATATTCGCCTGTGGCCGTGCCCGGCACGCGCCGAGCGTCCCGCGTCACCCAGAGCGGCAGCGGACCGTCACCCGGCTTCAACTGCCAGCGCTTGCCATTGCGCAGGTCCACAAAGTCGAATTCCGCCCGCGCCGGGCCGGCAAGCACACCGCGCGCACCGATGCGCGCCAGATAATCATGCACCGCACGGTTGCCGGACAGCACCAGGTGATTGCCGTTATCGATCACGCCGCCGATCGCAGCATCGAAATAGGAGCGGCAGCGCCCGCCCGCCTGGCCGGCTGCTTCCAGCAGGGTGACCGGCGCGCCGCGCGACGCCAGGATGGTGGCCGCCGAAAGCCCGGCAAGGCCGCCACCGATGACAAAAACCTTGCGGGTCATCCGGCCGCACACGTCATGAGAAAAGTCCTTGCCGCAGCACCAGCGACACCAATTTGCTTTTGGGCAGGGACACGCGATGCCGCGGCGGGGCAAAGCCTTGCGCCTCGCTGGCGGTGAGGATTTCGGAATAGACCGCGCCCATCAGGCGCGGGGTCTTGATGCGGCCCCTGGGACGGGAGGACAGGATGCGGTTCGCCTCGTCATAATGATGATGCGCCAGCTTGGCGACCTTGCGGCAGACCGCATCGATCTCCGGCCGGTTCACCACCGCCGCCGGATCGAGCGAGCGGCAGCAATCCATCTCTTCCAGATATTCGCGCGGCAGGTAGAGCCGGCCGATGGCGGCATCCTCGTCGATGTCGCGCAGGATATTGGTGAGCTGCAGCGCCCGGCCCAGATGATGGGCCAGCTGGAAACCCGGCCCCTCCTCCATTCCGAACACCTTGATGGAGAGCCGGCCCACGGCGCTGGCGACCCGGTCGCAGTAAAGATCAAGCGTCGCCAGGTCGGGCGCGACGATATTCTCGGCCACATCCATGTCCATGCCGTCCAGCACGGTCAGGAAGTCCTCCAGTCTGAGGCTATACTGCTCGACGGCCGGCGCCAGGAAGCGCACCTGCGGCGCCGCGATGCCGGCATAGAGCGCGCGCAGATCTTCCCGCCACTGCTCCAGCTTTTCGTGGCGTTCGGCACGGGTGCCGATGCCGTCATCGGCGATGTCGTCCACCTTGCGGCAGAAGGCATAGATGGCGAACATGGCGTCGCGCTCTTCCGCAGGCATCAGCCGCATGGCGATATAGAAGGAGCTGCCGCTCGCCTTTTTCTTCACCGCCTTGGCGGCGGGGGCGCCGATATTTTCTACGTTGGTCATGAGGCTCTGGGACGTTTGAGGCGCATCAGCGCGAAGGAAGGAAAGCGTTTCACGAACAGGGCCGCCACATCCAGCTTGGAATGATGCACAGGCTGTGACAGCGGATCGCGATGGATCAGCAGGCGATTGAGGTCGTCGGCCAGGGTCTGGATCAGGTCCACTTCCAGCGCCAGGCGACCATCGCGGATGCCCCGAGCGAACGGCCGCGATATTTCCAGCAGCTCGGCATTCCTGCGCGCCAGGGCTGAGATCACCCCGGCCAGGGCGGGATTGGCCCTCTCTTCGCCCAGCGCCGCCACGGTGATGCCGGCGGCAGCGAGCATGGGTTCGGGAATATAAACCCGATTCAACTCCCGATAGTCCTTGGCGCAATCCTGCAGATGGTTGATCACCTGCAGCGCGGCGCAAAGCGCGTCATTGGCAGGCCACAGCTTCTGGGATTCGCCATGCACGTCCAGCACGAAGCGGCCCACCGGCATGGCGCTGTAGCGGCAATAATCAATCAGGTCGTCCCAACCCTGATAGCGCAGCTTGGTGCAGTCGCGGCGGAAGGCTTCCAGCAGGTCCAAGGCATGCGTCGGCGACAGGCTGCGCTCTTTTAAAATCTCCCGCAGGCGCACGCCTTCGGGCACCGCATCGGTTTCGCCTTCCAGGCTGGCGCGCATCTGTTCCAGCAGATGCAACTTCTCCTCCGCGGCCGCGGAGGCATGATCGGCCACGTCATCGGCGGCGCGCACGAAATTGTAG
>CAYQZM010000175.1:0-3909 GCA_964421935.1 uncultured Rhizobium sp. | reverse complement strand
TCTCTTCACCTCCCTGGAACAGGCGTTCGTGAATTTGCGCACCGGCCGTCCGGGCCAGTTGCCGCCACCCTATCCTGGGTATGCCGAGAGCCTGGAGCCGCGCATCGCCGATATGCTGGAACGCGTGCTGCGCTGCGCCATCGTCGGCGGGCCGGCTGAAATCACGGCAGGCCTGGAGCAATTCATCACCGCCCATCGGCCCGATGAGATCATGGTCACCGCCCAGATCTACGATGCGTCGGCGCGCCGGCGTTCTTATGAAATATTGGCGGAAATTCATGCGCCGCGGGGCACCAATACCCTACCTTAGTGCGGCACCTGCTCCGCTGGCCCGATGGGCGCCCCGCTGCTAGGCTTGCAAGAGAAATAACGCCTTATGGCGGGGCTTGGGAGGAAGAGATGAAATTCAACAAGTGGCTGCCGGCCGCTGCGGCATTGGCTTTGACCGCGGCGGGACTGACGGGCGAACAGGCGGCGGCGCAGGATGCCGCGCCGGCTGCAACAGATCAGGCCACCCTGGTGCGCGCCGCCCGCCCGCCGGCCAAGCCGATCGTGGCCTGGGCGGCCAAGCCCGCCAAGCTGCCGCCCTATGTCGCGCCCAACAAGCTGATCTATCGCCTGGCCGATGTGCTGGCCGCACACAAGGGCAAGCAAAGCTGGACGCAGCCGGTCTTCGCCAGCCGCGATTTCATCGGTGAATGGATTTCCATGGCACCCGGTGAGAAGACCAAGACACAGTTCTACGCCGACGACCGCGTCTTCTGGGTAGTGGAATCGGGATCGATGAAAGTGACCATCGAGGGCCAGGAGCCCTTCATCGCCACCAAGCATTTCCTGGTGCAGGTCCCCAAGCGTCTGCAATACAGCATGGAGACGGTGGGCAATGAGCCGGTCCTGCGCCTGCAGATGCGTCCCGCCGGCGAAGCACCCGACTATCCGCTGAGCGAAACGCCGACGCCGGTCAAAGGCGTGAAGTATGTGCAGGCCACCTACACGGGCCATGGCGACTACGACAAGATCAACCATCCCTATATCGATTTCGAAAAGCAGATCGTGCAGGGCGGCGAGAAGACGGGCGTGTGGATCAGGGATGATCACACCTATGTCACCATCCTGCGCTCACAAAAGGGCGTCCCCACGCCCCCCGATACGGAATGGGGCCACTTCCACGCCAACTTCCCCGAACTCTGGCTGATCATCGAGGGCACCCAGCAATTCCTGGTCGAAGGCGAGAAGCTGGTCACCGTGCATGATGGTGACATCGTGGAAGCGCCGACGGGGCGCTATCACCGGGCCATGCCCTATGGCGAGGGTCCGTCCACACGACTCGCCTACATTCCCCGTCCCGACAATCTGCACTGGTTCCAGCCCCATGCAGGCGGCGGCGGCAACTGATCGTCGAAGGAGTTTGAATTGCGTTCCAGACTTTTCCTCGCGCTGGCGCTCGCGCTGACGGCAGCGCCGGCTTTCGCGGCGGACTATCAAGCCAATCTCGGACCCATGCCGCTGGACGATGAGACAAAGGCGGTGATAGCGGGCCGCGGCGAAGCCACCGCATCCTCCGATGGCAAGACCATGACAGTGAAGGGCAGCTTCCATGGCCTGCCGTCCAACGCGACCGAAGCGCATATCTTCAGCAGCATCTCGCCCGGCGTCCCCGGCACCAAGCTACTGGACCTGGAGGTGACCAAGGCAACCTCCGGCACCGTCTCCGGCACGTTCAAGCTGACGGCGGCCGAGGCCGCGGCGCTGCGCACCGGCAAGCTTTACGTCCAGATCAATTCGGAAAAAGCGCCCGACACCTATCCCTGGGGTCCCAAAGGCACGCTGTGGGGCTGGCTGCTGCCCGCCCATGTCACGGTGGGCCAGGACGTGCCGCAGCAGGACCATTGGTTCCTGCCGCAATACGACACGGCCAAGCGCTAACAGCTTCACGAGGACGAACAATGCGTAAGCACTCTCTCCTGCTGGCCGGCGCCGGCTTTGCGCTCATTGCCGCGCTGGGCACCGTGGCCTTCGGTCAGGGCGCGCCCAATATTTCCAAGGCAGGACCTTTCACCGCGGCACAAGTCACCTCCGGCCAGCAGCAGTTCGATGCCAACTGCGCGCCCTGTCACCTCGCCGATCTCAGCGGCACCAATGACGCGCCGGCCCTGGCGGGCGCCCCGTTCATGGGTGCTTGGGGCAAGCGCACCACGGCCCAGCTTTACAGCAAGATCGCTACCACCATGCCGGCCGGCGCCGGCGGCAGCCTGAGCCCGCAGCAATATACCGACATCGTCGCCTATATCCTGGACCGCAACGGCGCGCATGCCGGCGGCACGGCATTCACGCCCGGCACCGCCGTGCAGATCGACACCATCGCAAGCGGCCGTGCCACCACGCCGACACGCACCGCCCAGACCAGCGGCCGCCAGGAATCGGCACCTGCCTCCGGCCAGGGCAATGCGCCCCGGCAAAGCAACTTCGCCCGCGCCATGTCGGGCCAGCGTGTGCCCGATCCGGGCACCTTCACCCTGCCGTCCCGCTTGGGCCTGACCCTCAAGGGCAATATCCAGAACTACCAGCCCGTCACCGAAGCGATGATGCTCAATCCGCCGGCCAGCGACTGGCTGATGTACCGGCGCAACTACCAGGGCTGGAGCTACAGCCCCCTCGACCAGATCAACACCTCCAACGTCGGCACCTTGCAGCTGAAATGGATGTGGTCCGTGGCGCAGAACGGCACCCTGGAAGGCACGCCGATGGTGCATAGCGGCGTGCTCTTTCTCTGGAGCCCGGGCAATACGGTCCAGGCGTTCAACGCCACCACCGGCGAACTTCTGTGGGAGAACCGCCTGGGTCCTGACCCGCGCCGTCCCGGCCCCGGACCTTCGACGGCAGAGACCCGCAGCCTCGGGCTTTGGGGCAACAATGTCTATGTCAACACGCCGGAAGGATACGTTTACGCCCTGGACGCGCGTACCGGCGAACAGGTGTGGAAGACCCACATCACCGATGAGTTGAAATCTCCGCGGGGTGGCATGTTTGGCGGCTCGACCGGCGGGCTGATCATCATCAAGGGCCGCGTGCTGGTCGGCATGACCAATTGCGGCGCCAATGGCGATAACAATCACTGTTATATCAGCGCCTATGACGCCAAGACCGGCAAGCGTGACTGGAAGTTCGTCACCACGGCCCTGAGCGGCCAGCCCGGCGGCGACACCTGGGGCAAGCTGCCGGACAATATGCGCAAGGGCGCCGAGACCTGGATCGCGGGCACCTATGACCCGGAGCTCAACACCACCTACTGGGGCACGGCGCAGGCCAAGCCGTGGCGGCGCGACCTGCGCGGCTCGGGCGACGGCGCCACCGACTACGCCAATTCCACCCTGGCGCTGGATCCGGAGACCGGCAAGCTGAAGTGGTTCTACAACCACGCGCCCGGCGAGTCGCTCGACCTGGATGAAGTGTTCGAGCGCGTGCTGGTGGATCACGGCAGCGAGAAATCGCTTCTGACCATCGGCAAGCCCGGCATCCTGTGGAAGCTGGATCGCGTCACCGGCAAGTTCATCGCTGCCAGAGAGACCGTCTTCAACAATGTCTACGAGAATTTCGACGAGAAGACGGGCAAGGTCGTCTACCGCAAGGACATCCGTGACCAGAAAGTGGACCAGTGGCTCGCCTCCTGCCCCGGCCCCGAAGGCGGCCATGACTGGCAGGCAACCAGCTATCACCAGCCGACCGACGCGCTGATCATTCCACTCAGCCAGAGCTGCGTCCTGATGCTGGGCAACGGATCGCAGATCTACTACGAGATGCCCGGCACCGAGGGAAACATGGGGCGGCTGTCGGCCTATCGCACCGCCGACCTGAAGCCGCTGTGGTCGTTCCAGCAGCGGGCGCCATTCCTGACCGCGGTGCTGTCCA
>CAYQZM010000174.1:0-19464 GCA_964421935.1 uncultured Rhizobium sp. | reverse complement strand
ATCGGGCCTGGCGGTGGGCCGCACCTTGGTGGCGATTCTGGAGAACTATCAGCAGCCCGATGGCAGCGTCGCAGTTCCGGCGGCGCTGCAACCCTATATGAGCGGCAAGACGAGGATCGGCTAGGCGCGCTCCTCATGCTTCGACAAGCTCAGCATGAGGATTTTAAGACATCTTCGCCCTGAGCTTGTCGAACGGTGAGGATGGGATTTCTCGTTCCTCCCGAACAACGTCAATATTCCGCATTGTGAAAAACAGGGCGCTAGTTTAAGCCCCGCGGCCATGCGCATTCTGGTTACCAATGACGACGGCATCCACTCGCCCGGCCTGGCCGTGGCCGAGAAGATCGCCCAGAGCCTCAGCGACGATATCTGGATCGTGGCGCCGGAGAATGAACAGTCTGGCGCATCGCACTCGCTGACCCTGGCCTCGCCGTTGCGCCTGCGCCAGATGGATGAACGGCGCTTTGCCGTCAGCGGCACGCCGACCGATTGCGTGATGATGGCCTGTCTTCACATTTTGAAGGCGCAGCCGCCGGAGCTGATCCTGTCCGGTGTCAACTGGGGCTCCAATCTGGCTGACGACGTCACCTATTCCGGCACCATTGCCGGCGCCATGGAAGGTTGTGCGCTTGGCATCGCCTCCATCGCCTTGTCGCAATGCTATGAGGAAGGCGACCGTCACGCGATCGACTGGTCGGCCGGCGAAGCGCATGGGCCTCAGACGGTGGCAGCGCTGGTCAAGGCAGGCTGGCCGGCCGGCACGTTGATCAATGTCAATTTTCCCTGTTGCCCGGCCGATGCGGTCAAGGGCGTGAAGGTGGTGCCGCAGGGCAAATACGATATCTCCTCCACCGAGATCGAGGAGCGCGTGGATGCACGCCAGCGCGCCTATTACTGGATCGGGCTTCGCCGCCGCAAAGCCGTAGCCCGACCTGACAGCGATCTGGGTGCGGTCCAGGACAATTTCATTGCGGCGACGCCGCTGCACCTCAATCTGACGGAAGAGGCGGCGCTGAAGGCACTGCGCCAGCAACTTTCCGGGGCTTGAGCCGGGAACTTTCGGGCTTAATACAGTTAAATTCTTCTCAACCTTTGGGAGAGATGATCCGTTTCGAGACGGTGCAAAAGGCACTCCGATGGATCAGAAGATCTTTGTTGCGCTTGCCCTGGCGGTGATCACGGCCGGTTGCATGCCAGACAGTCCACGCACCCACCTGGATTGGGGTGTCAACACCACCAAGCCCCAGCATGTAGCGTCGCGAGCGCCGCGGTCTACGGCGAAGACCTATGTCTATGAGGAAAAGGATATCCGGCCCACGCCGCGGCCCTCGCCGAACTATGTGACCCGCAATGTCACGCCCTACACGCCGGTGACCAGCCAGGCCTTGCCGCCCGTGGGGGCGCCTGCCGCCGGCGCGCCGGCCTTCATCTGGCCGGTATCGGGGCGGGTGATTGCCGACTTCGGCGCCACGGCCAATGGCGGGCGCAATGACGGCATCAATATCGCGGCGGCGACGGGCACGCCCATTCATGCCGCCGCCTCGGGCAGCGTGACCTATGCGGGCGATGAGCTGAAGAATTACGGCAACCTGGTGCTGATCAAGCATTCGGGCGGTTACACCACCGCCTACGCCCATGCCGACCGTCTGGTGGTATCGCGCGGCGACTTCGTGGCCAAGGGCCAGGTGATCGGCTATGCCGGCCAGACCGGTGATGTCTCCCAGCCGCAGCTGCATTTCGAGATCCGCAGCGGCACTGCGCCGGTCAATCCGCGCTCGTATCTGACTTCGACGACGGCGAGCAACTAGCCGAGCTTCTGCCCCAGCTCGCCCGCATTCGGCAGGTGATTGCCTACGCTGTCGCTAGGCAATCACATGGCTGCCACATAGCTGCGAACAGCATTCTTCAACCATCGAGACGTTGCCCAAGTTCGCCTGCATTTGGCAGGCGATTGCCTACGCTGCCGCTAGGCAATCACATGGCTGCTGACAGCTTTCCTCAATCGTCGAGGCGTTGCCCGAGTTCGCCTGCCAAATCCTGAATGAATTGCCAGGCGACGCGTCCGGATCTTCCGCCGCGGCCCATCGCCCAGGCCAGCGCCCGGCGCCGCAAGTCTTCCGGTGCGATTTTCAGCTTGTAGAAGCCGACATAGCCGTCGATCATCGCCAGATATTCGTCCTGGCCGCAGTGATGAAAACCCAGCCACAGGCCGAAGCGGTCCGACAGTGACACTTTTTCTTCCACGGCTTCGCCGGGATTGATGGCGGTGCCGCGCTCATTGTCCACCAGATCGCGCGGCATCAGATGCCGCCGGTTGGAGGTGGCATAGAAAATGGTGTTGACGGGCCGTCCCTCGATGCCGCCTTCCAACGCTGCCTTCAGCGACTTGTAGCTGGTGTCGTCCTTGTCGAAGGAAAGGTCGTCGCAGAACAGCACCACCCGCCGCTTGCTGGTGCGCAAGGTGCGCAGCAACAAGGGCAGGGTATCGATGTCCTCGCGATGGATTTCGATCAGCACCAGCCGGTCTGCTCCCTTGCGGGTGCGATTGACCTCTTCATGCACCGCCTTGACCAGCGAGCTCTTGCCCATGCCGCGCGCGCCCCACAGCAAGGCATTGTTGGCGGGAAGGCCTTCGGCGAAGCGCCGCGTATTGGCCAGCAGGGTCTCGCGCTGGCTCTCCACGCCCTTGAGCAGCTCGAGGTCGACATGGGCCACGTGCGGCACGGCGACCAGCCCCCCCTGCGCCGGTTCCCAGACAAAGGCATCGCCATCAGGGAGCGCGCCGCCCAAGGGCGCGGGCGCCAGGCGATCCAGCGCCGCGGCGATGCGGGCCAGAAGCGCCGTCTCGCTTGCGCCATTCTCGTCTTTTGCCATGCTAACCCCTTGTTTTCCCACGGTTGCAAAGGAGGGCTGGGTCGCTATAGTCCGCCGCCTGCCGCTCCCGAAAGCTCCGCAATATGAATCCCAACGATCCGATGTTCCAGACGCTGACTCTGGCGTTGCCGATGATCGCGATCTTCTACTTTCTTCTCTGGCGGCCGCAAAGTCAGCGCCAGAAACAGCTGCGCAGCATGGTGGACAATCTCCGGCGCGGCGACACGGTGGTGACGGCTGGCGGCATCCTGGGCCGGGTGGTGAAATCCGTCGGCGCCGAGGATGCCGAGATCATGGTGGAGATCGCCGATAACGTGCAGGTCCGGGTGCTGAAGAGCACCATCTCCGAGGTGCGCGCCAAGGGCCAGCCGGAAAAAGCGGAAAAGGAATAGCCGTGCTGCAGGTCTCCATCTGGACGCGGGCGTTGACCCTGCTGGTCGTGCTGGCCGGCATTCTGATCGCGCTGCCCAATGCCTTTTCGGCCTCGTTTCGCGCCAAGCTTCCGCATTTCCTGCCCAACCAGGCGGTCAATCTCGGCCTCGACCTGCAAGGCGGCTCCTACCTTCTGCTACAGGTGGATTTCGATCAGGTCACGCGTGACCGTACCGAAAGCCTGGTGGGCGATATCCGCGCCGGCTTCCGCAAGGCGCATATCTCCTTCACTGACCTGAGCAGCCGCGGCGAGACGGTCTCGGTCCGCGTCACCGACCCTTCCCAGATGGATCAGGCGCGCACCCTGCTTCAGGGCATCAATCCCAACCTCAATGGCTCGATGCTGTCCGTTGGCGGCAAGGAATATGACATCACCGAGCCGGGTGGCGGGGCTTTCCTTCTGAGGATGACCGACGCTTACAAGACCCTGACCCGCCAGCAGGTAATGGACCAGTCCATCGAGGTGGTGCGCCGGCGCATCGACGCCTTGGGCACCAAGGAGCCCACCATCGAACGGTCGGGCGATGATCGCATCCTGGTGCAGGTGCCGGGCCTGCAGGATCCCACCCAGCTCAAGGAAATCCTGGGCAAGACCGCCAAGATGACGTTCCGGCTGGTGGACGAGCAGGCCAATCCCCAGGCCACCACCGCGCCGATCGGCGACGAAATCCTGCCGATGATGAGCGAGAACAAGAACGACGCCCCGCAGAAGATCGTGGTGCAGCGTCGGGTGATGGTGTCCGGCGACCGCCTGACCGATGCCAGCCAGGGCTTCAACCAGCAGACCGGTGCGCCGGTGGTGGATTTCCGGCTGGACAGCGTCGGCGCCCGCCAGTTCGGCGATGTGACCAAGCAATATGTCAATCACCGCTTCGCCATCGTGCTGGATAACCAGGTCATTACCGCCCCGGTGATCCAGAGCGTGATCCTGGGCGGCTCCGGCTATATCGAGGGCAACTTCACCGCCCAGACCGCCAACAATCTGGCCATCCTGCTGCGCGCAGGCGCGTTGCCCGCGCCGCTGCACCCCATCGAGGAGCGCACGGTGGGCGCCGAGCTGGGCGCGGACTCGGTCAAGGCTGGCCGCTACTCCGCCATTGCGGGCCTGGCCCTGGTCGCGCTGTTCATGATCCTGCGCTACGGCCTGTTCGGTCTCTTCGCCGACGTGGCGCTGACCCTCAACGTGGTGCTGCTGCTGGCGGCGCTGACCGCCTTTGGCGCCACCCTGACCCTGCCGGGCATCGCCGGCATCGTACTCACCATGGGCATGGCGGTGGACGCGAACGTCCTGATTTATGAGCGCATCCGCGAAGAGCAACGCAACGGCCGTTCCATGCTGGCGGCCATCGACACCGGCTTCAGGCGGGCGATGGCGACCATCATCGACGCCAACATGACCCATCTGATCGCCTCGTTGATCCTGTTCGAGCTCGGCACCGGGCCGGTCAGCGGCTTCGCCGTGGCGCTCGGGGTAGGCATCATCACCTCCTTCTTCACCTCGGTAATGGTCACCCGGCTGATCGTGATCACCTGGCTGAACGCCGCCCGGCCGAAGAAGTTGACGATCTGATTGTCCCCTCCGGCTTCGACTATCCGGTGCTCGCTTCGCTTGCACCGCCGTCGAAGCCACCTCCCCCTTAGATGCGCTTCGCGCAAAAGGGGAGGCGGGGGAGGGCCCGAGCGGATGGGTGAGGAACGTTTCGCCAACGGCGGACGAAATGGTCCAGTGGACCATTTCGAGTGACGAACGCCGCGAGCCCAAGCGAGCGGCCGGACCGCCCGGCGAACCAGGCTCGCTAACACTCGCCTAGGGCAAGCTTTTCTAATTCGCTTCGCTCATAAGAAAAGCTAAGCCTGCCGGGCTCGCGCTCCAAACAGATATGACAACGGCTTAAAAGTTCCTCGAAGTTCCCTTATAAGTCGTCCCGGGACTCAAATTGGGGAGGGGAACAAATGGCGGCTTTTTTCGGCAATCTTCGCAATGTCGTGATTGCGAGCTTTGTGCTCGCGATCCTGTTGATCGGCGTCTACTGCGTTACCCAGGGTTTTGACGGACCGGCCTTCGAACTGTTCGTGTTGCGCTGGCTGCATGTGGTCAGCGGCGTGATGTGGATCGGGCTGCTCTGGTATTTCAATTTCGTCGCCACGCCGACCATGCCCAAGATCCCGGATGAGCTGAAGCCGGCGCTGGGACGCTTCATCACGCCCGCCGCCCTGTTCTGGTTTCGCTGGAGCGCGATGAGCACGATCGTTTTCGGCCTCATCCTGGCGCTGCGCAACCATTACCTGATCGAGGCTTACACGCTCGATCTCAGCGAGGGCACGCAAGGCTGGCCGCTGGTGCCGAAATATTTCGCCATCGGCGTCGGCATGTGGCTGGGCACCATCATGTGGTTCAATGTCTGGTTTGTGATCTGGCCCAACCAGCAGAAGGCGCTGAATATCGGCGGCAAATATCCCGACCTGCCGGCTGACCAGAAGGCCGCCGCTGCCAAGGCCGCGGGCCTGTTCAGCCGCATCAACACGCTGCTTTCCATCCCCATGCTGTTCAGCATGGTGGCGGCGGGCCACCTCTACTGATACAGACACGCCCAGAACGCGAAGGGAACCGCCTGCCGACGCAGGCGGTTCTTTTTTGAGATGGATACCGCTTTAGCCAACCGCCTGGGCGCCTCGGTGCGTGTCGCCGATCCGGACCGCTATTTCAGCGCCCTGTTCGCACCCGCGGGGATGCGGCCATTGCTGTTTGCCCTCTATGCCTTCAATGCCGAGGTGGCCCGGGTGGCGGAGACGGTGCGCGAACCGATGCTGGGCGCGATCCGCCTGGAATGGTGGCGCGAGACCGTTGAAGGCGCCGCGAAAGGCTCGCCGCGCAATCACGACGTGGCCCGCGGTCTTGCCGCGCTGTTCGCGGCGACGGCCGCGCGCCTGGAGGAATTCGAAGCCCTGATCGCCGCGCGCGCCTTCGATTCGTCGGCCGATCAACTTGCCGACTTTGCGGCGCTGGAAAACTATCTCGATGCCAGCAGCGGCCGCCTGATGCGGCTGGCGGCGGAAGTGCTGGGCGCACGCCCCGAGGACGCCGCGCTGATCACCCGTGACGCCGGCCGGGCCTTTGGTCTCACCGGCCTGCTGCGTTCGCTGCCGTTTCACAACAGCCGGCACAAGCTTTACCTGCCGCTCGACCTGCTGTCGGCGCTGGAGATGACGCCGGAACAGTTCTTCCACCTGGAAAAGACCGATGCCCGTCTTGCCGCCGCCCAGCGCCAGGGGGCACTGAAGGCGCGGGACTATTTCCTGGCGGCGCGGAAAGCGCCGCGCGCCCGGGGCGCGCTGGCCGCTATCCTGCCGGCGGCGCTGGTGCCGGTCTATCTGCGCCGGCTGCTGCGCGGCCGCGACGTGCCGATCCACCGGAGACAGATGGCGTTGTTGTCAGCCGCTATGAAGAAAAGGCTTTAACCTTCCAGGCCACTGCGGCCACCGGAGCCGCGCGTTTCGCCGCTCTTGTATTTCACTTCACCGTGGCTGATGCGGCGATAGTCCTTGAGCCGGCTGGCGGCGACCGCAAAGGCATTGTCCAGCACGGCATAGGCGTCGGTGGCGCTCTTCTTATGGCCGGCATGGGCCAGTTCCTTGCTGACCACGATCTCCTTGCCGGGCACGCGGATGACGATGTGCACATCGGGCTGGTTGCCGCGCGCCTTCTGGCTTTTATGCGGCATCTCGATCGAGACCCGGCAGCCGATGATATGGTCATGCAGTCCTTCCAGGCGCGATAGGTGATCTCGCACCGCGGCCTTCAACGCGTCGGACGGCTCCAGATTGTGAAAAGAAAGTTCGAGTGGAATATCCATGATCCCTGTTCCTGTTATACTTTCGAGAACGTGCGGAACATCTTACCGGTTTCGCAGGAACTACTCCGCAGCTTGGCGCGTCCCAAGCCAGGCGGCAAGATCGGCTAGCGCACGGGCGCTAAGGGCCTGTTTGCGGTCCTTGCCGCGCATCCGTCCCGCCTTGTCCAGATCCGGGAATAATCCGAAATTGACATTCATGGGCTGGAAACTGGCCGCCTCGGCTCCGCCGGTTATGTGGCCGAGCAGCGCGCCCAGCGCCGTGGTCGCGGGCGGGGCCACGCTTTCCCGCTCCAGCCTCTCTGCGGCGGCGAAGCGGCCGGCCAGAAGGCCGATGGCGGCGCTCTCGACATAACCTTCCACCCCGGTGATCTGGCCGGCAAAGCGCAGATGCGGTGCGGCTCTAAGCCTGAGCCGGCTGTCCAGCAGGCGCGGTGAATTGAGAAAGGTGTTGCGATGAAGCCCGCCCAGGCGCGCGAAGTCGGCATTCTCCAGGCCCGGAATGGTGCGGAAGATGCGCACCTGTTCGGCATATTTCAGCTTGGTCTGGAAGCCCACCATGTTCCACAAGGTGCCCAGCTTGTTGTCCTGGCGCAGCTGCACCACGGCATGGGGGCGTTCATCCTTCCTGGGATCCTTCAAGCCCACCGGCTTCATGGGTCCGAAGCGCAGCGTGTCCAACCCACGCGCCGCCATCACCTCGATCGGCAGGCAGGCCTCGAAATAGGGCGTGGATTTTTCCCATTCCTTGAAGTCGGTCTTTTCGCCGGCCAGGAGTGCGGCAACGAAGGCTTCATATTGCGGCCGGTCAAGCGGCAGATTGATGTAATCGGCCACGCCGCCGCCGGGGCCTTCCTTGTCATAGCGCGACTGGAACCAGGCGATATCGAAATTGATCGAGTCGCGATGGATGATCGGTGCGATGGCATCGAAAAAGGCCAGGTGTCCGGTGCCGGTGATCCTGGCGATCTCTGCACCAAGGGCGGCGGAGGTCAGCGGGCCCGTGGCGACGATCACCTGACCCCGCACCGGCAATTGCGTGATTTCCTCGCGGGCAATGGTGATATGGGGATGATCTTCCAGCGCTTTGGTGACAGCCGCGGCGAAACCGTGCCGGTCCACCGCCAAGGCGCCCCCGGCGGGAAGCTTGTGGGCATCGGCGGCGCGCATCACCAAGGAGCCGGCCCGGCGCATTTCCTCATGCAACAGACCCACAGCATTGTTCTGGGCATCGTCGGAACGGAAGGAGTTGGAGCAGACCAGCTCGGCCAGAGAATCGGTCTGGTGCGCGTCCGTTTTCTGGACCGGCCGCATCTCGTGCAGCGTCACTTCCAGGCCCGCCCCGGCCGCCTGCCAGGCGGCTTCGGAGCCTGCCAGCCCACCCCCGATGATGTGAATATCGCTCATCGGTTTGGCTTAGCAGGCCGGGCAGCAGACGCGAAGCGTTGATCCAGAAACATTTTGCGATGCAACATAAATGAGGCCTTGTTGCCTACCAAATACCCGAAATGACACGGCTTCCTGGGCTCTCGCCCCCCTTTTCAGAGCATTGAGAAGGTGGGGAACGAAGTACGCCGCTTTGCGGTAAAGCCTTTTGGCAACAGTCAAAAAGGATTTGTGAAGGGCTGGTTGACTTGGGGAGGGGCTTGGGACAAGTTGCCGCCCATTAGATAACGGGGGAAAAGCCGATGTTTGGTTCGAAGAGTCTCGTTGCCGCGATCACGGTGGCGACCATGGTTGCTACCTCGGCTTTAGCTGCTGAAACCGCGCCGCTGGCGCCCGGCAAGCCCGCCGGCGTGCACAAGGCCGATCTTGGCCTCGGCACTGGCACTGTCATCATCGGGCTGGGCGCAATTGCAATCATCACGGCCGTGGCGATCGTTGTCAGCAACAACAATGGCGGCAGCTCGACCCCGGGCAGCCTGGGCACGCCCAGCCAGGTCGTCTCGCCGGGTACTGCCTCTTAAGACCCGAACGGCAGCCTCAGGGGAGGCGCCTTTCCAGACGAACAGAGCCTGTCATCTTCGGATGGCAGGCTTTTTCGTTGCGTTTTTCCCTGTTCGGGATTTATCGCCTTAACTGTTTTGTCGGACCGCTCCCGGATAATGGGCCGTGTGAGAATGCCGCACCCCTTGTGGCCTGGCTGCGACGCCAAGATAAAAGTTCGGGATGAAACACGGCCACAGATGACGGCGTTAAAGGCTATGCCTATATAGGCTTGGCGAAAGGGAATCGTATGGCTGACGACAGCAGGGGAACCAATTATCTGCGGCTGGCGGTGGGCGCCGGCATCCTGGCTGCCGCCGCAGTCGGGGTGGCGATGTTCGTGCCGCGCCGCCGTCTTGCTTTCGTCACTGAACCCCTGGCCGATCTGGCCAAGCTGCCGATTGCCGCCGCCGTGACGGCCTGGGCCGTGGGCCTGTGGCGGGACGCCACCGCGCCGCATGCGCCGGTATTCGACGATTTGCGCCCGTTTGATGAGTTCTGAAAGCCTGACATCGTGACCAGGCCTATTTCTGTCGGCGCCACGGTGCGTGACGCCTATGCATTCCTGGGCGCGCATCTTGGCGGTATCATCGGTGTGATCTGGTTGCCGATGGTGCTGATCACCATCGCGCAGTTCTTCACCTTCCATCGCTTCTACAACGACATGATCAACGTCCTGGCCAGCGGCAATCCCGCGCCGATGGCGCCGGCTTTGCTGATGCTGATGGGCTATCTGGTGGCCAAGCTGCTGCTGACCGCGCTGATGTGCGTCGGCGTGGTGCAGCTGGCGCTGGGCGGACGGCCTTCGTCGGCTTTGATCTATATTTCTTTCGGCCCCGCGGAAGGCCGGTTGTTCCGCGCTTTTTGCGGGTTTGTCGGCCTCTTGTTCATGAGCATTATCATCATCCTGATCCTGGCCAATATCGCCGTGACCGCGGCGGGTGCCAGGTCTGCCGGCCTGCAGGAAGGTGTCAGCGCCGCGATGATGCTGGCATTGCTGGCGGGCGCGGTGCTGGTCGCTGCCCGCTTTCTGGCTCTGGCGCCTGCCATCGCGGTGGGCGAGTCCCAGCCGGTGCTGCGTCGGGCCTGGACGCTGTCGGCGGGAAATTTCTGGCGCCTGGTGGCGGTGCTGCTGGCGCTGTTCCTACCACTGCTTCTGTTTTTCGTGCTGCTGGAAGCCGGTCTCGGACAGAAGGGTGCGCCCGCCGCCGGCAGCACACCCGAGCTTCAGGTGATGGCGGCCATGATGCATGCCCGCCAGATATTGCCGCTGACCTGCGGCCTGAGCTTTTTCTTCTCGCCGTTGATGATCGGGCTCTATTGCGGCGCCAGCGTCTCGGCTTGGCGCGCTCTCAAGGACGAGCCGGCCGTCGATATTGCGGTCTGATCACTCCGCCGCCTTGAGCCTCTTGGGCGCGGGTGCGTTCTTGAGCAGCGGCTTGAGATACTGGCCCGTATAAGAGCGCGCGACTTTCGCCACCTCTTCCGGGGTGCCGGACGCCACGATCTCGCCGCCGCCATCGCCGCCTTCCGGCCCCAGATCCACGATCCAGTCCGCCGTCTTGATCACTTCCAGATTGTGCTCGATCACCACCACCGTGTTGCCCTGGTCCACCAGTTCCTGCAGCACCTGCAGCAGCTTCTTGACGTCATGGAAATGCAGGCCTGTGGTGGGCTCATCCAGGATGTAAAGAGTGCGGCCGGTGGCACGGCGCGACAGTTCTTTGGACAGCTTCACCCGCTGGGCTTCGCCGCCTGAAAGCGTCGTGGCCTGCTGGCCGATGGAGACATAGCCCAGGCCCACGCGCTTCAGAGTCTCGAGCTTCTGGGCGATGGAGGGCACCGCCTTGAACAGCTCGGCGCCGGCCTCGATGGTCATGTCCAGCACATCGCTGATGGAATAGTCGCGGAATTTCACTTCCAGGGTTTCGCGGTTGTAGCGTTTGCCTTTGCAGACATCGCACTGGACATAGACGTCCGGCAGGAAGTGCATCTCGATCTGGATGACGCCGTCGCCCTGGCAGGCCTCGCAGCGGCCGCCCTTGACGTTGAAGCTGAAACGGCCGGGCGCATAGCCCCGGGCCTTGGCCTCGGGCAACTCGGCAAACCAGTCGCGGATGGGGGTGAAGGCGCCGGTATAGGTGGCGGGATTGGAGCGGGGGGTGCGGCCGATCGGGCTCTGGTCGATGTCGATGACCTTGTCCAGGAATTCCAGACCTTCGATACGGTCATGCGGCGCGGGATGCTCGCGCGCCTGGGAGAGCTTGCGGGCCGCCGCCTTGTAAAGCGTCTCAATCGTCAGGGTCGACTTGCCGCCGCCGGAAACACCGGTAATGCAGGTCAGTGTTCCCAGCGGAATCTGGGCCGTGACATTCTTGAGATTGTTGCCGCGTGCGCCGATCACCTTGAGCCAGCGATTGTGGACCGCTTTGCGGCGGTGGGTGGGGATCGGGATGAACTCCGCGCCGCTGAGATATTGGCCGGTCAGGCTTTTCTTGTTGGCGATGATCTGGGCCGGCGTGCCTTCGGCGATGATCTCGCCGCCGTGAACGCCCGCGCCCGGTCCCATGTCGATCACATGATCGGCCTGGCGGATAGCGTCCTCGTCATGCTCCACCACGACGACGGTGTTGCCCATGTCGCGCAGGCCCTTCAGCGATTCCAGCAGCTTGGAATTATCGCGCTGGTGCAGGCCGATGCTGGGTTCGTCCAGCACATAGAGCACGCCTGTGAGGCCTGAGCCGATCTGGGAGGCCAGGCGGATACGCTGGCTTTCCCCGCCCGACAAGGTGCCGGAGGAGCGCGCCAGGGTGAGATAATCCAAGCCCACATTGTTGAGGAACTTCGGCCGCGCCCGGATCTCCTTCAGGATGCGGACGGCGATTTCCTGCTGCTGCTTGTTCAGCTTCTTGTCGATGTCGCGGAACCAGGTATCGGCATCGCGGATGGATTGCTCGCACACCTGGCCGACATGCAGGCTGCCGATCTTGACCGACAGCGCTTCGGGCTTGAGGCGATAGCCGTTGCACACCTCGCAGGGCGCTTCGGATTGGAAGCGCTCCAGCTCTTCCTGGATCCAGGCGCTGTCGGTTTCGCCATAGCGCCGATCCATGTTGGGAATGACGCCTTCGAATTCCTTCTTGGTATCATAGCGGCGCATGCCGTCGTCATAGGTGAACTTGATCACCTCATCGCCCGAACCATGCAGAATGATCTCGCGCACCTTCTTGGGCAGATCCTCCCAGGGCTCGTTCATCGAGAATTTGTAGTGCCGGGCCAAAGCCTCCAGCGTCTGCAGATAGTAGGGCGAGGACGACTTGGCCCAGGGCGCGATGGCGCCTTTCTTCAGGGGCAAGCTCTCATCGGGCACCACCAGCGCCTCGTCGAAATAATTCTGCACCCCAAGGCCGTCGCATTCCGGGCAGGCGCCATGCGGGCTATTGAAGGAGAAAAGCCGGGGCTCGATTTCCGGGATGGTGAAGCCGGAAACCGGGCAGGCGAACTTGGATGACAGCAGAATCTGTCGCGGCTTGCCGTCCTTTTCCTTTTCGTCCGCGAATTCCATCACCAGAAGTCCGTCGGCCAGGTTCAGCGCGGTCTCGATCGAATCGGGCAGGCGGTTGCCGATATCGGCTTTGACCACGATGCGGTCCACCACGATCTCGATGTCATGCTTGAGCTTCTTGTCCAGGACCGGTGTGGCGCCGATGTCATAGAACTTGCCGTCCACCTTGGCGCGTTGAAAGCCTTTCTTCTGCAACTCGGCCAGTTCTTTTTTGTATTCGCCCTTGCGCCCGCGCACGATGGGCGCCAGCAGATAAAGACGCGTACCTTCCGGCAGCGCCAGGATGCGGTCCGCCATCTGGCTGACGGTCTGACTTTCGATCGGAAGGCCGGTGGCGGGGGAATAGGGCACGCCCACGCGCGCAAACAACAGGCGCAGATAGTCGTAGATCTCCGTCACCGTGCCCACGGTCGAGCGCGGATTCTTGGAGGTGGTCTTCTGCTCGATGGAGATGGCCGGCGACAGGCCCTCGATATGGTCCACGTCCGGCTTCTGCATCAGTTCCAGGAACTGGCGCGCATAGGCCGACAGCGATTCCACATAGCGGCGCTGGCCCTCGGCATAGATGGTGTCGAAGGCGAGCGAGGATTTGCCCGAGCCGGAAAGACCGGTCAGCACCGTCAAGGTATCGCGCGGAATCTCGACGTCGATGTTCTTCAGATTGTGTTCGCGGGCACCGCGGATCGAAATATTCTTGAGCATCAGCTGGGTTTCCGGGCGGACGGGGCGGCCAAAGCGGGAAGGGTGGCCAGATAGCGCTTGCCGGCATCGTCCGGCAAGGCGCCCATCTGGATCAGGGTGACGATCGACTTCAGCACCAGGTCATAGGAGCCGTAGCAATGATGCGCCACCAGGGCGAGTTGTTTCCACTGCTCGGCCGTCATGTTCTGCGGCCGGCTGAAATCTCGGACATAGACCATGTCGGTTTCCAGCAGCTGGCGGATACCGCGATTGGGTTGATCGCCCACCGTCATGGGGGCGATGGGCCAGATCTTGGTGCCGGTGACGCAGTGGGGAATGAAACCTCTCGCGCGCAGCATCAGGTCGATCTCTCCGAACACCGGTTGGTTCTGGTACAGCGGGACAAAGGAAACTTCGGTCTGCACCACCACCGTGTCCTTCAGCTTTTCCCGGCCATGGGACAGCACCTCGCGCTCGGAGCCCTGCACATCCATCTTGAGGAAATCCATCCGGGTGATCTCGGCAATGTTGTCCAGTTTTCTGGTTTCAACCGGGATCTGGTTTTTCACTTTTCCCCATATAGGAAACAAATTGAAAAGCGCCAGATGCTTGGGCTCCGGAACCAGAAGGCTGGTCATGCCCTCAAGCTCGCAGATGTTCAGCATGGCGGAGGTTCCGTCGCCCAGCACATAGGGCAGGTAACGCTCGCGCGGGCCTTTCTTCTGTTCGAGCCTGGCCAGGGCTTCGGCTTGCGGCTCGAAGCCGATGACCTCGGCGAGACCGGCCGCCAGCATCGCCTTGTAGGGCGGATCGCCATCGATGGGGTTGGCACCCACATCGATGATGCTGGTGAGATGGGAAGGCGCCAGAATCTGGTGGAGCGACTCCATGGCCGTTCTTAGCCTTTTTCATCCAGGGGTGAAACAAAAAGAGAACGAATGTGCCGGCGCTTATGATTGTTCATTTGCAAATGGCTCACGATGCGGCCTAATAGCGCCCAATGACCGCATGAATCGGTCAAACGAAACAAGATTTTACGGGGATAGAGAGATGACGAAGCTCAGGACGGCTGTGACCGCTGCGGCGATGGCCGCGCTCCTGACCGGAACCCAGGCGATGGCGGCAGACGGCCCTTTGCTGGCCCCCGGCAAGCCCGGCGGCGTCCAGGAAGCCCAGCGTGGTACGTCCCATCTGCTGTTGATCGGCGGCGCTGCCCTGGTCGCTGTGGTTGGAATCGCGATCGCTGTTGCCAACAGCGACGATGCCCAGTGCGGCTCCGCCTGCACGGCACCCACCACAACCTCCTGACCTTCAGCGACCCCGAACACCCATCTGCCGGAGCAGCCAAAGCCCGGCGGGTGGGCGGAAGTGCACCAGGTCCACATAGTCCCGGCTTTGTCCGTCGATCAGGCCTTCGCGGGTCAACGGGTTGGGCATCATGAAATCAAACAGCGCCGCCTTGTTCGGGCAACTGGCATTGTGGCGCGCCACCGCCTGGCGCACCGTTTCCTTGAAAGCGTCAAGACCGGCAGCATCGCCTTCGCGATAGCGGGCCACGATCGCCATATTGTCGGGCGGAAAGAACAGCACCAGGGCCGCGTGCGCGTGGCATGCGGCCGCCAGGGTGGCGGTGAATTCGCGGGCGGCGCCTTTTTCCATCCGCATCACGCGCGCCCGGCGATAGGTGAGGTCGCGGCGCATCACCGCTGCGCTCATGTGGCTGTAGGCGTTGAACAGATCCGGCCGGTCAGCGGCGGTCTGTCCCGGCTTGAGTTGCCAAAGGGTCCAGGCGCCCAGTGCATTCATGCCCAGCGCGCCGCCGCTGAGGAAACGGGTGGTGAAGAGCCATAAGGACCGGCGCGGCGTGGGCGCGCCCTCCGGCGTCACCGCCAGGCGGGTTTCATCGAAACTGGGCAGCGCCTGGCCGGGTCCGCCGTCGCCGGTGAAGGCATCCAGCGCCACCACGACCTGCTTCACTGACGGCTGGGCCAGTGCATCCTGCACAAAGCGGCGCGCTTCGTACGGCGTCATGCTGGACGCGCCGTAGTTGAAGCTGGTGACGCCAAGCGCCGGATCGATCAGGCTGGGATCGAAGCCATCGCGCACCCGGCTGGAGCCCACGAAAACGAGTTGCGGCTTCAGTTGGGCAAGCCAGACCGGTTTCAGCGCCCGCTCAAAGCCCGACAAGGTTTCGACGCTGGCGCCGGCGGGATGGCGGAGAATGTAAGCGCCGGCGACGGCATTGAATCCGGCCAGAACCGCCACGGTTGCGAGCACCGTGGCCAGAAACCAGGCGGCATAGCGGGTTCTTTCCATCAGGATCTGGCCATCAGAACTGGAAATAGATGAAAGGCTTCAGGTTCGAGAGCGCCAGCACCGCCAGGATGCAGACCAGCCCATAGGCCGCGGCATTGAACGGTGTCGGCGCCCAGGAAAGGCGGCGCGCCGGTAAAACCGGCTGGTCGGGATAGGGCGAGGGCAGGGCCGGGCGGTAGCGCCACATCAGTTCCATGCTGTTGGGCATGAACCAGACCACCACCACCAGCAGCAGCAGCGCGATCGCTGCCAGCGGCGAGAAGCTCACAACATGGCTGTGTCCCAGGCCCACAAGTCCGCCGGCAACATTGCGGGCCGCAGCCAGTGTGGGCGCGCGAAAGACGATCCAGGCCAGGCTGGTGGCGGCGAAGGTCAGCGCGACCGAGGCCACATGCAGCGGCAGGACCCAGGCGCGCGGCACGGTCCGGCCGCGCACCGCGCGGCGGAAGGCGTGGTTCACGGAAAGATAGAAGCCATGCAGCCCGCCCCAGAGCATGAAGGTCCAGTTGGCGCCGTGCCACAGGCCTCCCAGCAGCATGGTGATGAAGAGATTGAGATAGCGCCGCAGCCGGCCATGCCGGTTGCCACCCAGCGGGATGTAAAGATAGTCGCGCAGGAAGGCCGACAGCGAGATATGCCAGCGCCGCCAGAACTCGATGATGCTGGCCGCCTTGTAAGGCGAATGGAAATTCACCGGCAGCCGGATACCCAGCATCACCGATGAGCCCAGCGCCATGTCGGAATAGGCGGAAAAATCGAAATAGATCTGAAAGGCGAAGAACAGCGTGCCCAGCCAGCCGTCGGTGACGCCGAGTGCCTGTCCGCGTCCGGCGGCATTGAAGATGGCATCGGCGAAGGGCGCCAGGTTGTCGGCGATCAGGCTTTTCTTGGCCAGCCCGATCGTGAAAAGCGTGATACCGGTGGCCAGGTCGTCATTCGTGCCCCGCACCTGGCGGAACTGCGGGATCAGATCGCTGTGGCGCACGATCGGGCCGGCGATCAGGTGCGGGAAGTAGGCCACGAACAGGGCGTAATCCAGCAAGGTGTAGTTCGCGGTCTTGCCGGCGTCGGCATCCACCAGATAGCTGATCTGCTCGAAGGTGAAGAAGCTGATCGCCAGCGGCAGGAACCAGTGCGGCACGGGCAGGCCAATGCCGAGAATGTCGTTGGTGGTGGAGACGAACAGGGTGCCGTATTTGAAGGCGGCGATCAGACCAAGGTTGAAGACCAGCCCCGCGATCAGAAAGGCGCGGCGGTCCTTCAGTTTCCGGCGGCGCTGCTCGATCTCCCGTCCCAGCGCGTAGTTGACCAGGGTCGAACCCGCCAGCAGCAGCAGGAAATCCGCCCGCCACCAGGCATAGAAGGCGTAGGAGGCCAGCAGCAGGAACACACGGCGCGCCGTCAGCGCGTTCTTCTCCAGCAGCCGGAAGCCCAGCACCGCGACGGCCAGGAAGACGAAATATGGATAGGAATTAAAGGGCATGCCCAGCTTTCGCCCGCCTCGTCAGTGCCTTATCGGGGAAAAGCGGGCCCAAAGCTATGGGAAAGCCTATTGGAACAAAATGGGAACAATGCTATGGAGGTGGATAAGCCAAAGCGCGCATGGCGCGGGCGAACGGGGCTGTCTAACGTCGCGGCCGGGTAATGGAGAAAAGCATGGCAGGTAGCGTCAACAAGGTGATTCTGGTCGGCAATCTGGGCAAGGACCCGGAGGTCCGCCGCATGACCAGCGGAGAGCCGGTGGTGAACCTGTCCCTGGCCACCTCGGAAAGCTGGCGCGACAAGGCCAGCGGCGAGCGCAAAGAGAAGACCGAATGGCATCGGGTGGTCATCTTCAACAAGAACTTGGCGGATGTGGCGGAGAAATATCTGCGCAAGGGCTCCAAGGTCTATGTCGAGGGCCAACTCCAGACCCGCAAATGGACGGACAAGGACGGCCAGGAGAAATACTCCACCGAGGTGGTGCTGCAGAATTTCCGCGGCGAACTGACCATGCTGGACGGCCGCGGCGGTGAGGGTGGTGGCGGCGGCGGGCGTGGCGCCAGCGAGGCCCCGGCCAGCTTCCAGCGCGACGAGATGGATGACGAGATTCCGTTCTAGTCTTTCGGCGCTCTCTCTTTGCCTGATGCTTGCCGCGTGCGCTCATTCCTCGGGCGCGCCGGCAACCATCATTCCGGAACCGGATATCGCGGCGGCCTATCTGCCGCTCTATGGCCGTGTACATTTGGGGCTGGATTCCGCTGTCGGGGCCGCGGTGGTGATCGCGCCGGGCATCGCCGTCACCAATGGGCACAATGAAGACCTGCTGAACGCGAAAAGCGTGCTGGGCGTGCGGCGCGACTATGATCTGCTGTTTTTCCGTACCAACCGCCAGGCGGCGCCGCAGATGGCCGAGCCCGTCATTGGCGAGGCGGTGACGGCGTACGGGCAGGGGGCCGATCGTGACTTGCGTGTCGCGCACGGTGTGGTGCGGGCTATCCATGCCTGCGCCCGTTGCACCGCGCCGGCCTATTTCACATTCGCCGGCAATGCCGGACCGGGCTTCTCCGGTGGCCCGGTCCTCGACGGCAAGGGGCGGCTGATCGGCATCACCTTCGGCTACAAGGATGAGGGCCATGAACGGGTGATGTATGCCTATGACATGGACCGGGTGCGCACCGAACTTTCGGCCCTGCAAAAACGGGGAAATTATCCATATAATCCAATCGGTTACGGTGGGTTAATTTGCTGGTCTCGACACCGCCAAAATGCTAGGAAGAGCGCCTGTTCCAGGCGGCGATTCCGGCCCGCCCTCGAGGGCCTCTTTTGAGCGACAATCCCGATACGATCCTTCCGCCCGAAGGCGGCAATCCCGCCCATGCCATTGCGGTCGAAGACGAGCTGAAACGCTCCTATCTCGACTATGCCATGAGCGTGATCGTGCAGCGTGCGCTGCCCGATGCGCGTGACGGTCTCAAGCCCGTGCACCGGCGCATTCTCTATTCGATGCATGAGAATGGCCGCGACTGGAACAAGCCTTACCGCAAATCGGCGCTGATCGTTGGCGACGTGATGGGCAAGTACCATCCGCACGGCGATGCCTCGATCTATGATGCGCTGGTGCGCATGGCGCAGGATTTCTCCATGCGCCTGCCGCTGATCGACGGCCAGGGCAATTTCGGCTCGGTGGACGGCGATCCGCCGGCGGCCATGCGCTACACCGAAGCGCGCCGCGCCAAGGTGGCGCATAGCCTGACCGAAGACATCGACAAGGACACGGTCGAATTCCGCGACAACTATGACGGCAGCGAGAGAGAGCCCACCGTTCTTCCCGCACGCTTCCCCAATGTGCTGGTCAACGGCTCGGCCGGCATCGCGGTCGGCATGGCCACCAACATCCCGCCCCACAATCTGGGCGAGGTGATCGATGCATGCCTGGCCTATATCGAGGACCCGTCCATCAATCTGGAGCGGCTGACCGAAATCGTGCCGGGACCGGACTTTCCGACCGGCGCGCTTCTCATCGGCAAGCAGAATGCCCGCGCCGCCCTGGCGCGCGGCCGCGGCCCCATCCTGATGCGGGCGCGCTGCGCGGTGGAGGAAATCCGCAAGGACCGCGACGCCATCATCGTCACCGAAATCCCCTATATGGTGAACAAGGCGGTGCTGCAGGAGCGCATCGCCGAACTGGTGCGCGACAAGCGCATCGAGGGCATTTCCGACATTCGCGACGAAAGCGACCGCCACGGCATGCGGGTGGTGATCGAACTGAAGCGCGAC
>CAYQZM010000173.1:0-4685 GCA_964421935.1 uncultured Rhizobium sp. | reverse complement strand
CGCAGCTTCCAGCTCGCGCATCTGGTTGACGCTATGCTGGGCGGCGCTGAAGCCGTCGCGGTGATGCACCAGGGTGAGCGACTTTGCGATGGGGGACAGGTTGATGGTCCAGTCCAGGGCGGAATCGCCGCCGCCGGCAATCAGGATGTTCTTGCCGCGGAAAGTCTCCATCTTGCGCACGGCGTAATGCACGCCGATGCCGTCGCCGGCATTCTCGAACTTTTCGATGCCGGGCACCGGCGGACGCTTGGGCTGGAACGAGCCCGCGCCGGCCGCCACCACGATCACCGGTGCGATGATCTCGGTGCCGGCATCGGTCTTCAGCTTCCAGCGGCCGTCAGCCAGCTTCTCCAGCGACGTCGCCATTTCGCCAAAATGGAATTGCGGATCGAACGGCTTGATCTGTTCGAGCAGACGATTGACCAGCTCCTGGCCGGTCACCACGGGAAGGCCGGGAATGTCGTAGATCGGCTTTTCCGGATAGAGCTCGGTGCACTGCCCGCCCGGCCGGTCCAGGATGTCCACCAGGTGGCACTTCAGATCCAGCAGCCCCAGCTCAAACACCGCGAACAGGCCGATGGGGCCGGCGCCGATGATGGCAACATCCGTTTCGATGGATTGCGTCATTTCAAGTCCTTGGGGATATTCCACACTCAGTTTGATGTAAGTCTGGAGAAAACATCGTTTTTATATGTAAAAAGGCCCGGGTCGCACAACCCCAAAGCCTGCACAGCGGCGATGCAAAATGCCGCTGCCAGCTACACCAAAATGAGGAGCGGTTTAAGCGACCAGGTAGTCGGCAATGAAGGCCTGCACGGCCTGGCCCCGGGTTTTCAGGGTGGCGAGGGCCTGGCCGGCCCGGTCGGGCTGGGCGGAGGGATCAACGGGCTCGGCGTCAGCCGCGGCCTGGCCCATGGCGAAGGCACCCACGCCGCGGGCCGCGCCCTTGATGGTGTGGGTGACCTGGCGCCACTTCTTGGGATCGCGCTGGTCCAGGATGGCCTGAAGCTGGCCCACCATCTCGCTGATCTGGCCATCAAACAGCCGCAGGATCTCGGCGTTCAGGCTTTTGTCGCCGCCGGTATAGCGGGCGAGATGGGCAAGATCGACCGGCATATCGGTCATGAGGGGTGTCCTGAGATAGCGCGCCATCCTGGCTGGTCTTGGGCTAAGGCCCGGTTAATCCCTAATTTTTCTGTGAAATCTGCGTGTGAAACGGCTGATAAACATGATTAGATTAAAAAGGGCGGGTACTTCAGGGCTTAAGGGAGCCATGGTCAGGAATTTCGGGCAAACCGCTCCGCTGGAAAAACCAGCGAATGTCTCGCCGCCGCCGCCGGCGCCCACGCCTTCACCCGCACTCAAGCCGCGGCCCAGTCGTTTCGGCAGGCTGACCTTGCTGGCCGGCATCCTTCTGTCCCTCTTCTGGATGGGGATCAGCGCCGCCTATGCCTGGGGCTTCTGGGGTCCGGGCGGTATTTTGGAGTTGGCGCTGTCCACCAAGGCGGCGCTGGCTGCCGCCGTGCTGTTGCCGCCCTTCCTGTTCATGGCTATCGCCGCGGCGCTCGCCCGCAGCGCCGCCATGAATGATGCGGCGCGCCAGATGCTTGCCGCCAGCGACCGGCTGTTTGTCGCTGACGAGACCGCCGCCAACCATGCCGCGCGGCTGGCGCGCGTGGTGCGGCGCGAACTGGATGGCCTCAATTCGGGCCTGGATGCCGCCTTTCAGCGCATGCGTACCCTGGAAGCGGTGCTGGAAAAGCAGATCGCCGCCCTCAACGATGCCGGTGCCAGAGCCGAAGTGCGCGGCGACACGTTTTGTGCACGTCTTAACAAGTAACGCGCCCGGATCGAGACCTTGGGCGATCTCCTCGGCGACGCGGCGAGCCGGGCCGTGGAAAATCTTGCGGGCCGCGCTGCGCAGCTTCGGACCATGATGGAATCGGCCGAAAGCACCTTGAAGATGGCGACCCAGTCGCTGGACATACAGGCCGCCGGCTTTCGTGCCGCCATTACCCAGGCCGCGGAAGCGCCGCTGGAGGCGGCCAAGTCGCTGGAGGTCCAGGCGTCACGCATCGAAGAAGTCTCCGATGCCGCCATGTCGCGCGCCGAATTCGTGCTGGCGCGCCAGGAAAAGCACCGTGCGCAGATGAGCGAGCTGGTGGAGAGGCTGAAAGCGGAAGGCGAGAATTTCGAAACCGCTCTGGGCCAGCAGCGCAGCGGCATGGAAGGCGCGCTCCGCCTTCTGGGCGGCGAAGCCAAGAAATTCGAAATGCTCACGGGCGATGCCGAACGGCATCTGGAAACGATCATGGCCAATGCCGCGACCCGGGCGGCGCAACTGACCCAGGCCTTCGTCCGCGAATCTGACTTTCTGAAAGACACCAGCGAGGCGGCCGCGCAGGTTTTGGCATCGCTCGCCACCAGCATCAAGGAGGCGGGAGAGGGCGCCCAGACCCTGGTTGGGGAAAGCGCGGCCCGAGCCCAGAATGATGTGCGCGTGCTGGTGGGTGAGGCCATGGCGGAATGCGACCGGCTGTTGCGCACGGCCGGCGAACTGGGCACCGAAACCGGCAAGGTGCGCACGCTGCTGTCCGACACCAGCCGCGATCTGGAGAAGCATCTGCTGCGCCTGCCGGGACTGGCGCAGGAAGAGGCGCGGCGGGTGCGCCAGATGGTCTCGGCGGAAACCGATCAGATTCTGGATCTGTCGGCGCGGACGCTTTCGACGCTTCATGCCCGCGCCACAGGCAAGCTCGCGCCGCCGCCGCCTGATCAGGCCGGGCCGGCCAAGCCGCAGCCCGAGCCGGAAAATGATGGCCTCAAGGGTTTGGCGCGCAAGCTGACGTCCCGCAAGCCGACGGAAAAATCGGGCAAGCCCGAATCCAAGACCGAGAGCGCCAAGTGGGAAATGAAGACGCTGCTAGCGGCCGTTGATGAAAGCGACCTACAGATCCCGCGGGTGGAAAAGGTGGGCCTGGAGGCTGCAGCCAGGGTGGGGGCGCTGCAATTGGCGCTGGCCGATATGGCGATCGACCTGTCGCAGCTGGACGAGACCGAACCGGGCGATGAGGACTGGAAGCGGTATCTGGCGGGCGACCGTGCGATTTTCGCGCGGCGGCTGGCGGATGCGATCGATGAGACGGCGGTGGACCGCATCACCACGCTGTATCGCGACGATAAGCGCTTTCATGACGCCGCCGATGCCTATCTGGCCGAGTTTGAGACCTTGCTGACCCAGGCCAGGCACGGCGATGGTGGCGGGATCCTGACCTCCACCCTGCTCTCGGCCGATACCGGCAAGGTCTATCTCGCCATCGCCTACGCGTTAGGGCGTCTCTGAGCGCTTCAGTCGCGCCGCATAAAAACCGTCGACGCCACCTTTGTCCGGCAGGTGACAGGGCAGGGTGCGCAGGTCGCCATCGGGCGTGATCCATTCGCCATGGCCGAATAGCTCATCTGCCGAAATCGGCGCCCGCGCGAATTCCGGATGTGAAGCAAGGAAGGCGGCGATCTGCTCTTCGCCTTCCTCGCGCTCCAGGGAGCAGACGGCGAAGACCAGGATGCCGCCGGGCTCCACCCTGGCCGCCGCGCTTTCCAGAATCTCATAGGCCGCAGCCGCCGAAACGGTCACATCGGCGGCGCCCTTGATCCAGGGCAGGTCGGGATGGCGGCGGATGGTACCGGTGGCGGTGCAAGGCGCATCCAGCAGCACCAGCGGCGCGGTGGCTTTCACGTCGCGGACATCGGCTTCGATGATCTCGGCGGCAAGCTTTGTCCGCGCCAGATTCTCGCGGATGCGGGCGGCCCGCGCCGGATCGATTTCCACCGCCGTCACGTTCGCGCCGCGCGCCGCCAGTTGCATGGTCTTGCCGCCCGGCGCGGCGCAAAGGTCCAGCACCTGCTTTCCGGTGACATCGCCCAGCAGCAGAGCAGGCAAGGTGGCAGCGGCATCCTGTACCCACCAATCGCCGCTCGCGAATCCGGGCAGGCCTTCGATCCGGCCATCGGCAGACAGGCGGCGCACCGCGCCGAACAGCGCTTCGCTGTCCGGATATGTGCCGTGCTTCACGACAATATCGAGCGGCGCTTCGCTGAGATGCGCCCGCGCAATCGCTGACGCGATACCTTGGCGATATTGCGCGGCCCAGCGCTGCCATAGCCAATCGGGTGTCGAAATCCGCTCGCGGTCCAGGCCGGCTAGCGCGGCCTCGCCATCGCGCGAGACGCGCCGCAGCACGGCGTTGATCAGCGGCTTGAAATGAACCGCCTTGTTGTCCTTGGCGGCAAGCTGGTTGGCGGCATCTACCGCGGCATGCGGCGCCACCTTCAGGATCAGGAGTTCGCAGGCGCCCAGCAGCAGGATCTCGCTGGCGGCGCCGGCTTTGTGCGGCGCCAGCGGCTTTTGCAGGAACTTGCGCAGCACCGCATCCAGCGCACCCAGATGGCGCAAGGTCTGGCTGGCCAGCGCGCGCGCGAAGCCGGCATCGCGTGGCGCGAGGGTCTTCAGCGGTTCAAGCTGGAAATCCAGTGCCCGTCTTTGCCGCAGCACACCGGAGATCATCGCCAGCGCCGCGCGGCGGGCGGGCAAACCCGTTTCACTCATGGAGGATGTTTAGAGCACTTGGTGTGGCGCGAGATAGCTGCCTCATGCATCGACAGGCTCAGCATGAGGATTTTTATTT
>CAYQZM010000172.1:0-14967 GCA_964421935.1 uncultured Rhizobium sp. | reverse complement strand
TGCACGCCCATGGCGTCGATATTCTCGATGGAGCAGATGATGATGGCGTTGTCGGCCTTGTCGCGCACCACCTCCATCTCGAATTCCTTCCAGCCCAGCACCGATTCCTCGATCAGCACCTCGTTGGTGGGGCTGGCTTCCATCCCTGATTCCACGATGGCGAAGAATTCCTCGCGGTTGTAGGCGATGCCGCCGCCGGTGCCGCCCATGGTGAAGCTGGGACGGATCACGGTGGGCAGGCCGACCTGGTCCAGCGCCGCCAGCGCCTTGGAGAAGGTTTCCGGCGCCAGCTCCATCACCGGTGCATTGTTGCCGTCGAACAGGAGCTGGCCGGTGGAATCCTTTTTCTGCCGCAGGTCACCCTTCAGGGTGATGCCCATGGGGACCTCCAGGCCGATCTTGCCCATGGCCTGCTTGAAGCGCTCGCGGTCCTCGGCCTTGTCGATGGCGTCGGCGGTGGCGCCGATCAGCTCGACATTGTGGCGCTCGAGCGCGCCGATCTTGCGCAAGGAGAGGGCGGTATTGAGCGCGGTCTGTCCCCCCATGGTGGGGAGCAGGGCAAAGACCTTGCCGGCCGGCACATTGGGCCGCTCACGGGCGATGATCTTCTCCACCATCTCCGGCGTGATGGGTTCGATATAGGTGGCGTCCGCCAGACCCGGGTCAGTCATGATGGTGGCGGGATTGGAATTGACCAGCACCACCCGATAGCCTTCCTCGCGCAGCGCCTTACAGGCCTGGGCGCCGGAATAGTCGAATTCGCAGGCCTGGCCGATGACAATGGGCCCCGCGCCGATGATCAGGACGGTGTGGATATCGGTGCGTTTGGGCATCTCTACTCGCGCGGAAAGTCCGGCGCTTTTGAGGGCGCCTTTGGCCGGCCGAATTGCAGGTTAAGGGGACCGTTTAGAGGGCCCGCGCGAGAGGCGCAACCCCCGAATCGGAGGGGCTGGTCAGCTTTTCCAGCGCAGCACGCGTTCCTGCACAGGATTGCGGAATTCCGTGCCGTTTTCGGTCGCCTCCGCCCAGGCCTTCTTGACCCGGTGGTACCAGATGGCGGGCTGGTCGGCGTCCTGAATCAACATCAGGTTAGGGTTGAATTTCAGCCCCTCGCGCTGCAGTTCCACGATTTTTCTGTCGTCGCCGATGAAGGTGCGGCCCAGCGCCCAGAAGAAGGGATAGATGAAGTTCAGCCAGGCCGGCCAATAGAAGACCTGGATCACATCGGTATTGTCGGCATCGCGCGGGGTGCAGACGGTCAGGCCGATCACCTTGAAGCGCTGGCCGAACAACCGGCCCTCGATGGTCTCGAAGCGGGTGGAGGGCAGCTCGAAGGTGATCTCAGTGGTGACCTCGCCGAGCAGGCTGTAGACCGGCTTGGACGGCCTGTGCGCCGTCATCACAAAGCCGGTGGGCAGCGGCGCGTAATGCTTCTCCTTCACCCGCGGCGTCTTCCTCCACCACCAGTGGGCGTGGACATAAGGACCGTGGGCGGGATCCATCAACCCGATCACGGCGTGATCGATGCCGCAGCGGAAACGCTGGGTCTCGGTCCAGCGCATGGCCGCGCGGCTCTGCACCCGCGGCGGCTCGGATCTTGGCGCCGTGCCGGGCCTGGCCGCGACATAGACCCAGATCAGGCCGTCCTGTTCGCGCACCGGATAACTCCGTACACGGATTTTCTCCGTCTCCAGTGGCTCATGGCCGGCCAGGGATGGAATCAGGCTGCAGACGCCGTCCTGGCGGAAGCGCCAGCCATGATAGGGGCACTCCACCGTGCCTTCGGAAAGAATGCGTCCCGCCGACAGCGGCACCCCGCGATGGGGACAGATATCGCGCAAGGCGAAGGCTTCGCCGGATTTGAGGCGGCCCAGCAGCACCGGCTCGCCCAGCAGCATTTCGCGGCGCATCTGGCCGGATTTGAGGCTGCTCGCCAGCGCGGGCATGTACCAAAGATCGCGCAGGAACAGGTCTTTCTCCGTTCCCGGCGGCATTGCAACATTTTCGCCAAGCGGTTCAGCCATTCGGGAACTGCTTAGAGAAATCGGCTTTTACCCGCAAGGAGAGGCCGGGATGGGTTTTACCGCTCAACCCAGCGCGCTAGGCTTTTGTGATGAAGAAGATCGCCAGGACCCTGATCGACACCAAGATACTGGACCGGGCTCTGGCGGTGGGTGTGCTGTGCGAGGCGGCCTTTGTTATTGCGGCGCACTATCGCCCTTTTCTGGGCCAGCATTTCGGTCTTTTCGCCTGCATGATGATCGCGGGCACCGCCGCGCTGCTTTATGCCCGCGACCTGGCGCGCGGCTATGTGATGGGTGCCCTGGGCGGTCTGGTCATCGGAGCGGCCTGCGGCACGGCCGCGGTCGGCGTTGCCAACCTTCTGGGCGACCATCCCGACCGTTTTCTGCCCTATGGCGTGATGATCTGTGCCCTGATCGGCGCGATTGGCGGTCTCTTCGGCCAATATGCGGCCTGGATTCGCGCCTTTATCGCGACCTTGCGACAATAGCGAAGCGCTACCAGAACGATTCGATTTTGAGGAGATAACTGTCGGTTGGCGCGACGCCGACCCGGAAAGGGGCTGGGGGGCTTGTTAATCCGAACCAGCTCACAGCCAACCGACAAATAGACCTTCGTGCCTAAAAGGGGCCAGCCGATGGTTCAATCATGACCATTTCGGGGCACGAATGACATTTTCGACAGGGAACTTCGCCGTTAAACCTTGCGAGACAAGGATTTGCGTCCCATCATCAGATTCGAATGGTGGAAGAACCCATATCGTTACATCGCGTGGCGCGAGAAGCGCCCGCGGCGACGGCCTTCCCTCAAGTCACTTTCGATCGACCGGAACTCAATCGCATCCTCACCGTCTATGGCCGCATGGTCGCTGCCGGCGAATGGCGGGATTACGCGCTGGATTTCCTGGATGACGCGGCGGTTTTCTCGGTTTTCCGCCATGCCAGCGAGATGGCCCTGTTCCGAATTGAGAAACGGCCAAAGTTCCGTGCCCGACAGGGCCAGTACAGTGTGGTGGCCGCCGGAGGCCTGATCCTGAAACGCGGGCATGAACTGGCCCAGGTGCTCAAGATTTTCGACAAGAAGCTGCTGAAGATTGAGGTGTGACCGGCGGAGCCGGGCAAATCGGTCCGCTAGCGACAGCGCCAGATACCAGACAACAAAAAAGCCCGGCATTGCTGCCGGGCTTTTTGTTTTGAACCTGCTCTCGTTTACCTGCGATTGCCCATGAAACGCAGCAGGAACAGGAAGATGTTCAGGAAGTCCAGATACAGGGCCAGCGCGCCCATAATGGCGGCCTTGCCCGCCACCGCGGTATCGCCGCCGACCATGTAATAGGTGTTCTTGATCTTCTGCGTGTCCCAGGCGGTCAGGCCAGTGAAGATCACGACACCCAGGATACTGACCACGAAATTGATGGCCGGCGACTTGAAGAACATGTTGGCGAGGCTGGCCAAGAGGATGCCGATCAGGCCCATGAACAGGAAGTTGCCGAAGCCGGTCAGGTCACGGCCGGTGGTGTAGCCCCACAGGCTCATGACGCCGAAGGTGGCGGCGGTGACGAAGAAGGTCATGGCCACGCTGGCGCCCGTGTACACGATCAGGATCGACGCCAACGACGCGCCGACCAGGGCGGCATAGGCCCAGAAGGTGGCCTGCGCCGCGCCCTGGCTCATCTGCATGATGCGGAAGGACAGGAAGAAGACCAGCGCCAGCGGAGCCAGCATCACCACCCAGCCCAGAATAGTCGGCGAAAGCGCCACGCCATTGGTGGTCATCACCTCGTGATAGAAGGCGTTCAACAGGACGGGGGAGTGAGCGACCGCATAGGCCACCAATCCGGTCAGCGCCAGCGCGCCCACCATGTAATTGTAGACCCGCAACATGTGCGCGCGCAGTCCAGCATCCACGCCATCGGCTACCGTCGCCGTGCCGCGTACAAGTCGATTGTCGAAGTCAGCCATGGGTTACTCCTTTGACCTGATTATATCGTGTTTCTGCGCGGCGGTATCAAGGCCGTGGGAACCGGATTTTGTGAAGCATTAACAAAGCCTAAGCCGTGCGCAGGCGGCGCGCCGGCCGGCTGCGCAGGGCGCCCAGGGCGCCCAGGAGCCCGAAAAGCAGGGTTGCGGCGCCGCCGCCGGCCACCGTCACCAGCACGGCGCGGGCGTCAAAAGTCAGCGGCACATCCAGGATAAAAAAGGCCGCCGCCCAAGCCGCCAAGGTGCCCGCCACCAGCGCGATCAGGCCGGTCGCGGCGCCCAGCAGACCATATTCGATGGCATAAACCAGGGCGATGCGCGCGCGGGTTGCGCCCAGGACTTTCAGAATGGTCGCATCATAGATTCGGGCGCGGCTGCCGGCGGCGATGGCGCCAGCCAGCACCAGGAGACCTGCCAGGATGGTGACCAGGCTGGCAGCGCTGACACCCTGGGCCAGGGAGGCGAGCAAACTTTGCACCTGCTGGATGGCGTCCTTCACCCGGATGGTGGAGATGTTGGGAAAGCGATTGGTGACGGCCATGTACATGGCGTTTTCCTGATCCGGCGTCACCCGGATGGTGGCAAGGAAGGCATGCGGCGCCTTGTCGATCAGGCCGGGCGACAACACCAGCACGAAATTCTGGCCGCCATTGGTGAAGTCCACCTTGCGCAGATTCGCGATTTTGCCCTCGAAGCTGCGGCCCAGGACGTTCAAGGTCATGCTGTCGCCGATCTTCAGGCCTGTGCCATGGGCGATGGCCTGGTCCAGAGAAATCAAGGTGGGGCCGCGATAGTCGGGTGCCCACCATTTGCCTTCGGTGATGACGGTGCCCGGCGGCGGCGTGGCGGCATAGGTGATGCCGCGATCGCCGTTCAGGGCCCATTTGGCATCGGGCGCGACCGTGGCTTTCGCCGACGGCACACCATTGAGCTCTGTGATGCGGCCGCGGATCATCGGCGTGCGTTTGTAGTCGCTGGCGCCGGAGAAGGCGGTGACCGTACGGTCGAAGTTCTCGGCTTCTGTCGGCTGGATATCGACGAAGAAAAAGCTGGGCGCGCGCGCGGGCAGGGCGCCCGCCACCTGCTCGTTGATGGTGGCGTTCACGAGCGTGACGGTGGCCAGTAAGGTCAGGCCCAGCCCAAGCGCGGTGACCACGCCACCGGTCGCTGCGCCCGGCCGCACCAGATTGGCAAGAGCCAGACGCAATAACGGTGAGCGGGTGCGCGGGATCTTCTGGATCAGGCGGCGCACGCCTTCAGCGAGCAACCGCAGCAGCGCCAGTGCCGCCACCGCGCCGAGCAGGAATTCAGCCGCGAAGGTCGGCGAGGGCGCGACGATCAGGGTCAGCACCATCACTCCCAGCGCCGCGCCGGCTGAGATGGCGCGATAGAGAGTCTGACCCTCGGCCGTGGCCGGCGCCACCGTGTCGCGGAACAGGCTGGCGGGAGGCACGGCGCGTGCGCGCGACAAGGGCGGCGTGGCGAAGGCGATGGCGGACAACAGGCCAAAGGCCAGGGCGAGCAATATGGGAATGGGATAGAAGCCAAAGCTGGGCGGCACCGGCAGGGCATCGCCATAGAACCACACCGCGGCGAAGGGCAGTACCGCGCCGATGGCGGAGCCGACCAGGGTGGCCAGCAACGCCACCGCCATCACCTGCAGGAAGAAAACCAGAAAGACAAAGCTGCCTGACGCACCAAGCGTCTTGAGGATGGCGATGTCGGCGCGCTTGCGATCCAGGAAGGCCAGGATCGCCTGGGCCGCGCCCACGCCGGCGACACCCAGCGCCACCAGCCCGACAAGCGTCAGGAACATGGTGAGCTGCTCGACAAAGCGTTTGATGCCGGGGGCGGCATCGTTGCGGTCGCGGATGTTCCAGCCGGCGTCGGGAAAGGCGGCCTGCGCCCGATTGCGGAAGCGATCGATGGCGCCACGTGCCTGTGCCGGATCGCTGGAAGCGCCGCGGAGCGCGATGCGATAGCTGTAGTCCACCAGACTTTCGGGCGAGACCAGGCCGGTGGCCGGCAGGCCGTGCGTGGAAATCAGCAGGCGCGGACCCAGCGAGAAGCCGGTGGAAATACGATCGGGCTCCTTGTCCAGCGCCCCCATGATGCGGAAGGTGGCGTTGCCCAGCTTGATCAGATCGCCGCGCTTCACATGCAACCGGTCCAGCAGGGTCTGCTCGGCCGCCGCGCCGCAGATGCCGTCGTCTTCGCAGGCCAACGCATCCCGCAGATCCTGCGTGGGAATAAAGCGCGGGCTTCCGAACAGTGGCCAATGGTCATCCACCGCTTTCAGTTCGACCAGTTGGCGCGCCTGGTTATCGCGCGCATAGGCCATGGCGCGCATCGAGATGGTTTCCGCGACCGTCCCCTGCTTGTCCAGGAAGGCGCGCTCGGCTGGGCTGGCCGGCCGGTGCACCAGGCGCACCGAAACATCGCCGCCCAGCAGCACCTGCCCCTGATCCTGCAGTCCGGTGAGAAAGGCGTCGCTGAGAGATTCCACGCCCGCGATGGCGGCCGCGCCCAGGAGCAGGCAGAAAAAGAAGATGCGAAAGCCCGCAAAGCCACCGCGCAGCTCGCGCCGCGCGAAGCGCAGGGCGAGGCTGAAGTTCATGGCTTGTCCTTTGCGTAAACGGCTTCCTCCCGCCGCTCGCCCAAGCTCGCGGCGTTCGTCGCCTTCGCAGGTCCACGGGACCTGCTCACGCGCTGCGCGCGCCGCGCCTCACCTTTCGACAAGCTCAGGGTGAGGAGAGCGTTGAAACTCCTCATGCTGAGCCTGTCGACGCATGAGAAGCGCCGTCCACGATCTTGCCATCCGCCATGCGCAGCATCCGCTGGCAGCGGCGCGCCAGCTGCTCCTCATGGGTGACCAGGAATAAGGTCGAGCCGCGCTCGGCATTCAAGGCGAAGATCAGGTCCGCGATGCCGGCGCCGGTGCCGCTGTCGAGATTTCCCGTGGGCTCGTCGGCGAACAGGAGCTGCGGATGCGGCGCCAGCGCGCGGGCCAGCGCCACGCGTTGCTGCTCGCCGCCGGAAAGCTGGCCGGGATAATGATCGGTGCGCAGGATCAGGCCGACCGCACGCAATTCCTTTTCGGCCCGGTCGAACGCGTCCGCCACGCCCATCAGTTCCAGTGGCACCGCGACATTTTCCAGCGCCGTCATGGTGGGGATCAAATGAAAGCTCTGGAATACCACGCCCACCCGTCCCCGCCGAAACTTTGCCAGCGCATCCTCGCCCGTGCGGGTGATGTCGGTGCCCGCGACCACCACGCGACCCGTGGTCGGCTTTTCAAGGCCGGCCGCCACCATCAAAAGCGACGACTTGCCCGAGCCGGATGGACCGGTCAGGGCCACGGTTTCGCCCGCACCAACCTCCAGGGACAGGCCCGACAGAATGTCCACCGGACCGGCGAGGCTTTTAAGCGTGAGGCTGATATCTTGCAGGGAAAGGGCAGGCGGGGGATTGTGCATCAGTTTTGGATAGTAAGACGAATGCGCAGCTTCAAGATCCTGCTTATCACACTTCTCGTCGCCATGATGGCGGGAGTTGGGCCGGCTTCCGCGGCACCTTTCAAGATCCTGGCGCTGGGCAGCAGCCTGACCCAGGGCTATGGCCTGCCGCCGGGCACGGAATTTCCCGTGCAGCTTCAGGCCGCTCTCAAGAAGGTGGGGATCGATGCGGTGGTGATCAATGCCGGTGTTTCCGCTGACACCACCGCCGGCGGGCTGGCGCGGGTAGACTGGTCGCTGGCCGATCACCCCGGTGCGGTGATTCTGGAGCTGGGCTCCAACGACATGCTGCGCGGCATTCCCCCTGCCGAGACGGAAAAGAACCTGCGCGCGATCCTGACCAAGCTGAAGGCGGCGCATGTGAAGGTGTTGCTGACCGGCATGCATGCCCAGCGCAATCTGGGTGCCGCTTATGTCAAGCAGTTCGATGCCATCTACCCCCGCCTGGCCAAGGACTACAATGTGCTATTCTATCCGTTCTTTCTGGACGGCGTGGCGCTCAATCCCAAACTCAACCAGGCGGACGGCATGCATCCCAATCCGGCGGGCGTGAAGGTGATTGTGGCGCGCATGCTTCCTTACGTGAAGAAGCTGGTTAAGGGCTGATGTTTCGCAAGCTCCTGTCTGTCGGCGGCTTCACGCTGCTGTCGCGCATCATGGGATTTTTTCGTAGCATCGTGACTGCTGCGATCCTGGGTGACGGCGTCCTGTCCGATGCATTTTACGTGGCGCTGCGCCTTCCCAACAGTTTCCGGAACATCTTCGCCGAGGGTGCCTTCAATGCCGCGTTCGTGCCGCGATATGCAGCGCTGCGGGCGAAAGATGGGGAGATGGCGGCGGCGGAGTTTGCCAACCGCATCTTCTCCTGGCAGATGGCGGCACAGATCGTGTTATTGCTGGCGGCCCTTTGGGGCATGCCCTGGATCGTCGGAGCCATGGCGGGCGGCTTTTCCATTCCGGGCGAGGCGGAGCTGGCGACTGCCCTGTCGCGCATCACCTTTCCCTATCTGCTCCTGACGGTTGTTGCGGTCCAACTGTCTGCCATGCTGAACGCGCGCGAGCGCTTCTGGGCGGCGGCGGCATGGCCTGTTTTCCTCAACCTTGGCATCATAGGCGCCCTGTTACTTGTGCGCTTCTTTCCCAATGCGGCCTACGCCGCCGCCTGGGGCGTGCTGGCGGCCGGCGTGTTGCAATTGCTGTTCATACTCTGGGCCGCTGCGCGCGAGCATGTGCACTTACGTCCCGGTCTGCCGCGCTGGGGGGCACAGGAAAAGGATTTCCTCAAGGCGTTGGGTGCGGGAACGATTGGCTCTGCCGGCGTACAGATCGGCCTGTTCGTCGACACGCTGATCTCCAGCTTTCTGCCGGTCGGTGTGCTGACCGCCATCACCTATGCGGACAACATCAACCAGTTGCCGCTGGGCACCATTGCCATCGCCTTGGCGACGGTGTTGTTGCCGGAAATGTCGGCGCGACTGGCAATGGGCGATGTCGCGGGTGCGCACGGCGCGCAAAACCATGCCGCAGCGCTGGCCCTGTTCCTGACGCTGCCCTGCATGGCCGCGTTCCTTCTGGTGCCGCAGACCATCATGCGCGGTATTTTTGCCCATGGCGCGTTCTCCATCGCTGCCGCCGACATTTCTGCCACCGCGCTGGCAGCCTACGGCCTGGGCCTCCCAGCTTTTGTCCTTGTGCGCGTGGCGGCGGCGACATTCTATGCCCGTCATGACACGGCCACGCCGGTGCGCGGCACGCTGCTTGCCGTGGCGGTGAACATCGGCATGAAGGTCGTGCTGGTCTGGGGAGCCCATCTGGGCGCGGTCGGCATCGCCCTGGGCACGTCGCTTGGTACCTGGGCCAATGTCAGCGTGTTGTTCTGGCTCGGGCGGCGGCGCGGGTTGCTGCACATCGAATCCCATCTGACGCGAGCCCTGCCTGCCATTCTGTTGGCAGCTTGCGCCACGGGCGCAGCGGCGCTGGGTGGGGTATTGCTGGCCGAGCATGTGCGGTTGGCCAAGGAGCTTGTCCTGGCCGCTGCTGTGGTCGCGGGCGGTATGGCCTACGGTGTTGTGACCTTGCTTTTCCGCAACCGCCTGCCGCTGGGACGGTATGCTCAATGAGATTGTTTGTTGCGCTTTCCATTCCCGATTCCGTCGCCCAGGCGCTGATGCTGCTGCAGGGCGGGGTACCGGGCGCGCGCTGGCAAACGCGCGAGCAACTGCATCTCACTTTACGCTTCATCGGCGAGGTGGATGGCGGCGATGCCCGGGCTTTGGACGATGCGCTGGCCGGCATTGATGCGCCCGCCTTGGACATGCAGCTTCACGGTGTCGGCCAGTTCGGCAACAAGCAGCCGCACACTTTGTGGGCCGCGGCGCGGAAGAACGATCTGCTGGAGCATCTGCAGCGCAAGGTGGACACCGCCATCCGGCGTGTGGGCCAGCCGCAGGACGCGCACAAATTCACCCCCCACGTCACCCTGGCGCGGCTGCGCCATCCGGAGCTGGAGAAGGTCCGGCAGTGGTTGACGGACAATGCGCTCTTCACCAGCAACGAATTTCCGGTTGAGAGCTTCTGTCTTTATTCCAGCAAGCTGACCAGCGACGGCAGCATTTACCGTGTCGAACAGGAATATCCCCTGAGAGGTTTCCATGGCGCCCACTTCGAATAACAAGCTGGCGATTGAAGGCCTGAAACAGGCGTTGAAGCGGCTGCCCGACTGGCAACTGGCCCAGGGGCGCGAGGCCATCACCCGCAAATTCCAGTTCGTGGATTTCGACGCCGCCTTCGCCTTCATGACGCGCTGCGCCTTGCTGGCGGCGAAGATGGATCACCATCCCGAATGGTTCAATGTCTACAACAAGGTCGAGGTGACCCTGGCGACTCACGATGCCGGTGGGGTGACCCAGAAGGACATCGATCTTGCCACGGCGATGGACGGCTACGCCGCCGTTGGCGGCGGCCGCTGATCACGGACCGGAACCTTCCGCCAATCGGTCCGTTTCCGCCATTAACATTTCCAGGGAGGAAATCATGGCGGATGACAATTCAGGCGGTGCCAATACCTTTATCGGATTTCTCTTGGGCGCGGTTCTGGTCGCGGTCGGTATCGTCGGCTTTTTCATGTGGGACAATTACAAGAGCCATACCGGCGGCGGCGCGCCCGCGGCCACCATCACGGTGAAGAAGGGCTAACGCCCTGATCGCAGCGATTCCTCACCCTTCGACAGGCTCAGGGTAAGGAAATATTCAAAATCCTCATGCTGGTCGCATTACGCTGCCGCTAGCGACTGTCGAAGCATGAGGCGGCGCGGGCCAGCCTTAGCGGCCGAACCGATCGAAGGCCATCAGCGCGATGCTTGCGCCCAGCGGCGTCAGCACCAGCGCGGCGCCAAACCATACGGTGGCATTGCGGCCGTCCAGCTTGGCCCAATAGGCGACGCCCAGCGCCGCCAAGAGATACAGAAAAATGAACATTGGCTACTCTTGCACAAAAAGGAAGCTTCGCTTGATGAACATTGAGCGGGCCTCAAATCGTGCGCTGTTGTCATTCGGATTTTTCAACCATGGAAGCACACGTTCTATTCGAGCCTCGGGCTCGGCATCAGTGATCTGGATTGTGGCGCCAATCACGCGGGCCGACGAGCCATAAAAGGTGGAAAAGGTTTCAGGTGTGATCATCTGTAGCGTGCCGGGGTCCATTAGATTCTTGAACCGCGCCAGCACAGGAAAAACTTGCGGGTGGGATTCTTTATTGAAGGGGATTGGTACTTCTTCTGGATGATTTTGCGCACTCGCGTGGAGCCCGCTCGGATCATGGGGCCAAAAGTCGCCGGCTTCATCCCGTAGCTCTTCGAAAGGATATTGAGCGCGGAATCCGGCGACGCGCCCCATGCCTGTCAATAGCCCAAACAACAATCCATGGGCACCCATGTCCACCACCGCCGCCTCACCAGATACGGTGGTTGAATAGTCACTTAGAGCGTCGAATCCTTTGAAAAGCCCGTTATTGAAATAGGACAGGCGTATCACGCTCGATCCGGAATAGCGTTTGCCGTCCACCTCCACGGTGATCTTCAGGCGATAATTTAGGGTGTGACTTGGAAAGGGGCTACAACCGACCAGACTGGCGCAGGCACCAGCCAAACACAGACGTCGGCTGATAGACATGACCGTTATTTCTTTGCCGCGTTCTTGACCAGGTCCTCCACCACCGACGGATCGGCCAGGGTGGATATGTCGCCGAGGTTGGATGTGTCGCCTTCCGCGATCTTGCGCAGGATGCGGCGCATGATCTTGCCGGAACGGGTCTTGGGCAGACCCGGCGCGAACTGGATCACATCCGGGCGCGCGATCGGGCTGATTTCGTGCGAGACGAACTTCTTCAGCTCGTCGTTCAGCGCCGGCGTCGCCTCCACGCCCGCCTTCAAGGTGACATAGGCATAGATGCCCTGGCCCTTGATGTCGTGCGGATAACCCACGACCGCGGCTTCCGCCACGTCGTGGTGGCCGACAAGGGCGCTTTCCACTTCCGCTGTCCCCAGGCGATGGCCGGAGACATTGATCACGTCGTCCACCCGGCCGGTGATCCAGTAATAACCATCTTCATCGCGCCGGCAGCCGTCGCCGGTGAAATACTTGCCGCGATAGGTTTTGAAGTAGGTGTCGATGAAGCGCTGATGATCGCCATAGACGCTGCGCATCTGGCCCGGCCAGCTGTCGGTGAGGCACAGATTGCCGCTGGCCGCGTCCTCCAGCACCTTGCCGTCGGCATCCACCAGTTGCGGAAAGACGCCGGGCAGGGGCTTGGTGGCCGAGCCGGGCTTCAAGTCGGTGGCGCCGGGCAGGGGCGAAATCAGAATGCCGCCGGTCTCGGTCTGCCACCAGGTATCCACGATCGGGCAGCGGTCATCGCCCACCACCCGGTGATACCAGAGCCAAGCTTCCGGATTGATCGGCTCGCCCACGCTGCCCAGCAAACGCAGGCTGGCGCGGCTGGTCTTCTTCACCGGCGCGTCGCCGTCGCGCATCAAAGCACGGATGGCAGTGGGCGCGGTATAGAAGATGTTGACCTTGTGCTTGTCGATCACCTCCCAGAAGCGGGAGGTGGTCGGATAGTTGGGCACGCCCTCGAACATCAGGGTGACGGCGCCGTTGGCCAGCGGCCCATAGACAATATAGCTGTGGCCGGTGACCCACCCGACATCGGCCGTGCACCAATAGATGTCGCCCTCGTGATAGTCGAAGACGTACTGGTGGGTCCAGGCTGCCCAGAGCAGATAACCGCCCGAAGTGTGCAGCACGCCCTTGGGTTTTCCGGTCGAGCCGGAAGTGTAAAGGATGAAAAGCGGATCTTCCGCATTCATCGCCTCGGCCGGGCATTCGGCGGAGACCTTGGCGGCTTCCTCGTGATACCAGACATCGCGGCCGGGCTTCATCTCAATGGCACCGCCGGTGCGGCGCACGACAATGACGCTGGTGACGATGCCGGCCTTGGCCAGGGCCTCGTCGGTATTCTTCTTGAGCGGGATGGGTTTGCCGCCGCGCACACCTTCATCGGCGGTGATCACGATCTTGGAGTCGCAATCGATGATGCGTCCGGCGATGGAATCGGGCGAGAAGCCGCCGAACACCACCGAATGCACCGCGCCCAGCCGCGCGCAGGCCAGCATGGCGTAGGCCGCTTCTGGGATCATCGGCATGTAGATGGTGACCCGGTCGCCCTTCTTGACGCCGCGGGTCTTCAGCACATTGGCGAAGCGGCAGACTTCTTCATGCAACTGCCGATAGGTGATGTGCTTTGAATCTTTCGGGTCGTCGCCTTCCCAGATGATGGCGGTCTGGTCGCCACGCTTTTCCAGGTGCCGGTCGATGCAGTTGGCGGCCACGTTCAGGGCGCCATCCTCGAACCATTTGATATGCAGATTGTCCGGGTCCCAGGAGACATTCTTGACCTTTGTGAAAGGCTTCGCCCAGGTCAGCCGCGCCGCCTCCTTGCCCCAGAAGCCGTCCGGGTCGCGTTTGGCCTCGGCATAGGCGGCGTCATATTGCGCCCCCGTCATCAGGGTGCGCTTCTTCCACTCTTCCGGCACCGGAAACAGTTCAGACATGTTTTGCTCTTTTGGGCTGTCCCTGCCTGCGATGGTGCTATGATCGCCGCTCTACATCAAGGCGCGGTTAGGTTTTCTTTGTGAGCGCAGCGAACCTGGAAAACCTTGCGCCCGGAGGATACATGCAGCTTCATCTTTCCACCTGGCCGGAGATCTCGCCCGCTCCAAAGCCATCCTGATCCCGATCGGCTCGACCGAGCAGCATGGCCCCAACGGCCTTCTGGGTACCGACGCGCTGTGCCCGGAAATCATCGGCCGCCGCGCCGGTGAGGATGGCGATTTCCTGGTCGGGCCCACCTTCAATGTCGGCCAGGCCCAGCATCACATGGGCTTTCCCGGCACCATCACCTTGCGGCCCTCCACCATGATCGCGGCCATGCAGGATTGGGCCCAGTCGCTGGTGCGCCATGGTTTCGAGCGCATCTATTGGTTGAACGGTCATGGCGGCAACATCGCCACCATCACGGCGGCCTTTTCGGAAATCTATCATGGCGTGAGTTTCGACCGGTCGGGTGCCAATCATCCGCCTTTGCGCTGCTGCCTGCGCAACTGGTGGGAGTTGGGAGGCGTCATGGATGTCTGCCGCCAGCTTTTCCCGGTGGGCGAGGGCAGCCATGCCACGCCCTCGGAAGTTTCCGTCACCTGGTTCGGCTATCCCCAGGCGGTCAAGCATGTGACCATGAGCCCGCGCATCGCCCCGACCGGCCCCATCCTGGATGCCGAGGATTACCGCCGCCGCTTCCCGGACGGACGCATCGGTTCCGACCCCAGCCAGGCCAGCGTCGAAGCCGGGGAAAAGATCGTGACCGCGGCGGTGAAAGCGGTGGTCGCGGAGTTCAAACAGTTTGCGGCCAGCTAGCTGGTGGCAGTAGAATGGCGGCTTCCCAGGGGTGCCTGCCCAAAACAGGCTGAGACCGCAATCCCGCGGATCCCTTAGAACCTGATCCGGTTCAGACCGGCGTAGGGAGAGGTCAGATGAACAAGCCCATTCTCGACAAGTCGCTTTCGATCACGCGTGGCGCGTTGCCCGGCTCCAGGAAGCTGATGCTCGGCGGCGTGCCGTTCCGCGAAGTGGCGCTGTCGGGCGGCGAGCCGCCGGTACGGCTGTACGACACATCCGGTCCGTATACGGATGATTCCGTCGCCATCGACATCGAGAAGGGCCTTGCCGGCCGCCGCCGCGACTGGATCCTGGCCCGGGGTGACGTGGAGGAATATGTCGGCCGTGACAGGAAGCCGGAGGATGACGGCCTGAAGCTGGGCGAGAAGCTGACGGTGCCCCAGTTCGCCCGCGGCGGCATCAAGCTGCTGCGCGCCAAGCCCGGCAAGAATGTCACCCAG
>CAYQZM010000171.1:0-56204 GCA_964421935.1 uncultured Rhizobium sp. | reverse complement strand
ATCAACATTGCCGGTCTGGCGGTGGGGCTGGCCTGCGCCATTCTCATCATGCTGTTCGTGCGCGATGAGCTCTCCTACGACAAATGGATTCCAAATAGCGAAAATCTCTGGCGTCTTGAGGTCACCTACCATGTGCCGGGCCATGGCGCGCAATGCGGTGACGAGGTAGTTGCGAAACATGGCTCCTCCTATTCGTAGCGCAGGGCGTGGATGGGATTGGCGCCCGCCACCCGGCGGGCGTGGGTGAAGATGGTGGCCCAGGCGATCAGCAACGCGGCCGCGCCTGCAACCAGGAAATAGAAGGGGCTGAGCGTGATGCGGTAGGCATAGCCTTCCAGCCAATTGTGCAGATAGAACCAGGCCAGCGGCCAGGCAATCGCGTTGGCCACCAGCACCGGGACGGAGAACTGCCACAGCAGCAGGAAGATCACATCGCCGGTCCGCGCGCCGAACACCTTGCGCACGCCGATCTCCTTGGTGCGGCGGCCGGCGGTGAAGGCGGCCAACCCGAACAGCCCCATGCAGGCGATGAAGATGGCGATAGCGACGAAGAGGCCAAAGATGGCGCCCTGACGGTCATCATTCAGGAACTGCTTGTCAAAATCCGCGCTGAGGAAGCGGCGCTGCATGGCGATGGTGGGAGCGAACCGGCGCCAGGTGCGGTCAATCATGGCCAGCGTGCCGGCCACTTCATCGTCGCGCAGGCGGACGGAAATGACGGCGTTTTGCAAGGGGTCATTGTAGAACATGGTCGGCTTGACCGGCTCGGCGGTGCCGCTCCATTTGAAATCCGCCAACACGCCCGCCACGGTAACCTGGGTATTGTGCAGGAAGACGGGCTTGCCGACGGCGCTTTGCGGCGTGAAACCGAATTGTCTTGCTCCGGACTCGTTCAGCAGCACATTGAAGGACTGGCCGCTATAGGTCGGCGTGAAGGGCGCGGAGGGTGCATCCGAACCGCGGCTGCGGTCCAGCAGCCGTCCGGCGAGCAGCTTCACGCCATAGGCCCGCGGAAAATCCGGATCGGATGGCACCATGCGCATTACGGGGCGGGATGTGCTTCCCGGCAGGTGCACATCCGTGTTGCTGTTGTTGCCGTCGAACGGAACATATCCGGACGCGGTGACGGCCAAGACGTCGGGCTGATTGCGCAAAACGCGTTCGAAGGAATCGCGCGTTTCCGGCGGCATGCTGCGGGCGCCGATGATCACGACACTATCCTTGCGAAAGCCCAGGTCCATGTTCCGCGCGAAGGATATCTGGGCGAAAATCACCAGCGCGGCGATGCCCAGCCCGATGGACACGGAGAACTGCAGCACCACCAGCACGGTACGAAGCCAGCCCGAGGCGCCCTGCTTGGCCTGATTGGCCCGCAGGATGGTGGCGGGGCGAAAACCGGAAAGAACGAAGGCGGGATAGATGCCGCCCAGAACACCCGACAGCAGAGCGATGGCGACGGCACTCGCCAGCACCGGCCAGTCCTTGCCATAGTTGAAGGTGATCGGCTGGCCGAGAAACTGATCGAAAATGGGCAGCAGGACTTCCGCGGCCGCCAATGCCAGGAGCAGCGCCAAGAGACTCATCAGCAGCGACTCGCCCAGGAACTGGACGACGAGCTGGGCCCTTGTCGCCCCCATCACCTTGCGCAAGCTCACCTCGCGCGCCCGCATGGTGGCCCGCGCCGTCGCCAGGTTGGTGAAATTGAAGCAGGCAACCAGCTGGATCAGGATGCCGATGATGGCGAAGCCATAGACAGTCGCCCAGCTTCCCGGCGGCTTCATCCCGCCATAGCGATCGGTTGTCAGATGCAGGTCCTGGAACGGGACCAGGCCAACCTTCATGATATCGCTGCCACGCAGATGCAGGCTGGACAGGACACTGGGATCCGCCAGGCGGTCCGTGACGGATTTCATCTTGGCTTCAATCGCGGCCGGATCGGCACCTGGCGCGAGCCGGGCATAGGTCCAGCCATGGGTATTGAACCACTTGCCCTTTTCCGTCTGCGACATCGGGTCGGCGTTGGAGGTGGTCGGAAAGAGCGCATCCAGCTGCAGATGGGAATTGTGCGGCAGGTCGGCCATCACGCCGGTGACCTTCAACACATACTGGGTGACGTGGCAGTTCGCGCCCAGATCATCGCAGCGATTCTCGCTGAGGGTTATCGTCTTGCCCATCGGCTCGGCACCGCCGAAATATTTGCGCGCCCGGGTCTGTGACAGCACGACGGAATCGGCCTGGGAAAAGACGGTGGCGGGATTGCCTTCGACCAGAGGCAGCTTGATGAGCTGGAAGAAATTGGGATCCACCACATGGAACTGGTCGGAGAACAGCCGGTTGCCGATCATCACCGTCGGCCTTTGACCAGTCAGATGCGTGATGCCGGTCACTTCCGGCATTTGCTGGCCCATCGCCACCACCACCGGATAGGGCGACCCGGATAGGGGCATCGGCGCCTGCCCGGGCAAGGTGAAGGTGACCTCGACCCTGTACAGGTTGTTGCTGTCTGCAATCCACTTGTCGTAGGAGATCTCGTCGCGGATGAAGAGGATGATGAACAGCGCGCAGGTCAGTCCAACCGCCAGGCCCGTGATGTTTATGACGCTGTAGAGCCGGTGTCGCACGATGTTGCGCAGCGCGACGGTAAGATAATTGCGGAACATGGCTGCCCCTTTACTCGTAGCGTAATGCGTTGATGGGATTGGCGCGGGAGACGCGCAGCGCATGGCTCAGGATGGTGAGCCAGGCGACGGCGAGCGCGATCACCCCGCCCGCCAGAAAATAAAGCGGACTGAGCGCGATGTGATAGGCAAAGCCGGCCAGCCAGCCGTGCAGGTAATACCAGACCAGCGGCCAGGCGATGGCATTGGCGATCAGGACGGGGATGGAGAATTGCCACAACAGCAGCAGCACGACGTCACGGGTGCGTGCGCCAAAGACCTTGCGGATGCCGATCTCCTTGGTGCGGCGGCCAGCCGTGAAGGCCGCCAGCCCGAACAGGCCCAGACAGGCGATGAAGATGGCGATCACCACGAAGATGCCGAACATAGTCCCCTGGCGCTCTTCCACCTGATAGAGCCGGCCGAACTGATCGGTCAGGAACCGGCGCTGGAGGCCCGCGGCCGGCGAGAAGGCGCGCCAGGTCCGGTCGATGAACGCCAATGTCTGCGGCACCATGTCGGGGCGCAGGCGGATCGAGAACTGCATCGGCCATTTCGGCACATATTCGAAGGCGGTGGGCTTGACCGGTTCGCGCGCACCGTTGACCTTGGCATCGGAGATCACGCCCACAATCCTGATGTGATTGTGATTGAGCAGGACGGTCTTGCCGATCGCCTCCTGTGGCGTGAAGCCCAACCGGCGCGCGCCGGCCTCATTCAAAAGGATATTGCGGCCCTCGTTGAGGGGATCACCGCCCGGCAGGGTGCTGTTCATCCGGTCGTCGCCGCGCGATTCCGACAGCATCCGGCCGGCGATCAGACGCATGCCGTAGACCGAGGCATAGTCGGGATTGACCGCGATGTTGTTCAAGGTCACGCCGCCGGATTGGCCCGGCAATTGGAACAGGGCGAGGGTCTGGCCGGCATCAAACGGCACCATGTTGGACATGCCGACATCGACGATGCCCGGATTGGTGCGCAAGGTATGGGCGAAGGTCTCGCGCTGCTCCGGCGTCATGCGGCCGGAACTCATGATGACGATATTGTCGCGTCTGAAGCCCAGATCGATGTTGCGAGCATAGCTGATCTGGCTGAACACCACGGCGGCAGCGATGCCAAGGCCGATCGAAACGGCGAACTGCAGCACCACCAGCACATTGCGGAAGGCGCCGGAACCCGACTGGCCAGCGCTATTGGTCCGCAAGGTAGCGGCCGGGCGGAAGCGGGAAAGCACCAGGGCGGGATAGCTTCCGCTGATCAGGCCGGCGGTCACGGCCAACCCGACCAGAGCCAGCAACAGTCGCCAGTCGGTATAATGAAGACGAATGGGCCGCTGCAGGAAATTGTCGAAGGCCGGCACCAGGATTTCCACCACGGCAAAAGCCAGCACCAGACCCAGAACCGACATCAATACCGCTTCGCCCAAAAACTGGGCGATCAACTGGCCGCGACTGGCGCCCAAGGTCTTGCGCAAGGCGATCTCGCGCGCCCGCAGCATGGCGCGGGCCGTGGCCAGGTTCATGAAATTGAAGCAGGCAACCAGCAGGATCAGAAAGCCGATGGCGATCACGCCATAGACTGTTGTCCAGCTTCCCGGCGGCGTCAGGTTGAACAGCCAGCGCGACGAAGCCAGATGAACCTCGGTAAAGGGCGTCAGGTTGACCCGATAGGATTGGCTGCCGCTCAACCGGATGCCGAACTTCCTCAGCGCCGGCGTGACGTTGCGGTCCAGCAGCGGCCCCATGCTGGCAACCACCTCCGCCGGATCAGCGCCCGGCGTCAGGCGGACATAGCCATAGCCATTCTCGCTGAACCAATCCTGCTTGGTGTCCGTGAAATTGTGATCGGTGGCCGAGGTGTTGGGGATGAAGGCATCGCCCGTCAGATGGGTATTATGCGGCAGGTCCGCCATCACGCCCGTCACCCTCAGCGTAACCATATCGTCCTGGCAGGCCGTATCGTTGGCATCGCAATTGCCCTTGCCGGTGACCAGTGTCCGGCCGATCGGATCGGCATCGCCAAAATATTTTCGTGCCGTCGATTGCGACAGGACGATGGATTCCGGCTGACGGAAGACGGCGTTCGGATCACCCGCGATCAGCGGCAGGTGGATCAGGGTGAAAAAGCCGGGATCGACCACGCTGACATGTTCCACGAACTGCCGGTCGCCCGCGGTCAAGGTCATCTGCTCGGCATTGAGCCGGGTCATGCCGATGACGCCCGGCACCTCGTTGCGCATGGCCTCGGGCATGGGAAAGGGCACGACGGCCAGCATGAGCAGAGGACGGTCGGGGATGCGGACGGCGACTTCCACCCGGTAGAGATTGTCTGATCCGGGAATCCATTTGTCGTAAGACAGCTCGTCGCGCACGAACAGGATGACAAAGATCACCGCCGCCAGGCCTACCGCCAGACCGGCGATGTTGATGAAGCTGTAGAGGCGGTGGCGGGCCATGGCACGCAGCGCGGTGGCGAGATAATTGCGGAACATGCCCCCCTCCTATTCGTAGCGCAGTGCGCGGATGGGATTGGCGCGGGCGACGCGCACGGCATGGGCCAGGATGGTCGCCCATGCGATCAACAGCGCGGTCAAGCCTGCGGCGGCGAAATAAACAGGGCTGAGCGGGATGCGATAGGCAAAGCTCTGCAGCCAGCCATGCAGATAGTACCAGGCGACCGGCCAGGCGATCAGATTGGCGATCAGGACGGGCACGGAGAACTGCCACAACAGCAGGAAGACCAGATCGCGGGTGCGGGCGCCGAACACTTTGCGGATGCCGATCTCGCGCGTGCGCCGCCCGGCGGTGAAAGCGGCCAGTCCGAACAGGCCCAGACAGGAAATGAAGATGGCGATGGCGACAAATACACCGAACAGGTCGCCCTGGCGTTCGTCAGCCCGGTATTGCCGGCCGAGAACTTCGCTTACAAAAAAGTGGGTTGTGACCTTAGTCGGCGCGAACGCATGCCAGGCACGGTCTATGAACGACAGCGTCTGCGGTTCCATGCCGGGCCGCAGCCTGACCAGCAGCGATCCATTCAGATCGCGCGGATCATAGACATACATTGTCGCCCTTTCTGGCTCCCGTGCGCCCGCGAACTTGACATTGGCGAGAACGCCGACGATGTGCGCATGGCTGTTGCCAAGGATAAGGGTCTTGCCCACCGCCTGTTGTGGCGTGAAGCCCAAGCGCGCCGCGGCGGTAGTATCGATAAGAATATTGTAGTCCTGGTTCGCGTCCGTCGCGGAAGCTTCGTGCGAAAACTGGTCCTGCGCCCGCCCGTCGGAAAGCAATCGTCCCGCCACCAGCCGCATGCCCAAAAGCCGGGTGGTGTCGGCACCGATGGTGAGCTGGTTCAACGCAACCTTATTCGATTGGCCAGGCAACTGGGCCGATGCCAACCCTATGCCGTAATATCCGAAGGGAACTGCTTCGGTCATGGCCATGTCCAAGATTCCGGGATTGGCCTTGAGCCGCTGAACGAAGCTGACGCGGCCGTCGAGGGGCAGCAGCCCGTTTCCATAAACGACCAGCAGATTGTCCTTGCGGATACCCAGATCAATGTTGCGCGCGAAACTGATCTGGCTGAACACCACCATGACGGCGATACCCAGGCCGATCGAAACAGCAAACTGCAGCACCACCAACGCCGTTTGCAGGCGGCCCGAGCCGGCGCGCCCCGCATTGCCGCTGCGCAAAATCGTCGAGGGCCGAAACCCCGACAGCACCAGAGCGGGATAGGCACCGCTCAGCAGACCCGCCGCCACGGCGATAAGGATCAAGACCAGCAGCCATGCACCGCCATAGTGGATCGTGATGGGGTGCCCCAGCAGGCGGCTGAAAGCAGGCTGCAAGACTTCCACCAAGGCGAGCGCGACTACCAGCGAGAGCAAAGCCGTCAACACCGCCTCACCCAGAAACTGAACGACCAGTTGTCGCCGATTGGCCCCATGGGTCTTGCGCAGCGCTATCTCGCGCGCCCGAAGGGAGGCCTGCGCGGTCGCCAAATTCATGAAGTTGAAACAGGCGACGAAAAGAATAAGAAGGCCGACAAGGCCGACGCCATAAAGGGTCAAACGACTGCCACTCGGCTTTTCGTTGCCGCTCCAGCGTCCCGACGTCAGATGCACATCGGTGAAAGGCGTCAGGTGAAACGTGAAACGTTGGCGTCCTTTGCGACTGTCGCCAGGCTCACTGGGATAGTTGCGATCCAGCAACGGCGCGGTCTTTGCGACTACCGCCTCAGGCTTGGCGCCCGGCGCCAGGACGACATAGCCGAAGACAGGATTCCCAGACCATGACTGCTTCACACGCTGACCTAGGCGGTCGGCGGTGGACGTGTTGGGCAGGAAAATGTCGCCATCCAGATGGGAATTTTCGGGAATATCCCGCAGAATCCCCGTGACCTTCAGGGTAAGCAATTGCCCCAGGCACGCCACGTCGGCGGCCGCGCAATTCGCCGTCGTTTTTATAACTTTTCCGAAGGCATCGGTCGTGCCGAAATATTTTCGTGCTGCCTTTTCCGACAGAACCGCCGACTCCGGATCCCTGAACACGCTGGCCGGATCGCCCTTCGCCAGCGGAAATCTGACGACCTGGAAGAAATTGGGATCCACGGAGGCGATATGCTCGCGGAACTGCCGGTCACCGGCGAATAACGTCATGAAAGTGTAGTAGATGCGGGTGGTCGCCACCACTTCCGGGATTTCGTCATGCATGGCAGCGGGCATCGGAAATGGCACTGACGCCCATTCAAACGGTTCACGCCCCTGAAGGTGGGATGTCTTCTCGAGACGGTAGAGGTTTTGCGTGCCCGGGACCCATTTGTCGTAAGAGAGCTCATCGCGGATAAAGGCTAGAACAAAAATCACGCAGGCCAGTCCTACCGCCAGCCCCGCGATGTTGATGAAGCTGTAGAGCCTGTACCGGACGATGTTGCGCAGCGCGATGGTGAGGTAGTTGCGGAACATGGCGCGCCTCCCCTACTCGTAACGCAGCGCGTGGATGGGATTGGTGCGGGCGACCCGCAGGGCATGGGTCAGGATCGTCGCCCAGGCGATCACCAATGCGCCCAGGCCAGCGCCCACAAAATATGCAGGGTTGAGCGCAATGTGATCGGCGAAACCCTGCAGCCAGCCGCGCAGATAGTACCAGGCAATCGGCCAGGCGATGGCATTGGCAATCAGCACCGGCAGCGAAAACTGCCACAGCAGCAGCCATGTCACATCGCGGGTGCGCGCCCCGAAGGCCTTGCGGATACCGATCTCGCGCGTGCGACGGCCCGCCGTGAAAGCCGCCAGACCGAACAGGCCCAGACAGGCGATGAAGATGGCGATGCCGACAAAGATACCGAACATCCGGCCCTGCCGCCCCTCGTCCTGGTAAAGCTTCTGGAAGCTGTCATCCAGAAATGCCCGCTCTATCGCGACATTCGGTGCAAAGCGGCGCCAGCTCTGGTCAACGAAATCCAAAACCTCGGGAACGTGGCCCGGCGCGATCCGCACGGAGACATGGTCCGAATCCGCGCGATCATACATATAGACGATGGCACGCGCCGGATTGCGCGCGCCTTCTATACGCGTGTCCGCCGTGACCCCGACAATCGTCACGCGGCTGGGACCGAAAAGAACGGTCTTGCCAACTGCCTGCGCCGGCGCAAAACCAAGGCGGGCCGCCGCGGCACGGTTGACCAGGATATTGCGGCCATCATTGCCTTCAGGAAGCGGATTCTTGATCCGGTCCTCGCCATGCGCGTCGGACAGCAGACGCCCTTCCAGCAGCCTTATGTTGTAAAGGCGGAAATATTCGGGGGTGACCAGCTGCTTGAGCATGCTCAGATATTCCGAATGCCCCGGAAGCCGCATCTGCGCGATATATTCGCTGCCGGAAAAGGGAATGTCCGCCGACTGGGCGACATCAAGGATTCCGGGATGGCGGCGCAAATCGGCGACAAAGCTTTCGCGAGCACTTTCCGTCATGCGGCGAAAGGTGGAAATCACCAGAACGTTGTCGCGCCGGAAGCCAAGGCTTTGCTGGCGCATGAAGTCGAGCTGGGTGAATACCACCAGCGTAACGATGGCAAGACCGATGGCGACGGTGAATTGTAGCACCACCAGCGCGGACCGCAGCAATGAGGAACCGGTATGGCTGGCCTCGTTCGCGCGCAAGACCGGTGCGGGCCGGAAGCGGGACAAGACCAGGGCGGGATAGAAGCCGCTGGCCAGGCCCGCGGCGACGGCGATGGCCACCATGAGCGTCAGCAGCGGCCAGTCCGCGCGGTAGTGAATTCCGATCGGGCGCGCGAGAAAACTGTCATAGGCCGGTAGCAGCATCTCTGTCAGGCTGAGCGCCAGGATCAGGGCGAGCAGCGCGGTCAGCAGTGACTCGCTGAGAAACTGGAAAATGATCTGCGCGCGGCGGGCGCCGGCGCATTTACGCAAGGCGATTTCACGGGCGCGAAGCAGCGCGCGCGCCGTGGCAAGGTTGGTGAAGTTGAAGCAGGCGATCAGAAGAATGAGCGCCCCGATCAGGCCCAACCCGTAAAGGATGACCGGGCTGCCCGGCGGCACCATGTTTTCGACCTGGGCCTGGCTGTCCATATGGACCGCGGCGAACGGCACAAGGCGAACCTTGACCGTCCTGCTGGCCTTGAGCGGCATCCCCAGGTCTTCCATCACATTGACATGGCGATCCAGCAGCGCAGGAATTTTCCGCGCCACGGCGGCGGGGTCGCTGCCGGGCGCCAGCCGGACATAGCCATAGCCATTGGCGCCGAACCAATGCTCCTTGAAGAACTCACTGATGTCGTCGGCGGGGGATTTATGCGGCATGACCGCCTCGGCCTGCATGTGGGTGTTGTGCGGCAGGTCCCGCATCACGCCGCTGACCCGCAGCACCACCGCTTCATTGGCGCAGGAGATCGAGGAAATCGAATCTATGGAGACGAAAGGGCAGTTCTGCTTATTGACGGCCAGCGTCTTGCCCACCGGATCGGCATCGCCGAAATATTTGCGCGCCAGCGACTGCGACAGCACGATGGAATCAGGCTGCCTCAAAACGGAGGCGGCATTGCCCGCGACAAGGGGAAAGCGGATCACCTGGAAAAAATTGCTGTCCACCTCCACGATATCCTGGGCAAAGGAACGATTGCCGATCATCACGGTTTTGTGGCGCGGCCAGAACCGGGTCATGGCGGTGACTTCGGGCAGGTTATCCTTCAGCAGGGCCGGCAAGGGAAAATCCGAGGCCGCCAGATCCATGGGCGCGCGTCCCGGCAGAAGATAGGTCTGATCCAAACGATAGAGATTGGCGCTGTCCGGCACCCACTTGTCGAACGAGGTCTCGTCACGGATGAACAGCGCGATCAGGATGACGCAGGTCAGTCCCAGCGCCAGGCCGCAGATATTGATGGCGCTGTAAAGCCGGTGCCGGCCGATGTTGCGCAGCGCGACACGCAGATAATTGCCGAGCATGGGCTCCCCCTTTTAGAGAACCTGGCGAATGCTTTCCGTGACGATGGCGCCGTCCAGCAGATTGACGACGCGATGGGCATACTGGGCGTGACTGTGGGAGTGGGTGACCATCACGATCGTGGTCCCCTCGTCATTCAGCTGGGTCAGAAGCTGCATGACTTCCTCGCCATTGGCGGTGTCCAGGTTGCCGGTCGGTTCGTCCGCCAGGATCAGCTTGGGCCGCGCCACCACGGCACGGGCGATGGCGACGCGCTGCTGCTGGCCGCCCGAAAGCTGTGAGGGCATGTGCCGCGCCCGGTGGCCGATCTTCATCCGCTCCAGGGCCGCGGCCGCGCGCTTGCGCCGTTCACCCGCCGGAACATCGGCATGATACAGCAGCGCCAGTTCCACATTCTCCTGCACATTCAGCTCGTCGATCAGGTTGAAGCTCTGGAAGACGAAGCCGATGGCGCTTTTGCGCAGCTCGGCCAGCCGCGATTCCGAATAGCCGGCGATATTCTGGCCATCGAACCAGTATTCGCCGCCGCTGGGCGCATCCAGCATGCCGACGATGTTGAGGAAGGTGGACTTGCCGCAGCCCGAAGGGCCCATCACGGCGGCGAATTCACCCTTGGCCACGTCCAGATTGATGTCGCGCAGCGCGGTGGTCTCCACCTCGTCAGTGCGATAGACCTTGGCCAGATGCTTGAATGAAATCATTTTCGGTGCCCCTTATGAATTAGAGTTCTTGGTATCGAATTCGATGCGATCCATCTTCTGATAGGCGTCGTAACCGGAGACGATCACCTTCTCGCCCGGCTTCAGGCCCTCGACCACTTCGACGAAATCGGGGTTGCGCCGGCCCAGCTTGACGTTGCGGCGGATGGCCGAGCGCCCATCCGGCGTCACGACGAAGACCCAGTTGCCGCCGGTCTCCTGGTAGAAGGGGCCGTTCGGCAGCATCACCGCGCGCGCCGATCCACCCAGCTCCACCTTCAGGTCGATCGCCTGGCCGACATGGATGTTGGTGGGCGCGACGCCGTCGAAATAGAAATCGGTCTTGAAAGTGCCGTTGATGACCTGCGGATAGACTTTGGAGACATGGGCGCGATAGTTGCGGTCGTCGATCGAGAACAGCACTTCCTGCCCCGGCGTGACATGGCCGAGATAGAATTCGTCCACCTGGGCGGTCAGCTTGAAGCGATCGGCGGAATTGACCTGGCCCAGCGAGGAACCGGGCGTCTTGGATTGGCCGATCTCGGCGTCCAGCGCGGTAAGCTGGCCGTCCATCGGGGCGCGGATGGTCAGCGCTTCTACGCCGGCATTGGCGATGTCGGTCTTGCCCGTCGCATCACCCGTAAGCTGCTGGGAACGCACCCGCTGTTCCACCGTGTTGGAAGCGATGGTCGCGGCGCGCAGCTTTATGTTGTAATTATATTCCTCTTCTTCCCGCTTATATTCGCTGGGCGCGATGGCGTTGCCGTCCAGCAGAATCTTGTCGCGCTGCAGATTGGCTTTCAGCTGGGCGATCTGATGCTCGATATTGAGCAGATCCTGCTGATACTTGAACCGCGTCTGTTCGAAGGTCAGCTGCTGGGCCGCCACCTGAAGCTGCAGCGCCGGATTCGACAGCACCACCAGCGGCTGACCCGCCTTGACCTTGGCGCCGTCTTCCACCAGCACCTGCTTGACGGTGCCGCCCTGGTCGGTGGTGAGATAGGCGGTGAGGAAAGGCGCGACCGCGCCGCGCACCGCGAAGTAATCCTCGAACGGGCCCTCGGTCACCGTGCCGATCGTCAGCTGGTTCAGAGGCGCGCGATAAACATTGCCGCCCTTGCCGGACAGCAGCCAGGTGGCACCGGCAGCGGCCACCAGGACGACCGCCGCCGCTTTCCAGTAGCGGCGCCATAGCGGTTTTCTGGCAATCACCCGGTCCTGGCCTTCGCTGCCAGTGATCGCGGTGCCGCTTTCGGTCTCGTCGCTGGTGACCAGGCGCAAGAGGCGGGTTTTCAAGTCGGAGCGGGCAATCGGTCTATCCATGCAATCCTTAACGCAAGGACAATGCCAGTTTTTTTCTCATAAAATCCAATAGCTTACCAGATCGCCCGACCGTCCCCCCGTCCGCAAGCGTACAGGGAAGCGGACACCTGTCCGTTTCCGAACAGTGCCCGCGATAGCGCTGATAAACGCCTGACCCGAGCGGCAGACGGCTTAAAAACCTGTGTCGAGGGAGAACGGAAAACGTCTTGTCGCCGGATGTCATGCAGATCCCGATATCAGGATGCGGGCTCAGCAAGATCCTCGCGAAGCAAGAAGAGAAGCCTGCGCACGGTTGTTGACGCCGAGCTTGCGGTAAAGCGTGCTCATATAAACCTTCACCGTCTTGTCCGAGATGCCCATTTCGGCGGCGATCTGCTTGTTGGACCAGCCCTGTTTCAATCCTGCCAGGACGCGCAGCAGCGCGGGTGAAAGCGATGCCATGGGATTTGCCTGCTCCGCCGAGGCAAGAATGGGCGCCGGTGTCCACGGCTTTCCGGTCAGCATGATTTTCAGTGTCTGCGCGATGGCATCGCAGGGCGCGGATTTCAGAATAAATCCGGCGGCGCCGAACGCGACCGCCCGGCTCGCCGCCTCCGCATTTGTATCGGTGGAGAGAAGCATGACGGGCACTAGGGGAAACTCCCTGTGCAGCTGGAACAGACCGACAAATCCGCCGCAGTCCGGCACCTTCATGTCCAGCATGACCAGCGCCACACTGCTGCTTTCCCGCAAGATTCCCCGGCCGGCCGCGAACGTCTCGACCTCGGAAATGGCCAGCCCGGGACGCGCGGACTTAACCAACTCGCGCAAGGCGAGCCGGAACAGCGGATTGCTGTCGATCAGCACGACATCCATGCCTTGGCATACCGCAAGGGAGATGCCAGAAATTTTTGCCAAATTTTCAATTGCTTACGATTCCGTCTGGCCGAGGCCCGTGCGCGAGCGTACACATAAGCGGACACCTGTCCGTTTTCGAACAGTGCTGATGCCACCCATTGATGCCCGAATCCTGGTCGCAGACGACAATGAAGACGTGCTGCAGGCCGCCCGTCTGCTGCTGAAGCGCCATTTCACGGGCGTGCAGACCTTGAGCGACCCGGCGCATCTGGCCAGCCTGGCGCGCCGGGGCGTTTTCGATGTGTTGCTGCTGGACATGAATTTCTCGCCGGGCGCCGACAGCGGGGCAGAGGGCCTGGGCCGGCTGACCGAAGTGCTGGAGATCGATCCCCAGGCCGTGGTGGTCATGGTGACCGCCCATGGCGATCTCGAGCTTGCCGTCGAAGCGATGAAACGGGGCGCCTCCGATTTCATCACCAAGCCCTGGGAAAATGAACGGCTGGTCGCCACCCTCACCGCGGCGCTTAATCTCAGCCGCTCGCGGCAGGAAGCGTCGGAGATGCGTCAGCGCCATAGCGGCCATGCGGCGGCGACCAACACCGGCTCCGGCATGATCGGCACCTCGCCGGCCATGCTGCATGTCTTCGGCGCCATCCGCCGCACCGCGCCGACGGATGCGAATGTCCTGATCCTGGGCGAGAACGGCACCGGCAAGGAGCTGGCGGCCCGCGAGATCCACCGCCTGTCGCCGCGCGCCGGTCAGGTCTTCCTGCGGGTCGACATGGGCGCGCTGTCACCGCAGCTTTTCGAGAGCGAGTTGTTCGGCCACCGCCGCGGCGCCTTCACCGACGCCAAGCAGGACCGCACCGGCTATTTTCGCGCCGCCACCGGCGGCACCCTGTTCCTGGACGAAATCGGCAATGTGCCGCTGGCGCTGCAGAGCAAGCTGTTGACGGCGCTGGAACGGCGCGAGGTGGTGCCGGTGGGCGCCGAAAAACCGGAGCCGATCGATGTGCGGCTGGTCTGTGCCACCAATCTCAGCCGCGATCGGCTGACCGACGAAAACCTGTTCCGGCAGGATCTTCTCTATCGCATCAACACGGTGGAGCTGACCCTGCCGCCGCTGCGTGAAAGACCGGAAGATATCCCCCTGCTGCTGGAACATTACGCCGGGCTTTATTCCCAGAAATACAATCTGCCGCCCAAACGTCTCTCGGCGGCGCTGATCGATCGCCTGAGCCACTGGTCCTGGCCCGGCAATGTACGTGCGCTGCGCCATGCCGTGGAGCGCGCCGTCATCCTGAGCGAAGGCGAGGTGCTGGATCTGGCCGATTTTCCGCTGGCGGAGACCGCGCGCGAGACCACCCTGCCGGCTTCGGGCGCCGCCCGGCTGGACGCGGTGGAAAAGGCCGCGATTGTGCAGGCTTTGGGCCGCGCCGATAACAATGTCAGCCGCGCTGCGGAAATGCTTGGCCTGACACGCGCCTCGCTGTACCGGCGGATGGAGAAATATGGCCTTTAGCGGTCTGCAACAGGGCATCGTTCTCAGGGTGGCGGGGCTTCTGGGCACCCTCTCCCTGCTCGCCTGGATGGTCGTGCATACCAGCTGGTATGTCACCATGACGCTGTGTGTCGCCGCGGCGCTTGCCCAGATGGTGCTGCTGACGCGCTACGCCTCGCGCGCCAGCCGCGAAATTTCGCGCTTCCTGGATGCCATCGCCTTCGACGATACGTCGGCGAGTTTTTCGGGCTTTTCACGCAAGAGCGGCTTTGGCGAACTGGGCCTGTCCATGAACCGCGTTCTGGATCAGCTGCGCATCGGCCGCAAGGAGCGTGAGGAACAGGCGCAATATCTGCAGAATCTGGTCGCCCATATTCCGGTTGCCCTGATGTCGCTGGATGAGCGTGGCGGTGTGCAGCTTCTCAACCTGGCGGCCCGCAGGCTGTTCGCCGGCCCTTGCGAGAGCGTCACCGTTTTTTCCCGATATGGCCTGGCCTTCGCCGCCGCGCTGGAAAATCTGAAGCCCGGACAGAGCGCGATTGTCCGCATGGACCGGACTTCCGGCTCGCTGCAGCTCAAGGCCGCGGCAACGGATGTGGTACTGGGAGGTGTCCGCCGCCGGCTGATTTCGCTCCAGAACATCGAATCCGAGTTGACGGCGCACGAGCTGATGGCCTGGCAGACGGTCATCCGGGTCATGGCTCACGAAGTGATGAACTCCTTGACGCCGATTTCCTCGCTGGCGGCGACCGCGCGCGATCGCCTGGACGAGAGCCTGACACAGTTGGCACCCGGTGAGCCGGTGCGCTCCAACCTGGAAGATGCCTCCGAAGCGCTCGAGACTCTGTCCCGCCGCAGTGATGGGCTTTTGCATTTCGTCCAGAACCACCGCCGCCTCACGCGGCGTTTCGATGCGCAATTGGAGATCGTGCCGGTGCGGCGCGTGTTCTCTCGCCTGCAGCGCCTCCTGGCTGACGAATTGACGACCCGCGACATCACGCTGGTGTCTGAAGTTACGCCTGAAACGCTGGAAATCAGTGTTGATCCCGGCTTGCTGGATCAAGCGCTGATCAATCTGGTCCGCAACGCCATGGAAGCCTTGCGCGACACGCCGGCGGGCATGATCACCCTGTCGGCCTTCCAGGAGGGCGGCGGCGGCGCCGTCATCGCGGTGGCGGACAACGGCCCCGGCATTTCACTCGAACAGCGCGAAAAAGTGTTCGTGCCGTTCTACACCACCAAGCGGCAAGGCAGCGGGGTGGGCCTTACCCTGGTTCGCCAGATCGCGACGGTCCATGGTGGCGCGGTTGCCATTTCAGAAACAAAGGGCGGCGGCGCGACGGTTTCGATCCGGCTCTAACGCTGCAAGATGAATTTCTGAACGGACTTGCCGTTGCTTGGCCCTGGGCGCGGGTTCGCTCCGCCGACATCGCCGGTATAATAGTCGCCCCGGGAGTCCAGCGCCGATTGATGCACATAGGACAAGTATCCGGCGCCAAAGCTGGATACTTCCGCGCCATCCTGCCGGCGCAACACCCAGGCGCGCTGGTTCACGCCATCGCCGACCAGAAGATATTTCTGCTGCGGATCGTGCGAAAAACTGAGTGTCCAGACCGAACCGTTGCCGCGGGCCTCCCGGTGCACCAGGAATTCCTTCACGAACTTGCCTTGCCGAGTAAAGATCTGAATCCGGTCATTGCGCCGGTCGCAAACATAAATCAGTCGGTCCACCGACTGATGCACGCAGTGCACCGGGGTGCGGAACTGCTTTTCTGGCGTCTCACCGGGAACATAGGCCGGTCCCTCGGCGACATACCGTCCTGGTGTTGAAGCGGCATCCCCGGTCGGCTCCGGCGGATTGGCGATCTTGTCCAGCCCGATGCCATAGGCGCCCCAGCCGCGCTTGAACTTGCCGGTATCGGAATCATAAACCACGACGCGGCTGTTGAGGTAACCGTCGGCGATATAGACCTCGTGAGCCGCATCATCGACTTCGATACCGGCCGGCTCGCCCAGCATGGACGTATCGGCATTGTCGCGCGGGGCGCTGGTGGGGCGGCCGATCTCCAGCAATTGCCGCCCGTCGGCGGTGAATTTCAACACCTGGCGATCGCCCGGCGCGTTGCCGCCGATCCAGACATTGCCGCCCTTATCCACCCACAGCCCATGCTCGGATTTCGGCCAGTCGGGCACATGGCCCTGTCCGCCCCAGGACTTCACGATATTGCCTTCGCGATCGAAGACCATCACGGCCGGCATCCGGTCGGCGGCCGCCAGGTCATGCTTCACACCCTGCTCGTCCACGGCATATGATAGCGCCCGCTGCAGCACCCAGATCCGGTCGTGGCCGTCGACGGTCAGGCCGCCGATCTGGCCCATCACCCAGTGATGGGCAAAGGGCTTGGGCCAGGAAGAATCATTGACGTAGCGGGGAGCGTCATCATCAGCCGCCTGCGCGGCCGGTGCCATCGCAAGAAGGATGAAAGCGGCAAATCCGAACCTGTACGCCCAAGAGCACATTGCCCCTCGCCTTGTTGGTTCAGCAGCGCCAAACATAGTCGACGGCGTCGCTTCTGTCAGGGAAATCCCACCCCTTGTGCAACGCAAAAGCTGCGAGCAGTCCGCATCAAGGCACCCATTGCCCCTGCCACGGCCCCGTGCCTAACTATCGGCCACGGCAGATTTGATAAGAGCCTTTGGGGGGCACCAAGCCGAACAGCATTTCCTGACATCCTGACCGTTCTGCAAGTCGCGCCATCTCGTGCTCGCGTCTGTTTTCGCAACTTTGGAGTCACGCCATGCTGAAGAACATCCTGGTATCCTGCCTGGCAGCCCCTCTTCTCCTGCTTGCCGCGGACGGGCGCGCGGCGCCGGTGACCGATGCCGCGCTCCGAAGCAGCGACAAGGATACGGGCAACTGGCTGATGTATGGGCGGACCTATGACGACCATCGTTTCAGCCCCCTCAACCAGATCAACGAGCAGTCCATCGGCAAGCTGGGCCTGGCCTGGAGCCATGAATTCGGCAGCACCCGCGGGCTGGAAGCCACGCCGCTGGTGAAAGACGGCATCCTCTACACCACCGGAAACTGGAGCGTGGTCTATGCGATCGATGCCAAGACGGGCGATGTCCGCTGGACCTATGACCCGAAGGTCGTCCGCAGCCGCGCCTATTTCATCTGCTGCGATGTGGTGAACCGCGGCGTGGCGCTCTATCACGGCAAGGTCTATGTCGGGACGCTGGATGGCCGGCTGATCGCGCTGGATGAAAAGACCGGCAGGCCGGTATGGGATGTGTCGACCGCCGACAGCGCCAAACAGCCTTATGCCATCTCCGGCGCACCGCGGCTGGCCGGCGGCAAGGTGCTGATCGGCAATGCCGGCGCGGAATATGGCGTGCGCGGGTATATTTCGGCCTTTGACGCTGAAACCGGCAAGCTGGCCTGGCGCTTCTATACGGTGCCCGGCGATCCCGCCAAGGGATTCGAATCCAAGGCCATGGCAATTGCCGCCAAGACCTGGACGGGCCAGTGGTGGAAGGTGGGCGGCGGCGGCACGGCCTGGGAAGGAATCGTCTACGATCCCGCGCTTGACCTGGTTTATTTCGGCACGGGCAATCCCACCGCCTGGTATCGCTCCTTGCGGGGCGGCAACAGCGACGCCCTCTATACCGCCACGATCCTGGCCGTTCGCGCCAGCACCGGCGAACTGGCCTGGCACTTCCAGACCACGCCTGGCGACAACTGGGATTTCGATTCCACCCAGCCTCTGGTTCAGGCCGACCTCAATATCGGCGGGCGCACCCGCAAGGTCATCATGCAGGCCAACAAGAACGGTTTCTTCTATGTGCTGGACCGTGCGACAGGCGAATTTATTTCCGGCAAGCCCTTCGTCAGCGGCATCACCTGGGCCAGCGGCCTTGATCCCAAGACAGGGCGTCCCATCGAATTGCCTTCGGCTTCCAGCAAGGCCGCAATCGTTTCGCCCGCTCCCGATGGCGCCCACAACTGGAATCCCATGGCGTTCAGTCCGGTTACCGGCCTGATGTATCTGCCGGCCAAGATCGGCACACAGTCTCTGCACATTCCCAATGAGAAATGGAAATACGATCCCGACACCAACAATATGGGCCGGGAGCCACAATATGAGGGCCCGCTGGGCGCCAAGCTCAAAGCCATGCCGGCGCCCGTCGGGGAATTGCTGGCCTGGAATCCAGTGACGCAGAAGGAAGCCTGGCACGCGCGTTATCCGGTGGCGGTGGGCGGCGGTGTGCTGGCCACGGCCGGCAATCTCGTATTCCAGGGCCGGGCGGATGGCGTGTTGGCTGCCTTTCGCGCCACCGATGGCAAGCAACTGTGGAGCTTCGATGCCGGCACCGGGATCATGGCGCCGCCGGTGACCTACCAGGTCGATGGCGTGCAATATGTCTCCGTCCTGGCGGGATGGGGCGGCCCCGATGGCCTGGGCAATGATCCGAGCTGGGGACCGGTGAAGCCCGGCTATGGGCGCATGCTCACTTTCAAGCTCGGCGGCAATGCCGCGTTCAAGCCTCTAGCCTATGGCCACACCGAACCTCCGCCCGTGCCGGCCATCACGGTTGATACCTCGCCGCAGGTTGTGCATCAGGGAAAATTGCTGTTCGCCGACAACTGCGCCGGCTGTCATGGCAGCAATGCGGTGGCCGGCCCGCTCCCCGATCTGCGCTATGCCAGCGCTGCGACCTTGAAAGACATCGAAGGTATCGTCCTGGGAGGGCAGCGCGCCGTTCTGGGCATGCCATCTTTCAAGAAAATCCTGAACCCCGGACAGGTCCGCGCGATCCAGGCCTATATCGTGGCTCGCGCACGGGAAAGCGCCGGACCGGCGGCCGCGCGATAGTCACTGGGCGCATGATTTCTCGCTGCCGGCGGCGTATATATTTCTGCATACGCTTCGCGAGGTTTCATGTCGATTGAACCGAAAGGCTTCGGGCCACAGCCCCGCCCCTCCCGCAACGTGTTCGGCGAGCCCCTGCAGGTCTGTTCAGCGGCGCCGGTGACGGGCTTCTTTCGCAATGGCTGCTGCGACACCAGCGCCGAGGATGTCGGCAGTCATACCGTCTGCGCCGTGATGACGGATGGGTTTCTCCGCTTCTCGAAGGAAAGAGGCAACGACCTTTCAACACCTATGCCGGATTTCGGCTTTCCCGGATTGAAAGCGGGCGACCGCTGGTGCCTTTGCGCCCCGCGCTGGCAGGAGGCGTTCGAGGCGGGCCAGGCGCCGCAGGTGGTGCTGCGCGCAACCCACCAGGGTGCCCTGGATTATTGCGCGCTTGACGATCTCAAGCGCCACGCCATCGATCTGGCCTAGCGCCCTCGACGCCTATTTATAGGTCAGCAGATAGGCTGCCACGTCCTCGGCATCCTTCACATTGGAATAGCCGGAGAAAGGCATGTGGTTGCCTTTCACCTTCCCTTGCGGGTCATGCAGATAGTCGCGCAGGCTGGCCGCATCCCAGATGAAATCGGCGCGCTTCATGGCGGGGGAATAGCGGAAATCTTCGAGTGCTCCCGGCTTGCGCCCCGCAATGCCCTTAAGGCTCGGCCCAGCCGCGTCGGTCGTTTCGCTGTGACAGGCGATACAGGCGGCGAAAAGCTGCTTGCCGTGGGCCAAATCCGCCGCCGCAGCCGGCAATGCCTGAAGCGCGACGCCCAGCATTGCGCCCAGCAGCATGTCTTTTCCGCTATCAGGCATGCACCAGCGGTCCCGGATTCTTCAGATAGCTGTTCTTGATCTTGTCCGCCGACCACAGCGCCAGCGCCCCCAGAGTGCCCGTCGGGTTGTAGCCGTTCTGCTGCGGAAAGGTGCTGGCGCCCATCACGAACAGATTATGCGCGTCCCAGGTCTGCAGATAGCGGTTGACGACGCTGTTGCCGGGATCGGTTCCCATGATCGTGCCGCCGGCATTGTGGGTGGATTGATAGGGCACGATGGTGAAGTTCTTGGGCCGCGGCCGCAGCTCATAATGCGCCGGACCCATCGCCTTGATGATCCCTTCCACCCGCGACAGGAGATAACGCGACATCGCATGGTCGTTGTCGGTGCCGTTATAGGTCAAGCGCAGCAACGGCCGGCCCAGCGCATCCTTGTAGCTGGGATCGAGGTCCATGTAATTGTCGCGATGGCCATAGACCGAGCCCTGGGTGTTGAAATGCATGCTGTGGTAATACCATTTGACGGTTTCACGCTTCCATTGGTTGCCCCAGGCGGGCGTGCCTTCCGGCACCGAACGCCCACTGATCGGCGGGCTGCCGCCACTGGAGGCGATGATGTAGCCGCCGCCGAAAAAGCCCAGCCCGCTATGATCGAAGCTGGCATTGTTGAAATCATCGATCACCACCCCGCCGCCGGGTGAGCCCATATAGGGATTGAGCTCCTTGTCCGGGAAGAAGGCGGCGGCCGGCGCCTCGAACTGATAGCAATAGTTCTTGCCCACCTGCCCCTTACCCGTGGCGTGATCGTGAGGGGCGCCGATACCCGAATGCAGCAGCATATGGGTGTTGCTGAAGACGAAGGCCGACAGCACCACGATATTGGCGGGCTGTTCGTATTCCTGGCCAGTCTTCAGGTCGGTGTAAAGCACGCCGGTGACACGCTTAGCCGCCTTGTCGTAAACCAGCTTCGAGACGAAAACCCGCGTGCGCAATTCGAACTTGGGCTCCTGACGCAGCGCCGGCATGATGGTGGTGACGGTGGAGGCCTTGGCGCTGGCCTCGCAGGCGGTGCGAGTGCAGAAGCCGCATTCCTGGCAGGCACCCATGGCGACGCCATAGATGTTCTTGTAGGGCGCGCTGGCCGCCGAGAAGGGCACCGGGAAGGGATGATAGCCCAGGCTTTTGGCCGCCGCCGCGAAGATCGCGCCGCCCTCGGAGGCCGGCATCGGCGGGTTGGGATAGTCATTGGCGCGCGGGCCTTCGAAGACATTGCCGCCGGCGATCTTGCGGCCCTTGAGGTTTCCCGCCTTGCCGGAAACACCGCATACCTTGTCGAAACGGTCGTAATAGGGCTCCAGCTCGTCATAGCTGACCGGCCAGTCCTGGATGGTCATGGTGTCGGGCACGGACGTCGCGCCATAGAGCGTCTGAAGATAAGTGCGCAGCCGGAAATCGTCAGGCTGGAAGCGCCAGTGCGAGCCGCCCCAATGATTGCCGGTGCCGCCCACGCCCTCGCCGGGCAGGAAGGCACTCCAGCGCCGGATGGGAAGCGCCATTTGCGCCGGCTGGTTGCGGAAGGTGATGGTGTCGATGGAATTGTCGCCCATCAGCTCCAGGCGCTGCTGGTATTTGAGCTCGTCGCGGATGCCCGGCATGGCGAAATCCTGCGCCGGGCGGTGATCGGGCCCGCGTTCCAGGCCCACCACATTCAGCCCCGCCAGGGTCAGCTCGCGTGCCATGATGCCGCCGGCCCAGCCCATGCCGATCACCACGGCGTCGATTTCTTTCAGCCGTATCGCCATCAGGAAAAATCCGCGATGGATTGTGGCTCGGCGACATAGCGCTTGCCGCGGTATTCCTCGACCTTGCCGGCATAGGTCGCGGGCAGACCGGGAAAGCCCAGCATCCGCCAGGACGCCTTGCCGCGGTTGCCGCCATAGATCGGATCGGAGAAGAAGCCTTCCATGGTGATGACAAGCAGCCGCTGGAAGAACACCTTGGCGTCGAAATCATCGAACGCGGCCTTGCCGCTTTCCATCGCGGTCAGGGCTTCGGCGCGCTGGTCCGGGGTCAGGCGGTCGAAGGTCTTGCCGTAGGTCTTGCGTGACCAGGCATTCGCCGCCTCGACCCCGGCAGCGAAATAGTCGCGCGGGGTCAGGGGCAATTGATAGCCTTGCTCGGGCGTGCCCTGATGAAACGGCCCCGCGCGATACATTTTCGCGCCCGCGCCCCAGGCGCCCGCCAGCTGGCGATCGATAAAGACCGGAACGCCGCAGTCGCTGCCCGAGGGCGAGAGCGCATCGGCGGGAATCATGGTGTCGGCGGTGGCGGAAAAGAAGGCAGCCTCGTCCGCGGTCAGCACCAGCCAGGTCTGCACCGGCACGGGTTCGGCCGCGACCGCCTCTGCCTGCGGAAGTCCGGCCGTCAATGCTGCGGCCCCGGCACTCGCCACGCCGGCGCCAGCCAGAAAACCGCGCCGCGGAATGCTGTCGTCAGCCATGGCTGGTACCCCCTTGCCCTGCGCTTAGGCCATGATCTCGGTGATCGGCTTGTTGGTGCTGTTTGAATCCGTGCCCCAGCGATCGATGGACAGGCCCATGGCCTGCTGAACGGTCAGACCCACCCGCGCTACCGTCGAACTGGCGCCCGCAACATGGATGCCGGTCTTCATCCGCCCGCTGGCCGATCCGGCCAGGATCATGGGAATGCCATCGACCGCGTGAAGTTTGGCATTGCTGGTGTCGGTGTAGGCCAGCACCAGGCTGTGATCCAGCAGGGTCCCATCGCCTTCCTTCACCGCGTCCAGCGCTTCCACCAAGGTGGCGAGACCTTCCATGCTGTAGGTGCTGAATTTGGAGGTGATGGGCTGATAGCCGATGGTCTCGTCGACCGGCTCTTCGTGGGTCGATTGATGGAAGGGCCGGGAATCGCCAGGCACATATATCGTCGAGGCCGGCTCGGAGAAGGCCATATTGAAAATGCGCGTCTGGTCGGTCGCCAGGCCCATCGCCAGCAGCTTTGCCAGGATCGGCGTCACTTTCCGCAAATTCGGCACCGCCTTGTTCATCGGCATTTCGTCGGGCGCGGCCGGGATCGTGACCTGGGCCACGATATCGGGGCGCTGCAGCTCGGCGTCCAGGGTCTTTTCGAGCTCGCGCACCGAGGTGAAATACTGGTCCAGCCGAGCCCGGTCGCCGGCGCCGGCGCTCTTCCACACGGCCTTGCGATCGTCCGCCACCACCGACATCACGCTTCGCTGCAGCATGATTGCGGGATCAGGCTTCCAGTCGCCTTTGGACGGGTCCTGGAATCCGGGGCCGAACAGGCGCGTGTAAAGACCGAGCGGTGACACTTCGGGCGGATTGGTATTGCTGCCGCCCAGGCTGGAATAGCTCTCGCGCTTGTTGCCGCAACAGGACACTTCGATGGAACGGAAGCGCGCGCCATGACTGATGGCATTGGCGATGGTCTGGTCGATGGTCTGGCCGTCGAACTGGGTGTCGTTGGCCGGCGCGGTGCCGGTGGTTATCGCCGCATTGCCCGTCCAATGCTGGATATTGGGCTTGTCGTCGATATAGGCCCTGAACCCGCTAAGCAGATTGAGCTTGCTCTTGTGGGGCTTCAGCGAGGCCAGTTGCGGCGTGTCTTCGTAATCGGCACCGACGCTCTTGGGCAGATAAAGCGCCTTGGTCAGGCCGCAGCCCCAGAAGAAAGTGCCGAACCGCGTGGGAATCTTCTGGCCGGTGGCGGCCAATGCCTCACCCTTGCTGTCGAGGAAACAGTCCAGGAAAGGCAGCGCCATGACCGCGGCGGATCCCTGAAACAGACCGCGCAAAAGAAAACGGCGGGTGGGAAACATGGCTGTCCTCGCTAATGAACCGCGGCGTTCATGGAAAGCTTCGATGAACCGTCGGCGGGCGGCGGCGCGTCGAAGAATTTCTGGCTGGTGGCAATCGCCTTGAGCAGCGACGGCAGGCGGTAGCCATCGGCGGTGAAGCCGTCCAGGAACGGCCGGACGGCGCTGGTCTGGATGTCCTCGCTGCTCGCGCCCACGCCATAGGCATAGAGTTTGCGCACAAAGCACGCCGACACTTTGGGATTGTCGTGCAGATACTGGCCCAATCCGCCCGCGCCGTCGAAATGCTTGCCCGCGATGACGGCCGACACGTCAATGTCCCGGCCATCGTCCTTAAGACGCCGCTCCCCCACGCTGTCGAACTGCTCCAGGGTCAGTCCGATGGGATCGCTATGGGTATGGCACGAGGCGCAGGTGGGTGTGGTGGCATGCGCATTGAGCCGGTCGCGCACGGTACGAAGCTTGGGATTGTTGGTGTCATTGACGATGGAAAAGTCGACATTGGCCGGCGGGGTCGGCGTGGGCTCGCACAGGAAGATGTCCATCAGGGCGACGCCGCGCTTGGTTGGCGAACTGCGGCCGGGATGGGAGAACATGCTGAGCATCGAAACCTGGGTGACGATGCCGCTGCGCCCGTCGCTCTCGTGGAATTCATAAGGCATCCAGGCGCCGTCCAGATTGTAGGGCACGTCATAAATCCAGGCGAGCGACCGGTTGATGAAGGTCTTGCGGGTGGTGAAAAGCTCCCGGACATCGCCGTTGTTTTTCAGGGTCAGGTTGAGGGCCGTGCGCAAGGTCTCTTCGCGCGCGGACGCCGCGATCTCGTCGCTGTATTTCGGATAGATGGTGGGGTCCTTGGTGATGGCGCCAAGGGTGTCCAGCTCCAGGAAATCGCTGAAGAAGCTGCGCATGCCCGTTTCCAGGCGCGGGGACGCCATCAGACGCGCCACTTCGGTTTTCACACCGGCATCGGTGTCCAGAGCGCCGGTACGGGCGGCACTCAACAAGGCCGCATCAGGCGTGCTGTCCCAGAGCAGATAGCTCAGCCGGGCCGCGCGGCTATAACCGTCGAGCGTATAGCCCTTGCCCTTCGGCAGCGCGACTTCCGTGCGGAACAGTAAATCCGGCGCCGACAGCAGGGTCGCCAGGCTGTAGCGCAGGCCAGTGTAGAAATTGCCCGATTGCTTGGTGACGCTGTCGGCCGCATCCAGCCGCGCTTTCAGATCTTCCTGTGTGAGCGGCCGGCGGAACAGCAGCGAGCCGTAATGCTCGATGATCTGCCTGGCGCAATCGCGATCGGGCGCAGTGGTAGATTTGGGCGTGCAGGAAATCAGTTTCGCGCGGTGCTTCTCGTCCACCACCTGGCTGGCGATGCCGTCCGCGATCTTGGCATAGCCTTCGAACCCCGCCGGCGTGATCGAAAGGGTGGTGCTGCTTGCCGCCAGCAATCCCCCGACGCGGCGGTCCGGCTCGAACTTGCCCTGCACCAGAATGTCGGCGCCAAAAATATCCGCGATTGAGTTGCGATACTGACTTTCAGTCAGTCTTCTCAGGCCCGCCAGATACGGCGCCGGGGACCCGGCGGCCAGGGCGCTCTGCGCACTGCCGGCGAGGCATAAGCCGATCAGGAAAACCAGCGAATTCGCGCGACGCCGCATGAGATGGGTCCACCCTGCCTATAACGAAGCGTCTTGCTTTTTAAAAGCCGGCGCGGCTCCGAATATATGGCAACAACCGGCCGGAACAAATCCACACGGGTTTACCAAAGAGCCACCCTTGTGCGGCGCAGCAAATGTCTGCCGGGACGCCCCGCCGCAGATGGAGTATGATTCCGCTGGGATGACTTCCGACCGTTGAGGCGCAGATGGTGCCTTTGCAAAAGCGATTTCTGATTGCGGCCGCCTTGGCGATGGCCGCGAACCCGGTGGCGGCCGCGCCATGGGTCCGCGGCTTTGTCGTGGACAATTACGAGCCGGCTTTTCACTACGGTGGACGCAGCGGCACGGAAGAGCCGGGCTCAGATTGCCCGAAAGGAACGATCCCCATCCTGGATTACAAGACCGTCCTCAAGACCAGTTGGCGAACCGACGCCGAAATCGCGAAGATCACCCTGCCCGTCTCGGCCGGTGGCGCCGGCGAGCGCGTCATATCGCCGGCCATGCAGCATCGCGGCTTCCGGCGTGACATCGACACTTATGTCAATCCTTTCACGGCACCCGACGCCGGCATGCAGCAGGTCACTGGCAAGATCGCCGAGGGCTTCAACCTGGATGGCAACACCCATACAGGCGGCTTCACCAGCCCGACCGGAGAGCGCGGCATCGACAATGCCTTCTATCGCGCCTGGGGCTGCATCATGTCTTATCGCGGCACGCCCTGGCACGCCTATCTGAGCCAGCGCGCCAATGACAAGATGCTGGACGGCCTTTACACCATGGTCATCCGGCTCTCCGGCAATGCCGATCCCATGAACGACGACAATGTCACCTTCGAAGTGGCCTATTCGCCGGACCATGTGGTCAAGGACCCGATGGGCAATGTCGTTCGCGATGTCTCGTTCCGCATCGTCAAGACTGAGCAATATACAAAGCTGAGGGCCCGCATTCACAATGGCGTGCTGGAGACCGAGCAGGCCGATGTACGCCTGCCGGAATTTTCCTGGGGTGAAACGCGGCGCGGTGAAGCGCTGTTCCGCAAGGGGCGCATTCGCCTGACCTTGAACAAGAACGGCCTATCGGGCCTGGTGGGTGGCTATCGCGATTGGCGCGAAGTCTATGGCCGCGACACGTTCAATGTGCCCTCCGGCGGCGCGACACGGGAAACCTATTATCACGAGAACCAGATTTCGATGTACTATGCGCTCAAGCGCAATGCCGACGGCATTCCCGATCCCAGGACAGGCCGCAACACCGCCATTTCCTCCGCTTACCGCTTTACCGCCAGGCCGGCGTTTGTGGTCGATCCCCCTGTCGCGCTCGCGGTGGACGAGCCGCCCTATCCGGGCGGTGAAAGATCGGTGATCGAGCGGCAACGGTTCCTTCACGCCATCACCACCCGGGCCATAGCGCCGGAATATCGCTCGCCCAAACGAGGCGCCGCGCAGCAGACCGTCGCCAGCGACGATGCGTCCGGCGAAACGCCGCCGCAAACCAACTAGCAGAAAGACTCTGCCGCCGGTACACCGCGGCATCTTTCGCGGCCGCCCTGCTTTTCTTGGGCGCGGCGCCCGCCTAGAAAGCCTGCCTGCCCGCCAATCTTCATGGAGCCGTGATGCCCTATCTCGCCCCGATCGTGCTGCTGTTCGCCTCCAATGTGTTCATGACTTTCGCCTGGTATGGGCAGCTCAAATATCCGGCGGCGCCGCTGCTGCTGGTGATCCCGGTGAGTTGGGGCATCGCCTTCTTCGAATATTGCCTGGCGGTGCCGGCCAACCGCATCGGCCATCTGGTCTATTCCGCGGCCCAGCTCAAGACCTTGCAAGAAATCATCACCTTGCTGGTATTCGGCGTCTTTTCGGTTCTCTGGCTGGGCGAGACCCTGAGATGGAATCACATGGTCGCGTTCATGTTCCTGTGCGGGGCGGCATTTTTCTCGTTCCATAAGTGGAGTTGAGCGCTAGGCTGCCCTGGGATATCGGGCGGGGGATTTCATGCGCGCATATCTGTCCACGGCCCTGGCGGCCTGCCTTATCGCGCCGGCGGCGGCGCAACAGTTGCGGCCCGACCAGGTCCGCTTCCGGGCGCTCTACAAGGAGTTGGTGGAGACCAACACCACCTTGTCGGCGGGCGACTGTACCCTGGCGGCGCAGAAGATGGCGGCACATCTGAAGGCCGCCGGCTATCCCGACGCCGATCTGCACATCTTCACCGCCCAGGGCCATCCTAAGGAAGGCGGCCTGGTCGCGGTACTCCATGGTAGCGACCAGAAGACGAAGGCCATTCTGCTGCTGGGCCATCTGGATGTGGTGGAAGCCCGGCGCCAGGACTGGACGCGCGATCCCTTCACCCTGATCGAAGAGAATGGTTTCTTCTACGCCCGCGGCGCCACCGACATGAAGTCCCAGGTCGCGGTCTGGGTGGACACGATGGTGCGGCTGAAAGAGGAAAGCTTCCAACACCGCCGTGACATCAAGATGGCGCTCACCTGCGGCGAGGAAAGCGCCACCGCCTTCAACGGCGCGAACTATCTCGCCACCCGTGAACACGACCTGATTGATGCTGCATTTGCCCTGAATGAAGGCGGCGGCGGACGCCTGGACGCCGATGGCAAGCGGCTGGCGTTGAACGTGCAGGCGGCGGAGAAATATCCCCAGAGCTACCAGCTGGAAGTGACCAATCCGGGCGGTCATTCCTCGCGGCCCGTACCCGACAACGCCATCAATCGCCTGGCTGCGGGCCTGCTGAAAATCGGCGTCTATCAGTTCCCCTTCCAGACCAGCGACATCACCCGCGCCTATTTCGGCAAAATGGCGCCGCAGGTGGGCGGCGACATGGGCAAGGCCATGACCCAGTTCGCGGGCGGCGACATGGCGGCGGCAAAGACCATGGCAGCCGATCCGACCAACAACGCCGTGCTGCATACGACCTGCATCGCCACCATGCTCAATGCGGGTCATGCCGAAAACGCCCTGCCCCAGCGCGCCGATGCCACCGTCAATTGCCGCATCTTCCCCGGCACCAGCGCGGAACAGGTGCGCGCCAAGCTTGAGGAACTGGTGGCCGACCCTCAGGTCAAAGTGACTCTCATGCCCGCGCGCAGTGCCGAACCAAAAGGGCCTCCGCAACCCCTGGCGCCTGAAGTCTTCAAGCCGGTGGAAACAGTGGCGGCCAAGATGTGGCCGGGCGTGCCGGTTGTGCCCTTCATGTCGGCCGGTGCCACCGACGGCGCGTTCCTGGCGCCGGCAGGCATTCCCACCTATGGCGTGTCAGGCATATTCGGCGAGGCTGATGGCAATGGGGCCCATGGGCTGAATGAGCACATGCGGGCGCGCTCGCTCTATGAAGGGCGCGACTTCCTCTATGAGGTGGTCAAGGTCTACGCCAACCAGAAATAAAAAGGGCGGACGGGATGAATAGGGGATGGATGGCGGCCTTTGCCGCGCTTCTGGCGTTGCCAGCGAATGCGCAGGGTCTGCGACCTGACCAGCAGGCTTTCCATGCCCTCTATAAAGAACTGGTAGAAACCAACACGACCTTGTCTGCCGGCAGTTGCACCCTGGCGGCACAGAAGATGACGGCGCGGCTGAAGGCAGCCGGCTATCCCGAAAGCGACCTGCATCCCTTCAGCGTGGCCGATCATCCCAAGGAAGGCGGGCTGGTGGCGGTGCTGCCGGGCAGCGACCCCAAAGCCAAAGCCATCCTGCTGCTGGCGCACCTGGACGTGGTCGAGGCCAAGCGCGAGGACTGGACCCGCGATCCTTTCAAGCTGGTGGAGGACGGCGGCTATTTCTACGGCCGCGGCACCGCCGACGACAAATCCCTGGCCGCCATCTGGGTCGATACCATGGTCCGCTTAAAACAGGATCATGTCGCACACCGGCGCATGCTCAAACTGGCCCTGACCTGCGGCGAGGAAACCAATGGCGCCTTCAACGGCGCGCAATGGCTGTCGAAGAACCAACGCCAGCTGATCGATGCCGAGTTCGGCCTCACCGAAGGCGGCTGGGGCACGATGGACGAAAAGGGCAAACGCATTGCCCTCAACATCAATGCCGGCGAAAAGCTGTCGCAGAATTATCAACTGGAAGTGACCAATCCCGGCGGCCACTCCATGCGGCCGGTGAAGGACAATGCCATCTATCGGCTCTCGGCGGGGCTTTTGAAGATCGGCGCCTATGATTTCCCGGTCCAGACCCTGCCGGTGACACGGGAATATTTCGCCAAGCTTGCGCCTCTCACCGATGGCGAGATGGGCGCAGCCATGGCCGCTTTCGCCAAAAATCCCGCCGACACGAAAGCGATCGCAATCCTGGTCAAAGACCCACGCTACAACGCCACCCTGCGCACGACCTGCGTCGCCACCCTGGTCAATGGCGGCCATGCCACCAATGCCCTGCCCCAGCGCGCCACCGCCAATGTCAATTGCCGCATCTTTCCGGGCACGACTGCGGCCCAAGTGCACGACAAATTGCAGGCGCTGGTTGGCGATCCGCAAGTCAAGATCACCACCTTGCCGGCGCGCAACGAGGTGAGCAAAGCCCCGCCGCCCCTGGCCCCCGCCCTGATGCAGCCGATCATCGCCGAAGCCGCCAGACGCTGGCCTGGTGTGCCGGTGATCCCGCAGCTTGAGATCGGCGGCACCGATGCTGCTTTTCTTACGCCGGCAGGGATTCCCACCTATGGCTTCACCGCCATGTTCTTCGAGCCGGACGGCAGCCGCCTGCATGGCCTGAACGAACGCATCCGGGCCGATGTGCTCTATCAGGGCCGTGATTTTCTCTACGACCTGGTGAAAGCCTACACAAAGTAAGTCTCACCCTTCGACAGGCTCAGGGTGGGGATCGCACCTCTCAATGCAGCTTCAGCTTCGGCCGGATGATCTGATTGACGTGGCCAATCACGATCAGCGCCGCGCCCTTCAGCCAGCCGTGAATGGCGATGAGATGCATGCGATAGAGCGAGACATAAACAAGGCGCGCCAGCCGCCCCTCGATCGCCATGCGGCCGCCGATCAGATTGCCCATCAAGGATCCCACGGTGGAAAAATGGCTCAGCGACACCAGCGAGCCGTGATCGTGATAAACGAAATCGCGGAGCCGCCGCCCCTTTATCAGGGCGACGAGATTGTGAAAGCAGGTGGCGGCCATCTGGTGCGCGGATTGCGCCCGCGGCGGCACGGGACGGCCTGAACCCGGCAGCGGAAAAAAGGCGCAATCGCCGATGGCGAAGATGCGGTCGTCCCATGTGGTCTGCAAGGTGGACTTGACCATCAGCTGATTGCTGCGCGCCACCTCCAGACCCAGATTTTTCAGCATTTCCGGCGCCTTGACGCCGGCAGCCCAGACTTTCAGATCGGCCTTTATCAGCTCGCCCGATTGGGTGCGCATGCCATCTGCCGTGGCTTCCACCACCTGCTCGCCGGTAATCACCCGGACGCCCAATACCTCCAGCTCCTTGTGCGCCGCTTCGGCCAGCTTTTCCGGCAGCTGCGGCAGGATGCGCGGGCCGGCCTCGATCAAGGTCACTTTCATGCGGCTTTCGTCGAACACTTCCAGCCCGTAATGGCGCAAGGCCGCCGCGGCATTGTAAAGCTCGGCTGCCAGCTCCACCCCGGTCGCCCCGCCCCCCACAATATCCACGCTCACGCAGACATCCGCCGTGGGATCATTCTGCAAGGTGCGCGAGACACGCAGACAATGATTGAGCAGCTTGCTGCGGAAACGGTCGGCCTCAAGCCGGCTGTCCAGGAAGATGCAGTATTGCGCGACCCCCTTGGTGCCGAAATCGTTGGAGACCGAACCCACCGCCAGCACCAGATAATCGTAACGGATGCGGTGGCGGCCCATGATCTCCCCGCCATCCTCATCCAGGATGGGCGCGATCAGGACATGGCGGCTCTCCCGGTCCACTCCTTCCATCACGCCATAGAAGAAGCGATAGCCCCAGTCATGGCCATGGCTGCGATAGCCGACCTCGTCCAGATTGGCGTCCAGCGCGCCGGCCGCCACTTCGTGCAGCAGCGGCTTCCAGATATGGGTGCGGCTCTTTTCGACCAGGATGATGTCGAAATGCTCGCGCCCGAAATGAGCACCCAGCCGGGTGACCAGCTCCAGGCCGCCGGCACCGCCGCCCACCACCACGATCTGGGTCTTGCGCGGCTTGCCGGTCCCGCTCATGCGGCAACGAATAGCATATTTATTCGCTTGGGGCGCTTCCAGGCTGCCTTTTTCGGTCAAGCCTTTTGAGGCAATCTGCCTTCGAAACAAGCAGACAGAGATCACCGATGAGCGATTTCCGCATCAGCCTGGACAAGGCCAACACCATCATCACGGCGGCTTTCGCCAAGGGCAAGGACGCGGGCATGAAGCCGCTCTCCTGCGTGGTGGTGGATGCGGGCGGCCATGTCATCGCCTTCCAGCGCCAGGACGGCACCTCCTTCCTGCGCCTGGACATTGCCCGCGGCAAGGCGGCCGGCGCATTGGCGCTGGGGGTCAATTCCCGGCGCCTGGGCGAGATGGCCGCGGAGCGCCCGTCCTTCATCGGATCGTTGGCGCATCTGACGCCGGGCGGATTGTGCCCGGTGGCGGGCGGCGTCATCGTCAAGGGACCGGACGGTCTTCCCATCGGCGCCGTCGGTGTTACGGGCGACACCTCCGACAATGACGAAGTGGCGGCGCTGGCCGGTATCGCCGCCGCGGGGCTCACCCCGCTTTAGGTCGTCTGGCGGTAGAGCTGCCGGACGAAGCGGATTTCGTAGAACGGCTTGGACATGCTGCCATCCTGGCGCGGCACGGACGGATAGCTGACCACGAAATACATGTAAGCCTGGGGCAAGGGCTCGTCCTTCTCGTCCAGCTCCTGCAGGATCAGCGAATTGCTGATCATGCCCTGGCTCATCGGACGGGCATGGCCCACCGGCGGCAACAGCTTGTGCCCGCCGGCCTCGACGAAGCTCTTGGCGGCCGCGATCAGCGGCTGGCCATCCAGCGCATGATCGGACACGTGGCGCAAGGCGCAGGTATGGAACGGCGGCTGTTCCACCGTCAGCACATATTGCAGCTGGCTGCCGGAGACGACCCAGCCGATGCCGGTATCCTTGTGCAGCATGGTCCTGACCTGCGCCGGCGAAAGTGGCTGCAGCTTGTCCGCCTCGGCCTGCTTGGTGAGGGCGTCATCGTCAGGAAATTTGTTCAGGCAATAGGCCGAGAACAGCTTCACGAACTCGTCGGAAACAGGCGGCGGCGCATCCTCAGCCAGTGCGGCGCCAGCCAGCAGCATCAAACCGCAGGCCAGCGCCGTCGCTTTCATAACGCCAGCATCACGCCAGAACCTGTTCGGGGACCTGCAGTCGTCGGTTCGGATTGACGACAAACCAGGGGAACATGCAGACGAAACAGATCGCCGCGGCGATATAGAAGGCATATTCCCAGCCATACCATTCCGCCAGCAGCGGCGTCAGCGAAGCGGTGACCGCGCCGGCGATCTGGCCCGCCATGTTGATCAGGCCGGAAATAATGCCGGTATAGGGCCCGCCATAATCGGCGGCGACCGCCCAATAGGTGGCCTGGCCCAAATAGCAAACACCCGCGCCGCCGGCCAGCACCAGCACCGCCAAAGTGGTGTCCTGTGCCTTGCTGCCAATGATCAGAAAGACACCGGTAAAGAACAGGGTCACCGCGCCGAACAGGCTGCGGCCCACATACTGGCCCCGGTGCTTGACCAGCCAGTCACTGATGACGCCGCCGCCCAGCGAGCCCAGCACCATGGCGATAAAGGGCAAGGTGGCGAACAGGGCGCTGCTTTTCAGATCCAGGCCCCGCGCGTCCTTCAGATAGATGAAGAACCAGGTGTGGAAGATGAACGCCACATAGCAGAAGGCGACATAGGCGATCGCGCAGCCCCAGACATCGGCGCTGGTAAAGATGCGCAGCCACGGCACCGCCGGCATCTTGCCTTCGATCTTAAGCGGCATGTCGGCGGCGATATGCGCCTTTTCCGCCTCCGTGACCTTGGGATGCTCGGCGGGCGTATCGCGCGCCATCTTGTACCAGATGGCCGCCATCAAGAGGCCAATGGCAGCGGAGGCGAAAAACACCGCATGCCAACCATAATTGTAGATGATAAAGGCAACCAGCGGTGGCGCGGTGCCCGAACCCAGGCCGACGCCGCCGAATACCCAGCCATTGGCCTTGCCACGTTCATGCTGGGGAAACCAGGCGGCAATGAACTGGTTCGACGACGGATAGGCCACCGCCTCGCCAAGCCCCAGGATAAAGCGCACCGCGATCAGGACCCAGAGCGAGTTGGCCATGCTGGCCGGCACCAGGGCCGTGGCGACCGACAGCAGGCTCCACCAGATCAACCCGAATGTCAGCGTCCTGCGCGGGCCCAGCTTGCCCACCACCCAGCCGGCGGGAATCTGGAAGGCGGCATAGCCCAGAAGGAAGGCCGAGAAGACCCAGCCGAGCTGAATCTTGTCGATGTGGTAATCCTGGGCGAGATAGGTGCCGGCGATCGAGATGTTGCTCCGGTCGATATAAACGACGGCACTGACGAAGAAGATCAGGATGATCAGCAGGTAACGGTATTTGTTCGACATGCGCTTCCTCGCCCCGGTTCGCGGTGCGGCCTGATAATCGTCCCGGCCTGCCTCACCATTTGGGCCAGCAAAGCGCAAACTGGGCCTTACGTCAAAGGCTTAGGTCTGGATGCTTCTCACTCCTCGTTGCCTTTGCACCCAAAAGGCGAAAAACCCGATATGGAACACGTGATGAACCGTGGCCATAGCGGCAATGCGTCCACTTTCCGGCGCTGGAATTGGGATTGCCCATGCCGCATTATAGTTCCCGCGCCATGAGGCTTAACGCCGGCGTGCAATCCACAACCGCCTCATCAAAGGCCAGAACAGAGAAAGTCATGTCCAGCAAGCTTGAGGGCAAGATCGCGCTGATCACCGGGGCCGCCGCAGGCATCGGCCGTGCCACCACCGAACTCTTCGCTGCCGAAGGCGCACGCGTGATCGCCACCGACCGCGACATCAAGGGCCTCGACGGCCTTCCCGCTGACAAGCATCAACTCGACGTCACCGACCATGCCGCGATCGACGCGCTGGCCAAGAAGGTTGGCCGCGTGGACGTGCTGTTCAACTGCGCCGGCTTTGTCGAGAACGGCACCATCCTGGAAAACGACGATGCCCAGTGGCAGAAGTCCTTCGAAATCAACGTCTTTGCCATGGCGCGGATGATCAAGGCCTTCATGCCCGCCATGATCGAGGGCGGCGGCGGCTCCATTATCAATGTCGCTTCGGTGGCCGGCTCCATCAAGGGCATCCCCAACCGCTGCATCTACGGCGCCAGCAAGGCCGCGGTGATCGGCCTGACCAAATCGGTCGCCGCCGATTTCGTCACCAAGGGCATCCGCTGCAATTCGCTCTGCCCCGGCACGGTGGATTCACCCTCCCTGCAGCAGCGGCTCAAGGACACCGGCGATTACGAAGCCGCCCGCAAGGCCTTCACCGCCCGCCAGCCCATGGGCCGGATAGGAACAGCCCAGGAGATGGCCTCCATCGTGCTCTGGCTGGCCAGCGACGATTCCGCGTTTGCCACAGGCCAGAATTTCATCCTGGACGGCGGCATCACCATTTGATGGTCGCGCCGGCAGGCCGGCAGGGTTGCCGGTCGCTCCGTTGATGGTCACACCGCGACAACCGGCTTGTTGACTCATGGATAGAGCGGCGCGAAAACGCGCCTTATGCAGGGGTTCTTCCGCGCCGCGCGCCATCTGGCGATCATCGCGCTTCTGGTGCGCGCGATGCTGCCGGCCGGCTGGATGCCGGATGCGCACACCGGCCTGACCATCTGTTCCGTCGCCACGTTGGGCGTGATCCATCACGATGGTCCGACGGACAGCAAAGCGCAGCATGAGGAATGCGCCTTCGCCGCCGCCGCGCATCTGGCTTCGGCCCCTCAGGCGCCCGTCCTGACCTTGCCCACCTTCCATGCCTTCCTCGCCGCCACCGACCGAGACTATGCGACAGTCCTGGCGGCGCACTTCACACCCCAGAGCCCCCGCGGTCCGCCGCAGAACGCCTAAGCCTGCATCAAGGCCGCGCCGGACCTGCCGGCGCGGGCGTTTCATCACAGCTTCGGGAAATCCCATGTCGACGACTTTGCGCTTCGGCGCATCCCTTCTGGCGGTCCTGGCCGCCAGCACCAATGTCAAGGCACAATCCATTGGATCGAGCCTGCAATCCGAATTCGTCATCGTCACCGCAAATCGCAGCTCGGGCGATCCAACGATACCCGACACGGTGGTGACGGCCTCCAAGGCGCAGGAGCAGATCAACGCCGTCAACACCGAGGACATGCTGAAATATGCGCCGTCATTGGTGGTGCGCAAACGCCACTATGGCGACACACAAGACCCTGTGGCGACCCGCACCTCGGGCGTAGGCGCCTCGGCCCGCAGCCTGATCTTTGTCGATGGCGTGATGGTCTCCTCCCCCATCGGCAACAACAATACCTCCGCCAGCCCGCATTTCGGCGTCGCCGCACCGCAGGATGTGGAACGCATCGACGTGCTCTATGGTCCCTTCTCGGCCCGCTATGCCGGCAATTCCATCGGCGCCACCATCAACATCACCACCCGCATGCCCGATCATTTCGAGCTTTATGGCGATGCGCTGGGCGCGGTGCAGGACTTTCATCTCTACGGCACCCATTCCACCCCTGCTACCTGGCAATTGTCAGCCGGTATCGGCGACCGTTATGGCGCCTTCAGTTGGCGGCTGTCGGAAAATCACATGGACTCTACGGGCCAGCCGCTCGGCTTGGCGACCCTGACCCGCCCCGCCAGCCCCAGCACAGCCGGAACAGTACTGAACGGCGGGGTCAATGATCTGAACCGTGCCGGCGCGGCGATCGTGGATATCGGCGCCACCGGCATCGAGCATCAGGTGCAGGACACGACAACGCTGAAACTGGCCTACGACTTCGACAATGGCCTGAAGCTGTCTTATCTCGCCAGCCTGTTCCAGCAGAGTGACGATGCGGGCGTGGATGGCTGGCTGCGCGATCCATCCGGCGCTACTGCCTATACCGGCAATAGCAACATCAATGGCTACAATTACAACATCGCCGCCAGCAGCTTCTCCAACAACGTCTATGACTGGCAGCAGACGCAACTCGCCCAGGGTCTGACCCTGGCCTCCGCACCCGATGGCGACTTCGCCTGGGAGCTTCTGGCCAGCCGCTACGACTATCTGAACGACAAGCAGCGTGTGCCCACCGCTTCTCTGCCCGCTGCCTTCACCAATGGCGCGGGCACGATAAACCGCATGAACGGCACCGGCTGGTACACCCTGGATGCCAATGGCGTCTGGCGCGGCTTGGCGGACCACGAGATTTCCTTCGGCCTGCACCGCGACGCGGAGAGTTTCGCGCAGACGCGCCACAATCTCGCCGACTGGATCGGGGGCGGCCTTGGTTCGGTGGTCAACGCCGCCAGGGGTCGGACCGCCACCAATGCCATCTGGTTGCAGGACATCTGGACTTTGCTCCCCGATCTCAAGGCGGCGGCGGGCCTGCGTTACGAGGACTGGCGTGCCTATGCGGGCAGCAATTTTTCGGCTTCTCCGCCGCTCAATGTCAGCCAGCCGCGCATTTCCGCCAGCACCTTGTCACCCAAGGCGAGCCTGGCCTGGCAGATTTCCGACAACTGGAAGATGACCGGCTCCTGGGGCATCGCCTGGCGCATGCCGACCGTCACGGAGCTGTACCAGGCCATCACCACCGGCACCGTACTGACCGTGCCCAACCCGAACCTGAAACCGGAGCGCGCCAGCTCTTACGAACTGGCGGCGGAGTACCGCACCGGAAACAGCCTCGCGCGCCTGTCCCTGTTCGAGGAGGATATCGGCAATGCGCTGTTGTCGCAGTCCGCGCCGCTGTTGCCCGGCTCAACCAGCCTGTTCAGCTTTGTCCAGAATGTGGACCGTACCCGGGCTCGCGGATTGGAATTCCTGATCGACCAGTATGACGCCTTCGTGCCGGACCTGGAGTTGATGGGCAGCCTGACGGCGGTGGATGCCCGGATCACCGCTGATTCCGCCTTCGCCGCGGCCGTCAACAAATTCCTGCCCCAAGTACCCAAACTGCGGGCCAATGCCATGGCGACATACCGGCTGGACAATTGGGCCTTCACCCTGGGCGCGCGCTACAGCGACCGCAGCTTTGGGACCATCGACAATTCCGATCCGGTCTCGCAGACCTATCAGGGCTTTGCAGGCTACTTCGTCGTCGATGCGCGCGTTCGCTATACGATCGATCAGAACTGGAACCTTTCCTTTGGCGTGGACAATCTGAACAACGACAAATATTTCATCTTCCATCCCTTCCCCCAGCGGACTTTCGTGATGGAAGTTCACTACGCCCAATAGGTTCACGTCTGATGCACGCCTGGATTGCCGCTGCCCTGCCGGTCGTGCTGCTGGCGCTGAGCATGTCGACCGACGCCTTTGCGGCCGCCGTCGGCAAGGGCGCACGGCTGGACCGGCCAGGCCTTGGCGAAGCGCTGCGCACCGGCCTGATCTTCGGCGGGGTCGAAGCGGCAACGCCGCTGATCGGCTGGGGTCTTGGCAAAGCGGCCAGCCGCCTCATCGCCGCTTACGATCATTGGATCGCCTTCGGCATTCTCATCCTGGTCGGCGGCAAGATGATCTGGGATGCCCTGCGCCGCGAGCCGGACCAGGAAAAGCCCAAAAGCCACAGCCTGCCGGTGCTGGTGCTGACTGCCGTCGGCACCAGCATCGATGCGCTGGCGGTGGGCGGCACCCTGGCCCTGATCGGCGCCAATAGCGTCGTGAACGCGCTCGCCATCGGCACCACCACTTTTATCATGGTGACCATCGGCATGCTAACGGGACGCTTTTTGGGAGAAAAATTCGGCCACTATGCCGAAGCGGCCGGCGGTGTGGTGCTGATCCTGATCGGCATCGCGATCCTGGGGAACACACGCTAGGCTGAGAAATCAGCCCTTGCGGAAACGCGCATCCAGCCGCGCAATCATCTCATCGGCGGAAAAGCCCAGCGCTTCCAGCCGGCCCGAACGCGCCAGCAACGCCAATCCGGCCACCGCCGCCGCCACCAGCACCACATCGCACTGGCCTTCGCGGCCCGCCAGCGGCATGCCGCTGACATCCGAAAGCGCTTTTAATGCGGCGATCAACCTGCCATTGAACAGCCGCTCGGCTTCGTTCAGTTCGGGTGTGCCTTCGGCCAGCGCCGCGCTGGCCGCGGCCATGGTTTCGGCCCCGCGCAGCAGATCCAGCGCCGCGGCGCCCGCGGCGGCAAGCCCGCCCGAGCCCCGCATCACCCGCGCCAGCTGGGTAAGATCCTCGGCTGCCAGGGCCAGCAGCAGTTCATCCTTGTTGCGGAAATAACCGTAAAGGGCGGCCGGCGCGAAGCCGGCTTCGGCGGCGACACCGCGCAAAGACAGGTCGCGGGCGCCTTCGCGGGCCGCCACCCGGCGCGCCGCTTCCAGGATCGCCATACGCGAGGCCTGTTTGCCGCCCTCGCGACGGCGTCGTTCCCTTGGAAACTGGACCGCAGCCTCACCCATGGGCGGGAGCATACGTGATTCGCAGGGCCAGGCTGAGCGCGGCAAAAGGAATCAGGTGAGGCGTGGCCGGCGTAGCCGCAGCGGCGCGTGCCCAAACGCGCCGCGAGGCCGTCCCCTACTTCACGTGGGTCTTCTTGAACACATCGATCGCAGTATTGATCTCGACCCCGACCCTTTCCTTGGTCTTCTGGTTGGCGGCCAGCCTCAGGCGTGTCTGGCTCTCCAAGCTTGGATCGACAGGATGGCCCTCGGTGCCGGCTTGGGTCTTGGCGGCATCCAGTTCCCCCATCAGGCAGCTCTGATAGACGTCAGATTGGGCGATGAAGCCCTTGGCGGCGGCCACAGCGGCGCGCAACTGGTCGGGATTGACGCTGGCGCCATCCACCGGCGCGGGCATTTGCGGCTCGGTGCAGCCGGGCTGCGCCAACGCCGGCATGCTCGCGCACAACAACACCGTGATGGACAGAACAAAGCGCACAGCCACTCCCTTCAATGGCAGCAAGTTTCGCACACGGCGCAACACATTCGCCAGGATACATGCTGCTCCACTTTGGTACGAAAGCGTGCCGCAAAAATGTCAGGAAGCTGTCAGGAAAATGTCAGGCCGCGGAAGTCGCCACATTCCGGTGCGCCAACCAGCGATCGGCATAACGTATCAGCAGCGCGACGATCATCAGACTGAGGCTGACGTCATAAAAGGCATCCGGCCGGTGCGGACCGGAGATGCGCGCCAGCGCCATCAGCGAATAACATAGCCAGAAATAGATCGCGGCCGTGCCGAGCAGGACCTTGCGCACCTTGTCCGGAAGAATGGGGGGACCACCCAGACGCACAAGCGGCGCGGCGGTCACGGCCATCACCAGGACAACCGTGCTGCCGAACACGGTCATCAGCATGGCGCCGGCGGAAAGATGGATGACATTGGGCACGAAGACCGACAGGAGATAGACGCCAAAAGCAGCACAGAAGCCCCAGACCAGTTTGCGGCTGAGACTTTCGGGTGGCGTGAAGGCCGGGAAGAAATACGCCACGATGCGGCACAGCGGCCCCATTATCAGCGCCGTAACAAAAACGAAGGAGGCATAACGCCAGGCAAGCTGGCTACCCAGGCGGAAACCATTTTCCGCAAAGCCCCGCGCCAGGATGGCGCCCAACACCAACAGGACCGCAACGATGGCGATGGCGCCCACCAACGGCCCGAGCGTGATCCTCAGGCCCCGGCCGGGACCGGAAAAAGCATGGTTATCGAGGGCTACCAAAAGGGGAGATCCTGCGCGTGCACGGATAGAACGTGCAGAAGTCCAAAAGGTGCCTTTTGTTAGCCCTGCCGGGACAAAGCCACGGCAAATCCTGGTACCGGCTTGCCGGCTTCATGGCGCGGTGTGGCTGCCACCAACCCCGCCACTGTGAAACCGGTGTCGTCGGCCAGGCCGCGCAGATAAGCTTCACTGTGCCGCCAGCGGCGCTTGGGACCCAGTTCAAATCCTTCCGCGGCCTCTTCCACCGTAAAGAGAAAGAAGCCATCCGGCGAAAGCCGCGCCCGCGCGGCTTGGAAGACCGCAGCCAGCTCGCCGAGATAGACCAAGGTATCGGCTGCCAGGATCAGATCATAAACAGCGCCCGGCGCCGCCAGCGCGCCTTCCAGATCGGCGACCTCAAGATGATCGTAAATGCTCCGCGCGCGCGCCTTTTCAATCATGGCTGGCGATAAATCCACGCCGTCCAACCGCGTCGCCAGCGGCTGAAAGGCAAGGCCGGCGAGACCGGTGCCGCAGCCCAGATCCAGGATCGTCAACTGTTCGCGTCCGGGCATGACCATCGCAGCCAGGCCGAGCAAAATCTGCGGCGCGGCATAGCCGAGCTGGCCGATCATGCGGGTGTCGTAATCGGCCGAGAATTGATCGAAGAGATGACGCACATAGCCCGGGTCGCTGCGCGCCGCGGTTTTCATCGCCTCAGCCGCCGCGATCATCGCCGGCGGCGGATCGTCCAGCTCGTTCAGGGCCTGAAGCGCCTTGTCGGCCTCGCCCGCTTTCAGCCAGGCCTGGGCGAGCAGGAGACGGGCGCGCTCCAGGCCGGGATCGAACCGCAGAGCCCGCTGCAATTCCGCGATCGCTGTGGGCAGGAGTTCGGCTGCCAGCAGCGCTTCGCCCAGGGCCAGCATGGCCACAGCCACTTGCGGATGAAGCGCCACCACCTCGCGCGCTTCGGCCAGTGCAGCATCAAGGGCCCCGGCCGCCAGCAGCGCCTTGATCAAAGTGAGCCGTGCCAGAAGCCCGCCACGTCCCGCATCCAGCCGGGCGCGCAAATCCCGTGCCGCCTCGTCCGCCCTGCCGGTCGCGATCAGTGCTTCCGCCGCCTCGATCGGGTCTCCATCTTTTTCCAAATCAGGAATCAGCAAGCTGACAGAGACCATTGTTGAGCACGACAGTGCCGGGCCGTTCCTTGACGGACGCGCGGTAGGAAATTGCACCACTGTCCTGCCACATCTCCACCACCAGGGTCTCGCCGGGAAAGACCGGCTTGGAGAAACGCACGTCGAATTGCCGGATACGCTCGGGCTGATATGCGGCGACGGTCGACAGCACCGCGCGGCAGGCGGTGCCATAGGAACAGAGGCCGTGCAGGATGGGCCGGGGAAAGCCCACCATCCGGGCAAAAGCCGGATCGCGATGCAGCGGATTGCGATCACCCGACAAGGCATACAGCAGCGCCTGATCGGGACGGGTGTCGCATTCCTTGACGAGATCTGGCGCGCGATCGGGAATCTCATGCAGGGCCGGGCCGCCTTGCGGCTTGCCCCCGAATCCGCCATCGCCGCGGGCGAAGATGGAGGTGACGATGGTGAAAAGCTTGTCGCCGCCTGCCGCCTCGCGCACCACGCGCTCCTGGATCAGCACGGCGCCCTTGCCCTCGCCCTTGTCCAGGATGTCGAGATAGCGCTCATCGGCCGTGACCGCGCATTTGGATGGCAGCGACTTATGGACGGTGATGCGGCGCTCGCCATCCACCACCATGGCGAAGTTGATGGAGGATTTCTGCGGCATGCGCTGGCGCTCGGGCGGGGCCTCACCGCGGGCGATCACACTGGCGAAAGTGGGCACCACTTTCAGCCCGTTATTCTCATAGACAAAAGGCAGCTCGTTCTCATCCAGCGGATCGCGGCCGAAACCAACGCCCAGGGCGTAGAGCATCACGTCCTTTTCATCATAGGATGCGGCCAGCCCCATGGCACCGGACTGCATCATGTCGTCATAATCTATCGGCATGCCTTCTCTCCTGGCCTCAATCTAAAGCCTGTGATGGTATGACGCCATGACTCTTGCCCCATCTTCCGCCCCGCCGCCCTCCTATCCACCGCGCCGGAGCAATGGCTGCCTGTGGGGTTGCCTGATCCTCATCCTGCTGCTGGCGCTCCCCCCCGCCCTGATCGGGGGCTATGGCGCCTGGTTTCTGTGGCAAGGCTATCGTCACGATCCACTTCTGCGCGTGGTCGGCGAAATGGTGCGCGAAGATGGCATGGCCCGCCGGGTCCTGGGGCCCGATGCGGTGGTGACGGGCGTGGAAGGCAATGTTTTTTCCTGGATGCCGGGCCGAAGCAGCCACGATTATGAGATCGCCCTGCAGGGCCCCAAGGGCCAGGGCCATTTGTCGGTGGTCTCCCATCAATCCGCTTTCGGGGGATTCAAGATGGACAGCGCCATTCTCACCGGACCGGATGGGCGGCGCTATGACCTGCTCAAGCATCAGGTCCTGCCGTCCGACGATAGCACCAGACCGGATACGTCGATCTAAGTGGCAACGATGGCGTGGGGGATCGGCATCCCCGGCCCTTCCGACATGATATGCGTCAGGGGAATGCCGTTCTTTTCGATGCAGGCGCGCGCCGTGTCATAACCTTCCTGGATGGCGCGGTCGAACTTCCTCCAGTCGCGCAGGCCGATATCGGGCATGGGCGGCTCGATCATGTAGTCGCATTGCTCGCGGGCGATACGGCGCTGGGCTTCGGAGCCTACCGTGCCCGAACGCATCAGGATGGAAACGATGCTGGGATTGCCCCGCATGCGCTGGCCCACAAGCCACCACCAGGGACGCTCGCCATAACGGGAATCCTGCGCCTGAAGATCGATCTCGCCGGTGACATCGCAGGCGATGATGGGACCGGCGCCGCCGGTTTCCTCGCGCATCACGTCCACTGGCAGATTGTTCATGACCCCGCCGTCCACCAGCAAATGTCCATGATAGGTCACCGGCGGCAGGATGCCGGGCAGCGCCACCGATGCGCGCAGCGCCCGCCATAGCTTGCCGTCGCGATGAATGTGAATGCGCCCGGTGGTGAGGTCGGAGGAAACCGCGAAGAAAGGCAGTGGCAGTTCCTCGATCGCGACCTCGTCGAAATGCTCACGCAGTCTGAGACTCACTTTGCGGCCCCGCACCAGGGCGATCAGCGGCAGGGTGAAGTCGGAAAGCGGATTGTCATCCACGAACACGGCCCGCATCCGGTCGGTCATTTCCTCCAGGGACCATTCCCGCGCCAGGCCGGCCGCGATGATGGCCCCCATGGAGGTGCCGCCAAGCTGATCGAACGGCACACCCGCTTCCTTGAGGGCCTTGATGATGCCGATATGGGCAAAGCCGCGGGCGCCGCCGCCGGCCAGCACCAGCCCGACCGCGCGCCCCGCCATGAAGCGCGCCACCCGCGCCACATCGGCCTGATGGCCGGCGCGCAAATGATGATGATTGGCGAACAGGCCGCCCCGCAGCGAGAAATGTTCCGGCAGCACGGCGCTGGCGCCGTCGGGGTGCAGCAGCAACAGTTCGGGAAGCCCCGAAGCCCGCTCCTTGAAGGCCGGAAGGTCCAGCGGGGCAAGCGGCAGCGGCCGATTGGCGCGCGCCAGAAGAAAGATGCGATCGGCCTGGCGCAGGCACAGATGCGTCCAGGGGCTGTCAGGCGCATCACCGCGATAGAAGATGATGTCGTGCGCCTGCTCGAAGCTGTTGAACCATTCGGCGGTCTGGTCGCTGGCCGAGGCGTCGAGCACCGCGGCGCGCACGCCCATCTGCGCCAGCGCCTGGGCCAGGCGCCGGGCGATCGGCACGTCGGACAGGCCGTCCTGCAGGGGCACGATGGCAAAGGTCTTGGGCTGCGACTTGGGCGAGCGTCCGCGATTGGCGTCCTTGAGCCGGCGCACCAGAATCTGCATCAGGTTCATCATCACCCGCGGGTGGCGCGAGATCAGCGCCTCGAACCCATCGGGTGAGATGCGCAGCAGCTCGGTGTCGCGCAGCGCCACCAGCTGGGCGCTATGGGTGGAAGAACCGGCGATCAGTGACATCTCACCGACCGTCTCGCCGGCCGGCACATGCGCCACCATCTGGCGCTCGCCTTGTTCATTCTCGATGAAGACGCCCAGGCTTCCGGTCACCACCAGGAAAAGCGCGGCATTGTTCTCGCCGTCGCGTTCCAACAGCGTGCCGCCGGGAAGCGCGAACCAGTTGGCCTCGCTGAGCAGGTTGCGCAGCGCCGCATCTCCCACATTCTCGAGCAGCGCAAAACTCTTGAGCCGTTCATGCAGCTCTTCGGGATAAACGGTCTGCTGGCCGATACGGAAGGATGACAGGAAGGCCATGCGCATTCCTTTACCTCACCAGGCCGTCCAGCCGCCATCCACATTGAGGCTGGTGCCGGTCACAAAGCGCGAGGCCGGCGAGGCCAGAAACAAAAGTGGGCCGCCGATTTCCTCCGGCTGGCCGATGCGGCCCAGCATGGTGCGCCCCACCAAACGCTCCTCCAGGCCCGGCGGCATCTTGCCGGCCCTGGGAAAAGGTCCGGGGACCAGTGCGTTGACTCGAATCTTTGCCGGCCCCAGCTCGGCGGCAAGATGGCGGGTGAGTTGCTCCAACCCCGCCTTGGCCGGCCCGTAATGAAAGGGGCTCTGCTGCGCCGGGCTGTCATAGAGGCGCCGGTCGGGCGCCACCTGGCCGTACATGGAGGAGACGTTGATCACACTGGCATCACCTGCGGCCGCGGCAGCGGCCTTCAGCGCCGGCAACGCGGCACGCACCGATTCAAAGGCAGTGCCGACCGTGGCGGCATAGGTGGCAGTGAAATCCTCGGGCTGCAGATCGCCAAAGGACTTCATCTCCATGAAGCCGATATTGTTGACCAGGACGTCCAGCCGCTTCAGGCCACCGAAAAAGGAATGAATTGTCCTGACGTCATGGGCGTCGAAAGCGGCGGCCTCGGCTGAGAAGCCCCGGTCACGCAACTTGCTCGCGAAACTTTCCAGCGCGGCGGCATCACGGCCGTTGATCAGCACATGGGCGCCGGCTTCGGCCAGCGCGTTTGCCATCGCCGATCCCAAATGGCCGCGGGCCCCCGAAACGAAGGCCGTCCTGCCATCCAGCCGAAAAATATTTTGCCTCATAGGTGCCCGGAGCCCAGCGCCCCACGCTGCCAGTGCTTGGTAAACAAGTCTTTACACTGTCACGGCTCGCGCAAGGAACTTGCTGCGCCGCAGCAAATCGCGACCGATCGCCTTATTGGAAACAGCCCCTCGCCACAGTAAAGTTGCAAATACGTTCACAATAGGCCACCCAGCAGGGGCTTCTTAAGGCTGCCATTGTTCCCCAATGGGGCCGACTACAAAGGGACGACTTTCATGACCAGCAAATTTCTGCTCGCCGGGCTGACGGCGGGATTCCTGCTCGGCGCTTCCGCCGGCGCGATGGCAGCCGACAAGCCCCCCAAGATCACCTCTGGCGTGGCTAAGCACCTGCAGGAGGCGCAGACCGCCAACAACAAGAAAGACTTCCCGGCGGCGCTCGCGGCCGTCGATGAGGCCAAGAAAGTCAGCGACCGCACGCCCTATGACGATCTGATGATCAACCGCTTCTCCATGAGCATCCATGTGGGAATGCAGGACATGGCCGCCGCGGACGTGGATGCGGAAGCGGCCGCTGATATCGACCCGGCCGCCATCCCCGATTCGGAGAAGGCCGCGGTCTACAAGCCCGCCCTGCAGCTGGCTCTGAACGCCAAGCACTACGACAAGGCCGCCAAGTACGCGAAGCTCTATCAGGCGACCAATCCGCCGGCTGCGGACATGCCCTTGATAAGCCAGGCGCTCTATCTGGGCGGCGACTATGCCGGTGCCACGGCGCTGGCGCAGAAGAATATCGACGCCGCGACCGCCGCCGGTCAGAAGCCGAACCGCAGCGACCTAGACGTGATCATGGCTGCTCAGGTCAAGCAGAAGGATGAGGCCGGCGCCGAAAAGACGCTGGAGACCCTGGTCGCCAACTACAACAATCCCGACGACTGGAAGCAGTTGATGGAAGTGTCGTTGACCACCAAGGGCATGCGCGACATCGACTATGTCTATATGGGCCGTCTGATGTTCCTGCAGGGCGGCCAGCTCAGCCAGGCCGACGCCTCGCTGATCGGCTCCACCGCCAGCAAGGCCGGTCTCTATGGGGATGCAGTGCAGGCCGAGAAGCTGGGCGGCACGGGCTTCCCGCCGGCCGACGCCAAGGCCGATGCCGACAAGAAGACCTTTGCCCAGCAGATCGCGGCAGGCGCCAAACAGAATGGCGTCTACAATGTGAAGACGGGCGAAGCCGCTTATGGCTATGGCATGTATTCGGATGCGGAGGCTCTGGCCCAGGCTGCCAAGACCAAGGGCGGTGTGCCCGACCCCACCGAGCCGGATATGCTGATCGGCATGTCGCAGGCGGCCCAGGGCAAATATGCCGATGCCGCCCAGACCTTCTCCGCCATCAACCAGCCCAATCCCGCATCCGCCCGCGTGGTGCGCCTGTGGACCTATTTCGCCAAGCAGAAAGCCAATCCCAACGCGGGTGCGACGACTGCGAACGCGGCCAAGTGATTTGATCTGATCGGGCCGGGGCGCGCCTGTTCGTGGCGCGCCCCGGTTTTTATGTTCCCACGTGAAGGGCCAGCATGAATCTGGTCGTGGGCTTTGCGCCCTTCATCCTATTCGCGCTTCTGTCGCGGCTCTCCGCAGACCTCGCCCTCTGGGTGGCCTTCGCGGCTGCCTTTGTCGTCACCATCCGCGATTTTGTCGAAAGTCCCAGCCTCAGGCTGCTGGATGTCGGCTGTCTGGTCCTGTTTGCGCTGTTGGCACTCTGGCGCGGCTTTCTGGATCCCAGCCTGGCGCTCTCGATGGTGCGTTTTATCGCGGAAGCCGCGCTGTTCCTGCTGCTGGGCGGCTCGTTGCTGATCCGGCGACCTTTCTCCATGGACTATGCACGGCTCGATCCGCGGGAAGCGGCCTGGCCGCCACACTTGTTCCGCAAGGTGAACTATCTCGTATCGGGAGCCTGGACTCTGGCCTTTCTCGCCATGGCCGTGGCGGACGGTGTCGTAGCCCTTATGCCGGGGTTGGCGCTCTACGGCAGTATTGCGGTCAGCGTGATCGCCCTGGCCTCGGCCGCCACCTTCACCTTGCGTTACCCCGCTCTGGCAGCCAAACGCCTGACCGGTTAGGTTCGAAGCATCAGCCCGTCGGGGCGCATAAAGGAAAGTTCATGCGGCAAGCGGTCAGGAGCGTAGGCGCGAGCCGGAGCGACCAACAAAAAAAAGGTAGTACATGAGACAGGCCGTCATCGTCTCCACGGCTCGGACGGGCCTCGCCAAATCCGTGCGCGGCGGCTTCAACCAGACCCATGGCGCGGTGATGGGTGGCCATGCCGTCAAGCATGCCATCCAGCGCGCCCGGATCGAGCCCGGCGAGGTGGAAGATGTCTTCATGGGCTGCGGTTTTCCGGAAGGCGCGACGGGCAACAACATCGCCCGCGAAAGCGCGATCTGGGCCGGTTGTCCGGTCACCACCGCGGGTGTGACCATCAACCGTTACTGCTCGTCGGGCCTCAACGCCATCGCCATGGCCGCGCAACAGATCATGACCGGCGGCACCGACATCGCGATGGGCTCGGGCGTGGAATCCATCTCGCTGGTTCAGATGGGCGGGGTGAACCTGAAAAACTTCACCGAGGAACATCTGCTCCAGATCAAGCCTGCCTTGTGGATGACCATGATCGAAACGGCGGAGATCGTGGCACAGCGCTATGGCATCAGTCGCGAGCGCCAGGACCAATATGCCCTGCAGAGTCAGCAGCGCACCGCAGCCGCGCAGGCCGCCGGCAGGTATGCCGACGAGATCGTGCCGCTGGCAACCAAGATGAAGAAGGTCGACAAGGCAACCGGCACGGAAAGCATGGTGGATGTCACGGTCAGCCACGACGAGTGCAACCGTCCCGACACCACGCTCGAAGGCCTGGCCGCGCTCAAGCCGGTGCATGCCGGCGGCCAGCAGATCGCGGAAGGAAAATACATCACGGCCGGCAATGCCTCCCAGTTCGCGGACGGCGCATCGGCCTGTCTGGTGATGAGCGATGAGATGGCGGCGAAGAAGGACCTCAAGCCGATGGGCATATTCCGCGGCTTTGCGGTGGCCGGTGTCGAGCCCGAGGAAATGGGCATCGGCCCCATCAAGGCTGTGCCGCGGCTGCTGTCCCGCCATGGCCTCAAGGTCGATGACATCGACCTGTGGGAACTGAACGAGGCCTTTGCCAGCCAGACTCTCTATTGCATGGACCAGCTCGGTCTCGATCCGGCCAAAACAAATGTGAATGGCGGCGCGATCTCCATCGGTCACCCCTATGGCATGACCGGCTCGCGCCTGACCGGCCACATCCTGATCGAAGGACGGCGGCGCGGGGCCAAGCTGGGCGTCGTCACCATGTGCGTCGGGGGCGGCATGGGCGCAGCCGGCCTCTTCGAAATATTGCCAGGCTGACGGATGGGCCTGATCATGCGGCGGGGGGTATGTCTTCTTCTGGTGGCGATGACGCTTGGGGGGTGCAGCCTCTTGGCGCCTCAGCCCGCCGTGCCTTTGCCTCCCGATCCCAAGACACAGATGGGGGCGCTGGAGACCCGCATCGCGATCCTGGTGGAGGAAGAGCGGCAGAAGCTTGACCCCAAGGCCAGGCCCTTGGCGCTGGATGCGGAGCTTTCCAAGATCGCCCGGGCCCGCGCCAGCGACATGGCGACCAAAAACTATCTGGCACACCAGGGACCAGACGGCGCTACCAGCGCCACTCTGCTGATGAAGGACGACGCCAGATGGCAGGGCCTTTTGGGCGAAAATCTCGCCGCCCAGCACTACACAAAGCAGATCGGCGTGTCCGTGGACGATTTTGCCCGCCGTTTCCTGGATGAATGGCTGAAAAGCCCGCCCCATCGCGACAATATGACCTTCGCCAGTTACGACCATGCCGGGGTGGGTGCAGCGGTGAATGGCGACACGGTCTATGTCGCGGTGCTGTTCTCCACCGATTTGGGGCTGCCACCCCCCAGGGACGGCAGCCCCACCAGCACCGTCACCAGGCTGGACAGCCCCGAAGCCGCATCGGCTGCCCCTGCAAGCCCCTCACCCCTGCGTTTGCGCGGTGCGATGGGTACGCGGGACTGAAGGGCTTTACCCGGGGACAAAGACCGACGAGCCAAGTATCTGTGCATGACTTGGCATGGCTTTGCCGGCCCGCCGCTCGCGCGTTCAACATTCCTTTACACTATATCTGGGCCCCGGTACTTACTGTAGTGGGGGTAAGGGCCCGTGATTCGAAATGCGCGCAGAGCTTCCCTGGAATGTGGCCGGCATCCCGCCCGAGGCGCGGGAAGCTGCCCGTGCTGCTGCGCGCCGGGAAGGTCTGTCGGTCGGGGAGTGGCTGACACGCCGGATTCTACGCAGTCTTTCAGGCATGGACGAGGAGACCGGTATGGCCGTTGACAGCCGTAGCCCGACCGGCGCCGATCTGGACAGCTGGGGCCTGCCCCCCTCGGCAGCCAGCCGCCGCGATACCGAAGAGATGATGGCGCGGGTCGGCCGCAGCGAGACTGAATCGAATGAGGCCTGGCGGCGGATCGAAGACCAGCTGCGAGGGCTTTCGCGGCGGATAGACTCCAGCGAACGCAGCCATAGCGAGTCGAGCCGGGTCTTGTCGCGCACGACACAGGAAATGAACATCACGGCCCGTGAGCAGGCCCAGGCCTTCGACCAGCTTGGTCACAATGTAATAGCACTGAACGAACGGCTGGAACGGCTGGAACGGTCGGCCGCCCATTCCGGCATCAAGGAAGCGGTCAAGGCTTTGCATCAGGGCCTCTCGCGCCTGGCCGATCAGATCACCGCCACGGCCAACAATTCCGCCAGCCAGGTGGGACAACTGACATCCAGCCTGGAACAGCTCGCCGGCCGCGTCGGCCAGGCGCGGGTGGATGCAGAAAACAGGGCCAATGAGCTCGACGAGCGTCTCGACGCCACCGAATTGGCTGCCGAATCACGGCTGAGGGCGCTGGAGCACGCGGCCCACCTGAGCGAACGGGCGCTGGATCAACGGCTCGAGGCCGCCGAAAGAACCATGGATGCGCGGCTGGCGGCGGTGGAGAAGACCGCCCAGTTCAATACCAACGCATTGGACCACGCGCTCGAGAAGATCGAGACATCCGCCAATCAGCGCGCCACCGACCAGGTCGAAAACCAGCGCCGCGCCGCCCAGCACGAAGAGGCGCTGCACCGCCTGGAAGATTCCATCGCTCGGCTTGAAATGCGCCTGCCCCAGGCCGAGTTCGAACGCCGGGTGGACAATATCGAGCGCTCGGTCAGCGGCATCACCGATCGTCTGGACAGGGACGATGCCAGCGAGCGCTTCGACAGCAGCATGCAGGCCATATCTCACCGGCTGGACGCGCTGGAGAAAGATCACAACGATCTTCTCTCCGATCTGCGCACGCGCGTGCTGCGCCCGATCGAGCCGCCGTCCCACGAAGCCTCGCAGGCTGAACCGCCGCAGGCCGAACCGCAAAATTACGAACCGCAAAATTACGAACCGCAAAGCTACGAGCCGTCTGCGCAGAGCGCGTTCGATCTCCCGCCCGTGACCGAGGCACCCGCTGTCGAGCCGCCCGTCTTTGAGCCGCTGCCTGACGAAACCTTTGCCTCCGCGCCGCAGGATTTTGCGTTCGACAGCCCGTCAGAGCCCCACGACCCCTTCGCGCCGACACCGGAATTTGCCGATGTCTTTGCCGATACGCCGGAGCCGGAAAATTTCCTGGCCCAGGCCCGCCGGTCGGCTCGCGCTGCAGCTGAAAAAGCCGAAAATGAACGCCGCGGCCGTCTGGCCAGCTTTTTCCAGAAAGAGTCCGGTGCCGAGGAGGAAAAGGAAAAATCGCGCCTTCTGATTCCGATTGGCGTAGCGCTGGTTGTCGTGGGAGCCGCGGCCGCCGCCCTGATCTTCAGCCGTCAAGCTGACGTGCCGGAGCAGCCCGCCGTCACGCGGCCCGCGGCTCCCGTGCGCCACAGCACTCAACTGCCGCCGGCGCCCAAAACCATCCCGTCCGTGGTGATGCCGCCGCAGAGCACGGCTACCCAAACGGGCGATGCGAAGAATTTCCAGACCCAACGTGCTGAGCCGCGCAAGGAGCCAGCGCCGGCGCGTTTGATTGCGCCACCGGTCTCGCACCCGGTGCATGTCGCGCCTGCGGTCGTGCCCGCCCCAAAGGCCAATACGGCCCGCCACAGCACAGCGCCCGTGAACAAGGTGGTGCAGATGGCCAATGCCGGCAATCCCACCGCGCTCGCGATCCTGGGCTTCCGCGCGCTGGATGGACAGCCGGTAAACATGACCGACGCCATCAAGTTTCTGACTCAGGCGGCCGAGAAGGGCCAGGCCGTGGCGCAATATCGCCTGGGCACGCTTTACGAACGCGGCCAGGGCGTAACCGCCGACCCTGTGAAGGCGGCGCACTGGTATGAACTCTCCGCCAATCAGGGCAACCGCAAGGCGATGCACAATCTGGCCGTGTCTTATGCCAGCGGCGCTGCCGGCAAGAAGAGCATGGCGGAAGCCGCGCGCTGGTTCGCCAAGGCCGCGACCTTGGGCCTTGCGGATTCCCAGTTCAACCTGGCGGTCTTGTATGAACGTGGTGACGGCGTGCCGCAGAGCCTGCTGGATGCCTATAAGTGGTATTCGATCGCCGCAAGCGCGGGCGATACGGAATCCAAGCAGCGCATGGGCGTGCTTGCTACCCAACTGAACGACGCGGACCGCGCCGCCGCCAACAAGTCCGCCGCCACCTTCCGCGCCGCGCCGCTGAACCGGAATGCCAACGTGCCGCCTGAGCCCGCGGATTTGGGCTGAAGGCTCATTTAAGCCGCATTTGCAGGGCTTTTTGCGTTGACCGTCACCGCTTGCGCGCGCATGGTCGTACACGTCGCGATGTCTCCGCGCCCGCTGACACGTCGTATTTTGGTCGCCGGCCGGGGGCGCCTGGCGACAGCGTAGCGGCGACGAGCGATGTGAACTAAAACGTCCATGAGCGACGCGCGGCGACGCCAGAGGCCAAAAGACAAGCGTTAGATGGAGATCTATCTTCCCGTCGCCGAAATGTCAGTCAACTGGCTGATCATCATCGGGCTCGGCATGGGAGTGGGCTTTCTCTCCGGCATGTTCGGCGTGGGCGGCGGCTTTCTGATGACCCCGCTTCTGGTCTTCACCGGAATCCCTTCCACCGTCGCGGTGGCCACCACGCTTTCGCACATCACCGCCTCCTCCATATCGGGCGCGCTGGCGCAATGGCGGCGGCAGGGGATCGATTTCGTCATGGCCGGCGTGATGCTGTGCGGCGGCATCTTCGGCACTCTGGCCGGCGTCTGGCTGTTCGCCCTGATGCGCCGCCAGGGCCAGATGGACCTGATCGTGGCCCTGACCTATGTGGTGATGCTGGGCATTGTCGGCACCATCATGCTGCGCGAGAGCCTGTCGACCCTCAAGGCCTATCGCAGCGGCATCACGCCCTCGCGCCGCCCCATCCATCGCGGCTGGATCCAGGCTCTGCCCTTCAAGATGCGTTTTCGCCAATCAAGGCTCTATATCAGTGTGATTCCACCGATCGCCATCGGCTTCGTGGTCGGCGCGCTCAGCGCCATCATGGGCATCGGTGGCGGCTTCATCATCGTTCCCGCCATGATCTACATCCTGCGCATGCCCACCAATGTGGTGATGGGCACTTCGTTGGCCCAGATCATCGCCGTCACCGCCATCACCACCATATTGCAGGCCACCAACAACTTCGCGGTGGACATCATCCTGGCGGGCCTGCTGGTCATTGGCGGCGTGGTGGGCGCGCAGCTCGGCGTGCGGGCCGGCGCCAAGCTGCGTGGCGAGCAGCTGCGCCTGCTGCTGGCCATGATCGTGCTGACGGTGGCGGCCGGGCTGGCCTGGCAGCTGGTGGCGCCTCCGGCGGATGTCTATTCCCTGAGCGAGCAGGCTCCATGAAGCGGCTGTGCCTGACGCTGCTGGTTCTTCTGCTGACCTTTCCGGCCCGGGCCGAGGATCTGGTCTCCGGTGTCAGCCAGGACATCATCCAGATCACCTCCAACTATACCGGCACCAATATCGTGGTGTTCGGTGCCATCGAGGGACCGCAAGCCGCCCAGGGGCGCGACATCGTGGTGGTGGTGCGCGGACCCGACGAGCCGATGACGGTCCGCCGCCGCGACCGGGTCGCCGGCATCTGGGTCAATCGCGATGCCGCGCGCTTCGAAGGCCTGCCCGCCTATTACTACCTCGCTTCCACCGCCCCGCTATCGCGGATCGCGTCCCACGAGGCGCTGGAACGTTACGGCATTGGACTGGCGGCGCTGCATCCCACCCAGGTCGGCAGCCATCATGACCCGGAGCCTTTCCGCCAGGCCGCCATCCGCTACCACAAGCGGGTCGGCCTCTATACTGAGAGTCCGGGCAGCATCGATTTCCTCAGCGAGACGCTATTTCGCACCCGCGTGCCGGTGCCGGCCGGCGTGACGCGCGGCCAGTACAATGTTGAAGTCTATCTTTTCCGCGACGGTCAGGTGATCAGCGCCCAGTCCACGCCCCTGTTCGTGGACGCGACGGGCCTGGAGCGGCGGCTGTTCAACCTGGCCCATAATGCCCCGCTCTCCTACGGCATCGCCTGTGTGCTGATGGCGATGCTGCTGGGCTGGATTTCGTCGGTTCTGTTCCGGCGGCCGGTATAGCTGCATCGGCGCGGTCCGTAGCGACAGCGTGCGGACGAGCGCCATCAAAAATCAGACCGCGACCCGGCGCGGGATCGCGTAGACGCGGGCATGCCCCAGCATATAGGCGTGGAAGGGCCCCGCGAACAGCGAGGCGATGGCGGCTTCGGCTACGTCCAATCCGCCGGTATAGGCTCCGAAGGAGGGCAGAACGAGCCTCAGACCATCGCTGACAAAGCAGCGCCGCCTTACGCTGCGGCCCCATTTGGCGACACTGGCGCAAGGGTGCAGATGCCCCGCCACCTCACCGGGCTGGAAACTGGCCAGCGGTTCGTGCCGCAGGGTGAGGCCGCCGATTTCCAGAGCATCGCACACGTCACCTTCCAGCCAGCCAGGCGGATGGGGATCATGATTGCCGGCGATCCAGGTGAAGCGCGCCGACCGGGTGAGCGATTCCAGCAACCCGCGCTCTTCCGGCTGCAGTCGGCCCGCGGCCTCGCCGTCGTGAAAGGAATCACCCAGCGCCACCACACGTTCCGGCTTGTGACGTCCTACCGCGCGCGCCATGCGCAGCAAGGTGTTGGTGGTGTCGTAAGGCGGCAGGAACTGGCGCCCCCGGGCATAGAAGCTGCCTTTTTCGAAATGCAAATCCGCGAACAGCAGCACCGAATGCGCCGGCACGAAAGCCGCGCCGCAGGGATCGAGCAGCAGGATCTCGCCATTGACGGTGATCAGGAGATCACCCCCATCCAAACTGTTGGCATGCCCAGATTCAGTCCACACGCATGGCATCCCGTATCAGCGCATCTTCATTCTCGCGCAGAATAGCCTCGTCCACGCCCCCCGCAACCATTTCGCGGGAAATTTCCAGCAGCGCCGGCACCGCCAGGGGCGAAACACGATCCAGGCGTCGCGTCACGATGCGCCGCCTGACACGCGTCAGCATCTCACCCAGCCGCGCGATGTCCAGCAGGCCGGTTCCCGCATCCTGATAGGTGGCACGCAGCAGCACATGATCGGGTTCATGACTGCGAAGAACGTCGTAAATGAGATCTGACGAGAATGTGACCTGCCGGCCGCTCTTTTCCTTGCCGGGAAAGCGGCGCTGGATCAGCCCTGCAATGATGGCGCAATTGCGGAAGGTGCGCTTGTAAAGATTGGAATCCGCCAGCCAGGAATCCAGATCGTCACCCAGCATATCCTCGTCAAACAGCGCATCCATGTTCACGCCGCCCAGATCCTTCGCCGCCCAGACCGCCAGGGCATATTCATTGGCGACAAAACCCAGGGGATGCAGCCGTTGCCGCTCCAACCGGCGCGTCAGCAGCATGCCCAGGGTTTGATGCGCCAGGCGTCCCTCGAAAGGATAACAGACCAGATAATGACGGTTGCCGCGGGGAAAGGTTTCGACCAGCAACTGCCCCGGTTTGGGAATGACACTGCGCCATTCCTGGATCTTCAGCCATTCCTGTACCGGCTCGGGCAGATGCTGCCAACTTTCCGGCGAAGACACCATCTCGCGCACCCGCTGGGCCAGAAAGGTGGAAAGCGGGAATTTGCCGCCGTTATAGGACGGGATTTCCGCATCCGGGTCCTTGCTGCGTGTGACATAGGCCCCCGTCTCGCGCAGCCCCTCGAAGCGGAGCACATCGCCGGCAAAGACAAAGGTGTCGCCGGGCGAAAGCTGCTCGATGAAATATTCTTCCAGCTCTCCCAGTTTGCGGCCGCCCGCGCCCACCGGACGGCCCTTGCCCTGCAACCGGACCTCCACCATCGGGTCTTCGACGATGACCCCCGCATTGAGACGATATTCCTG
>CAYQZM010000170.1:0-6522 GCA_964421935.1 uncultured Rhizobium sp. | reverse complement strand
CTGGCTGCGCCGGCGGCGAGCAGTCCTGCGGCAAGGAAGGCGAAGCGTTTCATGGCATATTCCTCGATTATATCCGTTGCGACTATCTGAGACGGTCAGCGATCTTGGCCAGGCCGGCTTTGGCGCAGGGTTCGTCCTTGTCGCCGCCCGGTGCACCGGAGACGGCAAAGACACCGACCATGTCGGATCCCGCCATGATCGGAACCGCGCCCTGGCGAGCGGTTTCGATCAGGGGATTGGCCGCGACTTCGGCCTTGAAGGCCGGGTCGCTGGCGGCCTTCTTGGCCACGTCGCCGCTGGTCATGTGATACTTCAGCACCGCCTGGACCTTGCTCATGGCGATGCGCTGGGTGATGGCGGCGGCGCCGTCATTGGAGATCACCACGATCGGCACGCCGGCACTGTCGGTGATCATGGCGGTGGTCTTGTAGGTGTTGCCCAGGCAGACGCGATTGGCTTCCACCGCGCCTTCGATGGCGAGCGCTGTAGGAATGCCGTGCGCGCGTGCCGGGCGCGGCAGCTTCATCTCATCGGCAGTGGGCGGCGGAGCAATGGTGGGCGCGGGATTGGCGGACTGCGCTAAGACCGGCGTAACGGCAGGTAACGCCAGCAGCAATGCGGCAGAGGCGAGCAGAAGCTTTTTCATGACGATCCCTTCTCCAGTTGCGGCTTGTTTTGCCGCATCTTCCGGGGACGAACCCGCTTTGTCCAGAGTGTGGGACGGTCAAAACCGCCTGTGCGGCTGCGAAAATTCAGCTCAGAAGCGGGTCAAGTTTGCCCTCGCGCTCCAGGGCATAGAGCTCGTCGCAGCCACCGACATGGGTGTCGCCGATGAAGATCTGCGGCACGGTGCGGGCGCCGCCGCTTTTTGCCAGCATTTCTTCCCGCGCGCCCTCGTCCATGAAGACATCGACTTCCTCGAAGGCGGCGCCCTTCTTGGCCAGAAGCGACTTGGCGCGCACGCAATAAGGACAGATGGGCGTGGTGTAGATGCGGACGGGCTTCATGGCCGAAATGAGTCTCGGGATGCCCGTCCTATATAGGCATCTGTGACGCTTTCACAACGCGCGCCAGGGCCAGCACATGCACCTCCTTCGCCCCTGCCCGCTTCAGGGCGCGCGCGCAGGCTTCGGCCGTCGCACCGGTGGTGACAACATCATCCAGCAGCAGCACGCGCCGGCCGCCGATCCGTGCCGAATCGGGAACCCGGAATGCACGCTGGACATTGCGCCGCCGGGCCTTGGCGGAAGCCATGGCGCCCTGGCTGGGCGTGGCGCGGCTGCGGGTGAGCGCCAGGGGATCGCAGGCAAGGTTCCAGTCCCGTGCCAGGTAGCGCGCCAGTTCTGCCGCCTGGTTGTAGCGCCGCTGCCAGAGCCGGCCGCGATGCAGTGGCACTGGCACCACCAGATCGCACCGCTCCAGAACGATGCGTCCGCTGCGTCCCAGCCAGCGGGTAAAGCCCGGCACCAATTCCAACCGGTCGGCATGCTTCAGGCCCAGGATGGCGGCACGGCTATGTTCGTCATAGGAAAGAATGGCGCGGGCGCTATCGAAGGCCGGCGGTGTGGACAGACATGCGGCACATAACATCTCGCCTTCCAGCGCCACGCCAAATGGCAGACCGCAGCAGGCGCAAGCCGGGCCGTCCAGAAACGTGACCTTGCTCCAGCAGGCCGCGCAAAAACCGGTTTCAGCGACTTCTCCGCGGCAGCCGATGCAGAATGGGGGAAACAGAAGATCGAGCAGCGCTTTGGCGACAGGCGGGGCCATACCGGTTACTCTAGCGGCGATGCCTGAAGACCGCGCCCCTCTTTTTGATTTTCCGGCCAAGCGACGCGCCGCCGCCCGTGCTGCCCGTCTTGGTGGCGAGCGCTTTCTGGAGACGGCGGCGCTCGAGGGCCTGTACGACCGGCTGGCGCCGGTGACGCGCCGTTTCGAACGCGGGCTGTGGATCGGTGACGCCGTGCCCGACCAGGTCCGGCCGTTCGCGCAGCAATGGCAATCGGCGGATTTCGATACCAACGAGGTGCTTCAGGCGGATGGACCGTTCGATCTGGCCGTCAGCCTGTTCTCCTTGCAATGGATCAATGACCTGCCCGGCGCCCTGATCCAGATCAACCGGCTGCTCAAGGCAGACGGCCTGTTCGTGGCGGCCCTGATGGGCGGCAGTACTCTTGCCGAACTGCGGGAGGGTTTTGCACAGGCTGAAATCCAGACGCGCGGCGGCATCAGTCCGCGGGTCTCGCCATTCGCCGATGTGCGGGACCTGGGCGGCTTGCTGCAACGGGCCGGCTTTGCCTTGCCCGTGGCGGATGTGGAACGGCTGACCGTCCGCTATCGCGATCTTGGCGGCCTGGTGAAGGACCTGCGCGCCCATGGCTTCACCAATGTGATGAGCGCGCGCAGCAGACAACCCTTGCGCCGCGATACGCTGACCGCGCTCCTGGCCCATTATGCCGCCCATCATGCCGATCCGGATGGGCGGTTGCGGGCGCGGTTCGAGACCATCTATCTCACTGGCTGGTCGCCGCACGAAAGCCAGCAACAGCCGCTGAAGCCCGGCAGCGCCAAGACCAGGCTGGCCGAAGCGCTGGGTACCGCCGAGCATCGCCTCAAAGGTGGGTGATTCCCTTAAGCCGCTTCGCTCAGGGTAGCGCGCTGCTCACGCTGGTGAAAAAGCTCGATAGCTGGGTGCCCAGCGAGGTGAGGCCGGCGATGATCGCAAGGGAGATCAGTCCCGCAAGCAAGCCATATTCGACGGCAGTCGCGCCGCCATTCTCGGTCCTCAGCTCCCGGACAAGAGATCGCGCAGCATGGGAATAAGAGGCAAGTCGGCGGCGGGCATGGGGTAGGCGCGCATGTCCTTTGGCCGGACCCATTTCAGGGCCGCGTGATGGCGCGGCTGCGGCTGTCCGTCCCAGCGGCGGCAGATATAGAGCGGCATCAAAAGGTGAAACCCGCTGTAGGTATGCGAAGCAAAGGTGAATGGCGCGAGACAGGCTTCCTTCACCGCGATGCCGAGTTCCTCCCTCAGCTCGCGGATCAGTGCTTCTTCCGGCCGTTCGCCGGTCTCGATCTTGCCGCCCGGAAATTCCCATAACCCCGCCATCGTCTTGCCCTCGGGGCGCTGTGCCAGAAGCACGCGGCCGTCGGGATCCACCAACGCGACCGCAACGACAAGTATCAGAGGTTGCGGAGTGTTCATTCTCGCGTCATGAGCCTAAGGTGGAATTAAAACAGATGGTTAGTATGGGTTAATATTTGAACTAAAGGAGCGTGCAATGACGACATTCGGTACGGCAAAATGGCAGGGCGGACTGAAGGATGGCAAGGGATTGCTCTCCACCAAAAGCGGCGCGCTGAACGAGCAGCCTTACGGTTTTGCCAGCCGCTTTGAAGGCAAGCCTGGCACAAATCCGGAAGAGCTGATTGGCGCCGCCCATGCCGGCTGCTTCACCATGGCGCTGTCGCTGATTTTGGAGCAAGCCGGCTTCAAGGCCGACGAGATGAACACCAAGGCCGAGATCACGCTGGAGAAACAGGGCGACGGCTTTGCCATCACCAAGTCGCATCTGACCTTGCGTGCCAAGATTCCGGGCATCGATGCCGCAAAATTCAAGGAGCTGGCGGGCATGGCGGAAAAAGGCTGTCCAGTGTCGAAAGTGCTGAACGCCACGATCAGCTTGGATGCCGCGCTGGTTTAAGCAAACCTCGCCGCGATGATGCGGCCCACCTGTGCCAGCACAGCGGAGCGGGCGGTATCATCGGGCGGGCCGCCCTGGGTGTAGCAGGCGATCAGGATGGGCGCCCGCCCCGGCGGCGTCACGATGGCGATGTCGTTGGTGGATCCTTGATGCGAATCGCTGCTGTTCCAGCGGCCGGTCTTGTCGCCGATCTTCCAGCCCGATGGCAGCCCGGCTTTCAGCATGGCGGCGCCCGTGGTGTTGGCATGCATCCAGCCGAGCAGGCGATCGCGGGGGGCAAAGGAAAGTGCATCGCCCAGCAGCATGGCTTGCAGATTGCCCATCATCGCGGCCGGTGTGGTCGTGTCCTTTTCGCCATCCGGCAGGTTCAGCGCCATCTCGATCTTGTCCAGGCGCGTAACCGTATCGCCCAGGCGGCGCCAGAAGGCGGTCACGGCGCCTGGGCCGCCGGCCGCGGCCAAGAGAAGATTGGCTGCACAATTGTCGCTGTAGATCACGGCGGCCTCGCACAGCTCTGCCACCGTCATGCCGCGCGCGAGATTTTTGGTCGTGGCCGGGGAAACGCCCAGGAGTTGCTCCTTGGTGTAAAGCACCAAGCGGTCCAGTTCTTCCCGGCCCTGTTCGGCCCGCAGCAAGGTTGCGGCCGCCAGAGACAACTTGAATGTGCTACACATCAGGAAGCGCTCATCGGCGCGCCAGGTGATGCGCCGCCCGCTTGCCGTATCGAGCGCCGCAACGCCGATGCGCGCGCCCGAACGCTCCAGCGCGGCGATCCCGCTTTCATCGGCATGCACTGCGGCAGGCATCATCAAGGCGCCGGCGACGACCGCGCGGCGTGAAATGGAATCAGGCATGCGGCAAGTATAGCCGTTGCCCCAGGGCGCCGGCGTCCTGGAACGTCCCGTCAGGGAGCGGCCGCAGCAGCCGCTTCTGCACCACGTCCACGACCAGCTCGCGCGGCAAGGGTTCATTTTTTTCCACACGCCGGATGCGGGCCTTGTCGAAGCGCTCGCTGCCCAGTTGCTGAAAGCTGCCACCGACGGGCGCGGGGAATTTCGGATGGTCGATCACCGGCTGGACATAGATCCAGTAGGCATAGCGGCAATAGGATTTGGGCAGCCAATGCGGCTTCAGGCCCGTGCGGTCGCCATGGTTATAGGCAAGGTCCAGGCACTGTTCGTCTTCGCTGGCGGGATGATTGCGCAGCGACTGCTCCCAATCCGCCAGCAATGTCTGGGATGGCCCGGTGCCCCGCCACAATTGTACCGCGCCACCCGCCATGAGCTGGCTGTCCGAAGCCAGGTCCACACGGAAATGGAATTTCCACAAGGGCGTACCCGGCTCCGGCCGCCAGGCATCGTTCATGCTGTCTGTCAGCCAGTTGTAGATGGCGAAATCACAACCCTTTTTCACCAGGGTGGCGATCTGCCTGGGCGCGCGCCGCATCACCAGATCGCAATCCAGATAGAGAACGGGTTTTTCAAACCGCTCCAGCAGAAAGCGGATGAAACGCGGCTTGCTCAGCGAAAGATCGCCCTCGCCCTGCGCATTCAGGGAACGATGCACCGTCGGCACCTGGAACAGCGCATGCTGCAGGCCCTGGGACTGCAGCGATACGGCAAGCCGCTGCGCCAAGGCCTGCTGACCGGGCATGAACATGGCACAGGCAACAAAAGATGCTCCGGCGTCGCCGCCTTCGCGCCACAGGTGATAGGGCGTTTCCGCCATGGGAGGGTGCTTAAGACCGATAACTGCCGTTGATATCGATATAGCCGTGAGTGAGGTCGCAGGTCCAAACGCGTGCCGTCCCCTTGCCGATCCCCAGATCCACGGCGATTTCCACCTCGCGGCCGCAAACGGCCTTGGTCGCCGCCGCCTCATTGTATTTCGCCGCGCGCATGCCTTTTTCGGCCACTACCTGTTTGCCGAAAGAGATTTTCAGCCGATCGCGGTCGGCGGCCTCGCCGCTCTTGCCGACCGCCATCACGATACGCCCCCAATTGGCGTCATTGCCGGCAATCGCGGTCTTGACCAGCGGCGAATTGGCGATCGAAAGCGCGATGCGCTTGGCGGCGAGGTCGTTCTCCGCGCCGCTGACATCGATGCGGATCAGCTTCTGGGCACCCTCGCCGTCCCGCACCACCTGCAGGGCCAGGTCCATCAGCACCGCATCCAGACTGCGGCGGAAATCGGTGAGCTTCTTGTCGGAGGCCTTGGCGATGGCGGTATGCCTGCCGCCCTTGCCCGTGGCGAACAGCAGCAAGGTGTCGCTGGTGGAGGTGTCCGAATCCACGGTGATGGAATTGAAGCTTCCGGCCACACCGGCACTGAGGCATTCCTGCAGGACCGAAGCCGGCAGATTGGCGTCGGTGAAGACAAAGCTCAGCATGGTCGCCATGTCGGGCGCGATCATGCCCGAGCCCTTGGCGATGCCGTTGATGGTCACCTTGACGCCATCGATCATCGCCGTGGCGGTGGCGGCCTTGGGGTAGGTTTCGGTGGTCATGATGGCGTCGGCCGCGGCCCGCCAGTTGCCGGCCGCGCCTTGCGCCGCCAGCCCGGAAAGCACCCGGGTGATCTTTTCGGCGGGCAGCGGCTCGCCGATCACCCCGGTCGAGGCCATGAAGACCTCGCCGGGGCGGCAGCCGGCGGCGGCGGCGGCGGTGGCGGCGATTTCGCGCACCCCGGCCTGCCCCGCCTTGCCGGTGAAGGCATTGGCGTTGCCGCTGTTGACGACCAGCACGCGGGCCTGCCCGCCCTTGAGCTTGTCGCGGCACCAGATCACCGGCGCCGAGCAGGTCCTGGAGGTGGTGAAGAC
>CAYQZM010000169.1:0-6094 GCA_964421935.1 uncultured Rhizobium sp. | reverse complement strand
CGAAACATTTTTCGGCTATAACGCTGGCTTCCCAATTGGCAGTCAGGCAGCCGTGCTTCTTCTGATCGATAACTATGACAGCTTCACCTACAACCTCTTCCATTACCTGGGAGAACTGGGCGCGGAAGTGAAAGTCGTTCGCAACGACGAGATTTCCGCCGAACAGGCCCTGGCGATGAAGCCGGAAGGCATCGTTCTGTCGCCGGGCCCCTGCACCCCCAACGAAGCAGGCATCTGCCTGGACGTGATCGAAAAGGCCGCCGGCAAAATGCCGATTCTGGGCGTCTGCCTGGGCCATCAGGCCATCGGCCAGGTCTATGGCGGCAGGATCGTGCGCGCGCCCGAGCCCATGCACGGCAAACTGTCCCGCGTGCATCACACCGGCAGGTCGGTATTCCGCGGCCTCAACAATGATTTCCTGGCCACACGCTATCACTCTCTCACCATCGATCCGCCGAGCATGCCGGCATCGCTGGACGTCACCGCGACATCGGAAGACGGCGTGATCCAGGGCGTGATGCACAAAAGCCATCCCGTCCATGGCGTGCAATTCCATCCCGAGAGCATCGCATCCGAAAACGGCCATGCCCTGCTGAACAATTTCCTGCAGATCGCCCGCGACTTCGCAAAAGTCCCTGCATGAAAGCGGACTTATGAGAGTCACAAGCGCTTCGGTCGATTTTCCCGCCGCCCTGGCCCGGGCCCAGGCGGGCCAGCCTCTTGGCGCAGCCGAGACCAGGCGGCTGTTCGATGCCATTTTCACCGGCCGCCTCAGCGAGGAGGAGATCATCGCCTATCTCGCCTCCACCGCCGATCGCAAGCCGACGGTGGACGAGCTTGTGGGCGCCGTTACCTCCATGCGCGATCATATGCGCAGTATCACGGCGCCTGCGGGCGCGCTGGACCTGTGCGGCACGGGCGGCGACGGGCTCGGCACCCTGAACATCTCGACCGCTGTTTCTTTCGTGGTCGCGGCCTGCGGCGTGCCTGTGGCCAAGCATGGCAACCGCTCCGCCTCCTCGCGCAGCGGCGCCGCCGACGTGCTGGAAGCGCTGGGGATCAATATCAATCTCGAGCCCGAGGCCGCCGCAGCCGTGCTCAGGGATACCGGCCTGGTGTTCCTCTTTGCCTGGACCTATCACCCGGCCATGCGCAACGTCGGCAATGCGAGGAAGCAGATCGGCCGGCGCACCATCTTCAACCTGCTGGGGCCGCTGGCCAATCCGGCGCGGGTGACCCGCCAGCTGGTGGGCGTATTCTCGGCCGATTGGCTGCTGCCTTATGCCGAGGCCCTCAAGGCCCTGGGCAGCAGCCGGGCTTTCATCGTGCATGGCCGCGACGGACTGGACGAGATTTCCATCAGCGGTTCCACCCAGGTCGCCGTCCTGGACCAGGGCGCCATAACCACGTTCGAGATCACGCCGGAAGACGCCGGTCTCAAGCGCTGGCCGCTGGCGGATATCAGAGGCGGCGACGCCGCCCATAACGCCGCGGCCCTGCGCCATCTGCTGGAAGGCAATGCACCGGGGGCCTATCACCAGATCGTGCAGCTGAACGCCGCCGCCGCCCTGATCGTGGCCGGCAAGGTCAAGGACCTGCGCGAGGGCGCCGAAATGGCCGAGGACGCCATCCGCAGCGGCCGCGCCCATGCCACCTTCAACAATCTTCTGCTAGCCTCCAACCAAGGCCTCTAGTAGCGAAGCGATAGGCCATTCGATATGAGCATCCTGGATCGCATTCTCGGCTACAAGCGCGAGGAAGTGGCAGCCGCCAAAAGCAAGGCTCCCCACGCCGATCTGGAAGGGCGCGCCAGGGATGCAGGCCCCACCCGCGGCTTTCTCGCCGCGCTGGAAGACAAGAAAGAGGTCGGCGAATTCGGCCTGATCGCCGAGATCAAGAAGGCCTCGCCGTCCAAGGGGCTGATCCGCGCTGATTTCGATCCCCCGGCGCTGGCCATGGCCTATGAGGATGGCGGCGCGGCCTGCCTTTCGGTGCTGACCGACACCCCGTCCTTCCAGGGCGCGCCGGAATATCTGGCCCAGGCGCGCGAGGTGACGCGCCTGCCCGTCCTGCGCAAGGATTTCATGATCGAGCCCTATCAGGTGGTGGAGGCGCGAAGCTGGGGCGCCGACTGCATCCTGATCATCATGGCCATGGTGGATGACGATCACGTCCGCGCTCTGCTGGACGAGGCGGCGCGCTGGGAGATGGATGCGCTGGTGGAAGTGCATGACGAGGCCGAGCTGGAGCGGGCGCTGGATCTCAATGCTGCGCTGATCGGCATCAACAACCGCAATCTCAAGACCTTCGTCACCGACCTGGGCGTGACCCTGAAGCTGGCGCCCAAGATTCCCAAGGGCGTGCATGTGGTGGCCGAAAGCGGGCTTTCCGCGCCGGCCGATCTGAAGCGCCTGGCGGGGGCCCACGTTACGTCAGTGCTGGTGGGCGAGAGCCTGATGCGCCAGAAAGACGTGACCGCCGCGACGCGGCTGCTGCTGGGCAATGGCTTTCGATGAGCGATGGGCCGCGCATCCGGCGCTCGGCGGGGATGCTGAAGAATCCGCGCGAGGTGGCCGCGGCGCGGTTGCCCGTCAAGAAAGCATCATCGACCCGCCCGGAAGCGACACAACCTGAACGCGTTTCCACTTCGCCTCACCCAAAACCTAAAGTGCTGATGGGGGAAGTCGCCGCGGTTAAAAAGTTTGCCGCCTCCGGCGGCGGGGGCGGCATCGAGATCGGCAAGCAGCGCGAGGCCTTTCGCGCGTTCATGACAGCGCACCATCTGCGTCCCACCGAATGGGCGCGCGCCGCCGGGGTGGCGCCCGGCGAGATACTGGGTTTTCTCACGGCCAAGACGCGCAGCATCGCGCCGGAGACGTTGGAAAAGCTGGCGCGGGTAGCAAACGTCGCGCCTGAGGACCTGTTCCGATAGCAACTGGCCGGGGAGAACCGCATGGCGTCCCGTGAAGCATCATGCAGTTGCGGCAATCTGCGGGTCGCTTGCGAAGGCGATCCCAAATATGTGCTGGCCTGCCATTGCCTGGATTGCCAGCGCCGGACCGGTTCGGTGTTCGGCGTCAGCGCCTATTTTCGCCAGAAGCAGGTCGCCGCAAGCGGCGCCGACAAGATTTTCGTCCGGGACGGACAGGATGGGCGCAAGCTGCAGATTCACTTCTGTCCGCAATGCGGCACCTCGCTCTATTGGACCTTGGATATGCGCCCCGGATTTATCGGCGTCGCGGCCGGCGCCTTCGCCGATCCCGATTTCCCGGCGCCAGCTCATTCCATCTGGGAGCAATCGCGCCATGCCTGGCTCGACTTCGCGCACCAGCCGTCGCGTCAGGACCGCCAGCCTGGCTGACCTTGCAAAAGAAAAAGGCGGCCTCGCAAGACCGCCCTTTCCTGGAGACTGGCGTTTTACTCAGAACGTGATCCAGACGCCGCCACGGCCCCAATAGCCACGACCGGCATGCTCGCGCCAGCGATAGTGATGTCCGCGCCAACGCCAGTTGTCGTCATGGATGCGGATGCCCCAACCGGGGTGATAGCTGTAGCGCTCGCTGGTATGCCAGCAGTCGCCGCGCCCGTTGCAAGCCACATAAGCCGAAGCAGGCGCAGCCGTGGCAGCCAGCGCGGCCGCACCGGCGAGGGCGCTCAATGCAAGAAACTTGAACTTCATTCTCATCTCCATTCGCACGAAGTTGATCCACCCTTCTGGAAAACAAACGGCGGAACACCGAGAGGGGTTCCGCCGCGTGTCAGATGGTTCAAACTTTTGTTGAAACTCTAGAACGTGATCCAGACGCCATTGCGCCAGTAACCACGACCTTCATGGTAAGCACGCCAGCGCATGCGATCACGATCGCCCCAGGTGCGATGGAAGTACCAATCGTCGGGGTGATATTCGAAGGTGATGCCCGGCCGTGAATACCGCGACTCGGTATGCCAGCAGTCGCCGTCGCGATTGCAGGCGATATAGGCTGATGCCGGCATCGCATAAGCCAGCGCCGCGACGCCGGCAGCGGCGCCAAGAACAAGGGTCTTGAGCTTCATGAATGACCTCCCTGAAAAACGAGTTGCGCTCCGCGCAATGTAAGTGACAGCTACGCCAAAGGTTCCCGGGAACGGGACGGCCGTGTCGGCGCGCGTTGACGGGTGCCAAGAACTAAAGTAGAACGATTCGCGCATGTTTCGGCTTTGTTCGCCGCCGGTTCTTGGCCGCGAGGCGCGGCTGTTGGGAGGGATCCAGATGCTGACCCGCAAGCAATATGAGCTGCTGATGTTCATCCATGAGCGGGTGCGTGAAACCGGCATCCCGCCCTCCTTCGACGAGATGAAGGAGGCGCTGGACCTCAAATCCAAATCCGGCATCCATCGCCTGATCACCGCTCTGGAAGAGCGCGGCTTCCTGCGCCGCATGGAAAAGCGCGCCCGCGCCCTGGAAGTGCTCAAGCTGCCCGACAACATGGCCGAGACCTTGCGGCCCGCCACCACCCGCAGCCAGGCCCAGCGCGCCACCGCCCGCCACGGCCGCAGCGAGATGCGCATCGATTCCCGCTCGCCCTCGCCGCGGCGCGGCTATGGCGATGGCGGGGAAGCCGCCATCAATGTGCCGCTGGTCGGGCGCATCGCGGCCGGCACGCCTATCGAGGCGCTGCAGAACAAGGTCAGCGACGTGCCGGTGCCCGGCGGCATGATCGGGCGCGGCAATCACTACGCCCTGGAAGTGACCGGCGACTCCATGATCAATGCCGGCATCCTCGATGGCGACACCGTGATCATCCAGGAATCGGACAGCGCCACGACCGGCGAGATTGTGGTGGCGCTGGTGGACAATGAAGAAGCCACCCTGAAGCGGCTGCGCCGGCGCGGCGACTCTATCGCCCTGGAAGCGGCCAACCCGGCTTATGAGACGCGCCTTTATGGCGCCGACCGGGTCAAGGTGCAGGGCAAGCTGGTCGGATTGATCCGGCGGTATTGAGCATTGCTCAAAGCTGGCTGAGGATTCCCACGAACTGCTTGGCGCCGCGGCGATAGTCGGGGCGCGGCGCCTGGGACGCAATGTCCGTCAGCTTCAGGCTTAGCGGCTCATCCAGATTGAGCAGCTTCCAGCCCACCCGCTCATCGCGAGGCCCGCGGATCTGCCAACCGCTGACGATATGGGCGCCCGCCGGGCTGATGCCGACCCGGTGCACTTCGATGATGCGCGAGAAAGTCTCATAGACCAGCTCCAGGCATCTGGCCTGATCCAGGGCCTCGCAGGCGAGCAGGTAATCGGAAGGCAGGCGCCGGTCTTGCGCGAACTCGGAAGATTCATGATGGGCATAACCTGCCATCGCCGACATCCAGAGATGCTATCCTCTCACCGCCGGTCCGTTGGGGGCAACTGCGAAGAGCATGAATTTGCTGTTCGATAATGCACACGGCCCCGCGAAAGCCTAAGCTACCGGCCTGCGACCCACGGCCTTGCGCCGCGTTGCGCGCGCACGCTTTGCGCATAAGGTCTGGGCGACAGATCCACGCGCCAGCCCTGCCCTTTTGCCGCCGCGTCGCGATCGATCACCACCATGGGCCCCTTGCATGCGAGCGCCGCGGCAGCGCTGACCACTACCTTCGCCATGGCGCAGTCTTCCATAAGCGCTTCAGGCTTTTGTGACACCGCCACCGCAATCCTGCCCTTCATCACACAGCCGACGCCGTCGCATTTGATGGAGGGATCGCCGACCGCGTCGGCAATGTTCCGGCCATCGCCGTCGCGCCGCAGCCAGTCGCGCGCGATGAAACGGTCCTTCGGCTTTTTCACAAAATGCAGCAGCCCGTCGCGGCTTCGTATCGCCACCGTCTGCGCATCCGGCGCCACCAGCATGTCGGGACGCGGCGCGGCATAGGCCCAGATGCATCCGATCAGCAGCGGCACCAGGCCCCACCAGCGCCATCTCTTCTGCCAGAGCAAGGCCCACAGCCCACCCAGCGAAATCAACACCAGTGCCGAAAGCGGCATGGCCGGCGCCAGGCTCACCGCGCCCGGCAGGTTCGAGACCCAACGGCCCATCGCCGTCATCACCGCGATGCCCTCGCCCAGCATCGCCAGCGC
>CAYQZM010000168.1:0-3148 GCA_964421935.1 uncultured Rhizobium sp. | reverse complement strand
GGCGCTGTCGCTGCTGCTGGAAGGCCCGGCGGCCATCGCCGCGGGCCTGGCGCACGCCACGCCGCTGACCTGGGCCGCGGTGCTGTGGCAGTCCGCCGGCAACACCATGTTCGGCTATGCCTGCTGGGCCTGGCTGCTGTCGCGCTATCCGGCTGCCACCATCGCGCCGCTGTCGCTGCTGGTGCCCGTGTTCGGCTTTGGCGCCAGCGCCACCCTGCTGGGCGAGCCCCTGCCCCCCTGGAAGATCGGCGCCACCTTGCTGATCATGGCCGGCCTGGCGGTCAACCTGCTCTGGCGACCCAGGAAGGCCGTGCTGGAAGGGGAAGCCGCCTAACTCCGAGCCTTGTAGACCACGTAGGTGATGCTCTTGCCGGGTGCGGCATTGAAGGTGTGCGGCAGGCCGGCGGGGATCAGAACGAAATCGCCCGGATGCAAGGCTTGCGTCTTGGCACCGACCTGATCGCCGCCGCGCACCTCGCCATTGGGCGCGGTCTTGGCATTCTGGATGGTGCCGCCATAGCTCAAGATGCCCTCACCTGCCAGGATGGTGATCTGGTCGATCCAGTGCGGGTGCTGCTCGACCATGTTGCCATGATCCAGGCGCTTCACGAACTCGACATAGTAGTTCTCATGGTCGTTGGCGAAGGTGGCGCCATAGACGCGGCCGGGTTCGGGCTTGGACGTCAGCTTGTCGATCTCTCCCTGGCTCATGAACTTGAAGCCGTCCGGCGGCGTGGCACGGAGGGGTGTCTGGGCCAGAGCCGGCGTTGCGATCAGCAACGCGGCGGCAAGCAATAGACGCATGGACGTCCCCCTTATTTATGCGTTTTGAAAGCGATAAATCGGATGTGCTGCCCCGGCGCCACCAGCATCTGGTGCGGCGTGCCGGGCGGCACGAAGAAATAGTCCCCCGGCTTCATGGTCATGGTCGTGCCGCCCTTGATGGAGGTACCGCGCTGCTCGCCGGGCGCGGTGGTGGCCGCGTTGACCGCGGTACCGCCGGTGACCAGATGGGCTTCGCCATCCTGCACGAAGATATGATCGGCCCAGTCGGCATGGACTTCCGCCTGCCCGTCCTTGTCGCGCAGAGTGTTGATCACCTGATACTGCGCGCCTTTGGAGAGCAATGCCTGGGCGTAAAAGTCTGTGGGCCTCTTGGCTTTCTTCAGGGTGTCAGACAGTTCGGTGCCGGGCAGATGGCGCACCGCGTTCTCGGAGCCGGTCTTGTCCAGGGCGGTGAAAGGCGGCGCGGCCGCAACGGCGGCTGCCAGCAGGATGGCGTACATGGCTTCTCCTTCAGACGCGTTTAAAGATCAGACAGGTAAAGGGACGCCCGACGTCGCCGCGAAGAAACGCGACAGGTCGGGCGCGGTCCTCAGGCGTGAACCTTGGTGACGAAATAGCGAAAATCGCCCTTGGGCTTGGTCATCAGGTGCGGGACACCGGCCTGAACCTGCACATAATCGCCGGCATGCAGCACCAATGTGGTACCGCCCGTGATCGTGCCGCCATGGCTTTCGCCATTGGCGTCCACCGTATTGCCCGACAGTTTCCCGCCATAGGTCAGGGTGACCTCGCCCTGCAGCATCACCATCACATCGGTCCAGTGGGCATGCTGTTCCGGCGTGCCGTCGGCGGTGCGATGGGCGGCCAGGGTGATGTAGCTGCCCGTGGTGGTGATCGGCGCGGTAACGGCAGCGCCCGGCTTTGCCGGGGCAGCGTCGAGCTTTGCCTTGATGTCCTTGGCCGGAACGATCAGGACCCCGCCCGACGGTGCGGCTGTTTGGGCCAGGGCCGGAAGCGATACGAAGAGGACGGCGGCGATCAGAAGCGTGCGCATGTGTCTTAAACCCTTTGCTTGAAGATGATGTAGGTGAAGGTGTGGCCGGGCGTGGCCGTGAAGAGATGTGGCAGGCCGGGCGGGATCACCAGCCGGTCGCCGGGATGCAGAAGCTGGAGCTTGCCGCCCACCAGATGGCCGCCGCGGATTTCGAGCTGGCCGCTATCCGTGCCGCCTTCCTGGGTGCCGCCATACGTGATGCTGCCCTCCCCGTCCAGCACATGGATATAATCATACCAGTGACCGTGCGCCTCCGGCACCGTGTTCACCACCCGGGTGACATATTCGATGAAATAGGTCTCGTGATCGATGACGATCTTGGATTGGGGCTTGCCATCGGGGCGGTGGGTCAGGGCCGCCACCTCCGCGGCCGGCTGATAGACAAAGGCATCGAAGGGCGTGGTGTGCGGGGCGGCCGGCGCCGCCGCTGGTTGAGCCGAGGCGGTAAAGGGCATGGCGGCCAGCGCGGCCAGGAGAGCAAAGCGCGAGAATGTCATGAGCGTCCCCCCTCTTGTTTTGCGGAACTTTAGCGGGATGCCCCTGAAAAGGAACAGACCAAAAGAAAAAGGCGCCCCCCTGAGGCGGCGCCTTTGTCAGGCTTTTTAAGGCAGCTTAGCGCTTCCTGGCCTTCTTTTTGGCCTTGCGGGCGGTCTTCTTGGCCGCCTTCTTGGCCTTCTTGGCTTTCTTGGCTGTTTTCTTCGCAGTCTTCTTAGCGGCCTTCTTGGCCGCCTTCACCACCTTGGCCTTCTTGGCCTTGCGGCGCTTTTTCTTCTTGGCCGGGGCCGTGGCCGCCGGCGCCCCTGTAAACAGGCCCACCACCGCGGCTTCCAACTCAGCGGCACGCGCAGCCAGCTTGCTCTTCTTCGCCATAACGCAACTCCCTCATCAAACGATAGGCGAAGCTAGTGCGATTCTCGCGGCAAACAAGCAGCAAACAAAAAAGGCGCTTGGTCTTTTTGATGAACCCCTCCGGCCTTCGCAGCTTTGCTCGGCGTCAGGCGGAAGCCGCCTGACGCCTTCGCGCTGCTTCGGCCACCTCCCTTCGCCGGCGCTGGCGCGCGCAAAGGGAGGATGGTTTGAGCTTCCGGCAAAGAAAAAGGGCGCACCTGGCGGTGCGCCCTTTTGTGCACTATGGAACCGAGATTACTCCTCGCCGCCCTTCTTCTTGGGAGCCTTCTTCTTCAGAGCCGCGCCCAGAATATCGCCGAGCGAGGCGCCGCTGTCGGAGGAGCCGTACTGCTCGACCGCTTCCTTCTCCTCGGCCACTTCCCGGGCCTTGATGGAGAGGGAGACCTTGCGGCTGGCCTT
>CAYQZM010000167.1:0-14423 GCA_964421935.1 uncultured Rhizobium sp. | reverse complement strand
TAATCTCTGTTAACGCCAGGCCCGCCACGTCCGCTTTGGTACCCGCGGGAACGAAAGCGGTCTTGAAACCCAGCTTGACCGCCTCTTTCAGCCGGGCGTCGGCCTGGGGCACGGGGCGAATGTCGCCGGAAAGGCTGATCTCGCCAAAGAAGACGCTCTCGCGCGGCAAGGGCTCTCCGCCAAAAGAGGACACCAGCGCGGCCGCCGCCGCCAGGTCCGCGGCGGGCTCACCGATCTTCAGGCCGCCGGCAACGTTGAGGGAGACATCGCTGGCGCCGATTCCAACCCCGGCCCGGGCGTCGAGCACCGCCAGGATCATGGCCAGGCGCCCCGTATCCCAGCCGACCACCGCCCGGCGCGGCGTGCCGTAGGCGGTCGGCGACACCAGCGCCTGAATCTCGCAGAGCAGCGGACGGGTGCCTTCCAGCCCCGCGAACACCGCTGTGCCCGGCGAGGCGGACTTGCGGTCGCCCAGGAACAACGCGGAGGGATTGGAAACTTCGGCCAGCCCCTTGCTGGTCATCTCGAAGACGCCGATCTCGTCGGTGGCGCCGAAGCGATTCTTGACCGCGCGGAGCACGCGGAAGTGATGGCCGCGCTCGCCCTCGAAATAGAGCACCGCATCCACCAGATGCTCGACCGCCTTGGGGCCGGCGATCTGGCCGTCCTTGGTGACATGGCCGACCAGCAGCAGCGCCGCGCCGCTGGCCTTGGCATAGCGCACCAGATCGAAGCTGGCGGTGCGCACCTGGGCGATGGTTCCCGGCGCGGCATCCAGCGCGCCGGTCCACAGGGTCTGGATGGAGTCGATGGCGACGATGGCCGGCGGTTTGCCAGCTTCCAGGGTGGCCAGAATGTCTTCGACATTGGTCGCGGCGCCCAGCATCAGCGGCGCCTCCGAAAGCCCCATGCGGGCGGCGCGCATGCGTACCTGCGCCATCGCCTCTTCGCCCGAGATGTAGATGGCATGGCCGCCATCCTGGGCATACTTGCCCAACGCCTGCAGGATGAGGGTGGATTTGCCGATGCCCGGATCGCCGCCGACCAACAGCGCGGACCCCGGAACAAGCCCGCCGCCGGTGACGCGGTCGAACTCGGCGATGCCGGTGGGACGGCGCTGGGGCGCCGCGTCCTCGGTCTTCAGGTCTTCGAGAGTGATCCTGCGGCCCTTGACCCGGCGCGCGGCGCCCGAACCCAGGGGCGGCGCGACGCCTTCCTCGGTGATGGTGTTCCAGCCGCCGCAGGCCTCGCACTTGCCCGACCATTTGGCATGGGTCGCGCCGCAGGACTGGCAGACATAGCTGGTGGAGGATTTGGCCATGATTCGATCATAGCATGGCGGTCAAGCTGGACGGGCGGGGCAGGTCTAAGCTTTCACAGCCATCTTTATGGGTCCTTCGGCGCGACCGTGGATGAACTGCTCCACATACGGATTGCCGCTGTGGTCAATCTCTTTGGTCGGGCCCTGCCAGATGATCTTGCCGCCATAGAGCATGGCGATCTTGTCGGAGATCTTGCGCGCCGAAACCATGTCATGGGTGATGGAGAGCGCCGTGGCGCCCACATCCTTCACCGTGGAGATGATCAGGTCGTTGATGATGTCGGCCATGATCGGGTCCAGGCCCGTGGTCGGCTCGTCGAAGAAGATGATCTCCGGGTCGGCGGCGATGGCGCGCGCCAGGCCCACCCGCTTCTGCATGCCGCCCGAGAGCTCGGCGGGCGACAGGAAGGCCACATCCTCGGTCAGCCCCACCTTGGCCAGCTTCTGGATGGCGATGTCGCGCGCTTTTGTTCGTGGAACACCCCGACCTTGAATGAGCCCGAAGGCGACATTCTCCCAGACCGGCAGACTGTCGAACAGGGCCGCGCCCTGGAACAGCATGCCGAACTTCTTCATGACGCGATCGCGCGCCGCGCCGCTGATATGGGTCACGTCCTCGCCGTCCACCAGGATGGTGCCTTCGTCGGGACGGATGATGCCCAGGATGGATTTGATGGTGACCGACTTGCCCGTGCCCGAGCCGCCGATGATCACCAGCGAGGACTGCTTGTCGATGGTCAGGTCCACGCCGTCCAGCACCACCTTTGGGCCGAAGCGTTTCTTGACGCCGATGAGCTGAATCTTTGCCGTCATTTGTGGAACAAGAGCGCCGTCAGCACATAGTCCGCGGCCAGGATGAGGATGGACGAGCTGACCACGGCATTGGTGGTGGCATTGCCGACGCCCTGGGCGCCGCCCTTGGAATTGAAGCCATTATAGCAGCCCATCAACGCCACGATGAAGCCGAACACCGCCGCCTTGATCAGGCCGGAAGTGATGTCGTCCTGATGGGCGAAGTCCCAGGTGTTCTTGAGATAAGAGCTGCCGTTGAAATCCAGGCTGTAGACCGAAACCACATAGCCGCCCAAGACGCCGACGGAATCCGCGATGGCCGTCAGAAGCGGCATGGAGATCACCGCCGCCACGATGCGCGGCACCACCAGATACTTCACCGGATTGGTGGCGAGCGTGGTCAGGGCATCGATCTGCTCGGTCACCTTCATGGTGCCGATCTCGGCGGCGATGGCGGCGGCGACGCGACCGGCGATCATCAGGCCGGCAATCACCGGCCCCAGTTCGCGGGTGATGCCCAGCACCACCACCTGCGGCACGATCGCTTCGGCGCCGAAGCGGTTGCCGCCGAGATAAATCTGCAGCGCCAAGACGCCGCCGGTGAAGAAGCCGGTCAGCCCCACCACCGGCAGGGAGTAATAGCCGATGCGCATCATCTGGGTGAGGATCAGGCGGAAATAGATGGGCGGCGACACCAGCGCGGCCAGCGCGCGCGCGGTGAACAGCGCCAGCCGTCCGATATGGGCCAACACGACAAGAGTTGCCCGCCCGACATTGGCAAAAATATTCATACGTAGACTTTCGGCGCCCGGCGCAGGCGGGTGAGGATCTCGTATTCGTTGGTGCCGGCGTTCGCAGCCACTTCACCCAGGGTGAGGGCATCGCCCAGCAGTTCCACCTCATCACCGATGGCGGGCATATCGCCCAGATCAGTCACGTCCAGGATCGTCAGATCCATCGAGATGCGGCCGACGATTGGCGCACGCTGGCCCGTGATCACACCGACGCCCTTGTTGGACAGGGCGCGCGGGTAACCATCGGCATATCCGAGGGCGATCGTTGCCAGCATGGTGGGCCTTTTTGCGCGGTAGGTGGCTGCGTAGCCAACAGGCTCCCCGCTGTCAATTCGGCGCAACTGCAGCAGCCGGGCGGTCAAAACAGCCGCGGTCTGCATCAGATTGGACGCACCGGCGGTGCCTTCCGGCGCTTGCGGATTGGCGCCGTAGAGCGCCACGCCCGGCCGCACCAGATCGAAATGATAGTCCGGCCCCAGCATGGCGCCATGACTGGCGGCAAGACTGGCCGGCGCGGTCGGCAGCATGGCCAGCGCCTGGCGGAAGCGGGAAAGCTGTTCCTGGTTCATCTTGTTCTGCGGCTGGTCGGCACAAGCCAGATGGCTCATCACCATCACCAGATTGAGCCCGGCAAGACGCGCCGTGCTTTCCGCCGCCAGGATGGAAAGCTCGTCGCGCGGCAGGCCAAGCCGGTTCATGCCGGTATCGACATGCACCACGGCATCCAGCGCAGTGCGTGCGGCTTTTGCCGCCGCGCTCCAGGCCGCGATCTGCGCCAGGCTGTTCAACACCGGGGTCAGGCGATGGCTGATCAGGGCCGGCACCGCATCGGCGGGCGCGCCGTCCAGCACAAAGAGGCGCGCGCGCGGCAGCAAGGCGCGCAAGGCGATCGCTTCTTCCAGGCGCGCCACGAAGAAGCTGTCGCAGCCGGCCTCGGCCAGCGCCGGCGCCACGCGTGCCGCGCCCATGCCGTAGGCGTCGGCCTTCACCACCGCCGCCACCGCCGCGGGCGCGGCCAGCCGCAGATAGGTGCGGTAATTGGCGGCGATCGCGCCCAGGCGCACGGTCAGGCGCGCCGCCTCGAAGCCGGAAGTCCCCTCGCTCATGACCGCCTTATAGCACGCTCAATTTTGGCCGGTGGCATCGCGCATGCCTGGCGAGACGTGGATGCAGGGCGTGTTCTGCAGGATGGGGCAGCCGCCCTGCCCCGGAATGACGCCGCGCTGGACATCCGACTGGATGCGGTCGGCGCCGGTATTGACGGCAAAGCCGGTATCGGGCGGCGCCTCGGGCAGACGCGGCAGTACCGAACGCGGAATCATCACAATGGTGCCGTTGGGCAGCCGCGCACCCTTCCAGGGATAGCCGCCGCTGCGGCCATAGCCGCAGCGCTCCCGCTCGGCGCTGGTCAGATGCTCCCAGCTTCCGGCGCTGCAGGCGAGCTCGCGCCCCACCGCGCCCAGAATGTCGGTGGGCGGCGCATTCTCTGCGCCTTCCCTTGGCTGCTCCTGCGGCTTTACCGGCGGCGGCTTGGGGATGGTGATGGGTGCCGACAGAATGCGCGGCGGGGCATGGGTTTCGATCTGCGGATTGACCTCTTCCTTGTTCGGCTGGTTGTTGCCGGCCAGTGGCAGGGTCAGGATGGTTTCGATGATGGGCTTGGTGCGCATGTCGAAAGGGCGCACCGAAAAAACGAAGAACAGGAAGAACAGGACATGCAGCGCCGCCACCAGCACGGTCGAGGTGGTGCGCGACAGCGCCTGGCGGCGCTGGTCTTCAGGCCCCAAGGGGGTATTGCCGGGACGCAGAAACGGATGCGCCAAAGCGGGAGTCAGGACATTTTCGCTGGCCAAACCTGGTAATCCGTCAAACGCTTCCCCGCTTCGCCACCATATAGAAGCGCGAGGGCCCACAAAACAGGGGCTATATCCCTGCTTTCATGGCGGAAAACCGGCAAAAATGCTAACGCGGTTGTCATGCGCATTTACCTGATCAACCTGGAACGGCGGCCCGACCGGCTGGTCACCATGACGGCGCGGGCAGCAGGTCTGGGCCTGGCGCTGGAACGGGTCGAGGCGGTGGACGCGGCCCGCGTGGAACCCGCCGCGCTGGAACACTGGTTCGAAGAGGACGGGCCCCTGGGGGAGATTCCACGCGGCGACAAGGCCTGCCTTCTGTCCCATCGCCTGGCCTGGCAGACATTCCTGGCCGGCAGTGACGGTCATGCCGTGTTCCTGGAAGACGATGTGGTTTTGTCGCCGGCGGCCGGCGCACTTCTGGCAGGGGATAGCTGGATTCCCGCTGGCGCCCCGGTGGTGAAGCTGGAGCATTACGGGCCCAAAGGTCAGCGGGTGCTGCTGACCGGTCTCAAGCCCGTACCGAATGGATTTCAGGTCGGCCGCATGCTATCGCGCCACACCGGCGCCGCCGCCTATATCCTCTCACGTCCGGCCGCGGAGCTGCTGCTCAGCCAGAGGCGCTTCGACCTGCCGGTGGATCATCTGCTGTTCAATCCCAACAACTCCGCCCTGTTTGCACGGTTGGCGCCGCTGCAACTCTTGCCCGCCGTCGCGCGGCAGGAGCAGTTCGTCGGTGCCAAATCCGACATCGAGGGCACGCGCACGGCCTTGCGTCGCTTCAACGCAACCTATGTGAAGCGCGAGCTGATACGCTTTGCCTACGACCTGAAGCTGCTGCCACGGCAGCTTGCGGCGCTGCTGGGGGGCGCGCGGTTCACGGCGGTGGGAACAGCCAAGTAGCCGGTTGCGATCACGGCTTCTCGAGCGGCAGCTCTTCGCGCGATTTCACGAAGGATGCGGGAATGGCTTCCCGCTTCAACGCTCTGGAATTCGTGCTCTGATAGGCGGCAGGGCCGTCGCGGTCGCCCGCATAATTGCTGAACCTGGTGTAGCTGCCTTCGAAGGTCAGCTCGATGGCCCGGGTGGCGCCGTGACGGTGTTTTTCGACCAGAACCTCTGCCTTGTTCGTGGCGCGGTCCAGCTTGTCCATCCATTTGGCATGTTCGGGCGTGCCGGCGTCGGGCTCGCGAGACTTCAGATAATATTCTTCGCGATACACGAACATCACCACGTCGGCGTCCTGTTCGATCGAGCCGGATTCACGCAGATCCGACAGCACCGGCCGCTTGTCGTCACGGGCATCCACGCCGCGCGAGAGCTGGGACAGGGCCAGGACCGGGATGTTCAGCTCCTTGGCCAGGGTCTTGAGCCCCTTGGTCACCTCGGTGATTTCCTGCACCCGGTTATCGTGGCGGCGCGAAGGTTCGACCAGCTGCAGATAGTCGATGATGATCAGTCCGATATTCTTTTCCCGCTTCATGCGGCGCGCCCGGGCGGAGATCTGGGCGATGGAGATGCCGCCGGAATCGTCGATATAGAGCGGCAGGGACGACAATTCCTGCATGGTGAGAACGAATTTCTCCCATTCGGTGTCGCTGAATTTGCCGTTGCGGATTTTCCAGACCTCGATCTCGGCCTGCTCCGACAGGATACGGGCGGAGAGTTGCTGGGCCGCCATTTCCAGCGAGAAGAAGAGGACCGGCGCCCCGCGCGGAAACTCCGCATTGTTTTCCAGGTCCTCGACATAGGCCTTGGCGCAGTGAAACGCCATGTTGGTGCCCAGCGCGGTCTTGCCCATGCCGGGGCGGCCCGCCAGGATCAGCAAATCGGACGGCTGCAGCCCGCCCAGCAGATTGTCGATATCGGTAAATCCGCTGGTGAAGCCGGACAGACGCCCGCCGCGGGAGATTGCGCGTTCCGCACCCTCGATCGTGCGTTTCAGCGCCTCATGAAAATCGATGGCGCCTTCGCCATAGTGGGAGTTCTGCGCCACCGCATAGAGCGACTTCTCCGCCGTCTCCACCAGCACCTGCGGCGGGCGGTCCACATCGGCTTCCAGCGCGCCATTGGCCAGATCCTCGCCGATGCGCAGCAACTCTCGCCGCACCGACGCCTCATGGATGAGACGGGCCATCTCCTTGATGTTGGTGATGGCGGGCGCGGCCTCGGCCAAGGCACCGAAATAATCCATGTCCAGGGTCTTCAGCCCCGGATCGGAGCGCATCAGCGCTGTCAGGGTCTGGGCGGTGACGCTGCGGCCCTGCTCCCACAGCCGCAGCATGGTTTCGTAGACGCGCTGGTGAAAAGGATCGGAAAATTCCTCGGCCTTCAGGGCCGCCGAGATCTGCTCCAGCCGCCGGTTGTCCACCAGGATGGAGCCCAGAACGGATTGTTCCAGCTCCGTCTCGGGATGAATCTGGCGGAAGGATTGCACGTCCATGGATGGAAGTCTGCTGTTCATGAGCAAGATGGAGCCGGGCCGGGCAATGAACCGGGGCCCGCGCCTCACCGCAAGCGGCCCGATTCGCTTTCCTGTCAATACTGCGGGGTTATGCACAGGCCCGGAAGAGGAAAAACGGCGCGTTCGGGCGGGACCCGCCTATTCCGCGGCGATGCCGATCGCTTCGGACCAAGGTTCCCGGTCCCCGGCCGGTCCGCGTGATGCCCGCACGGACTCGATCAAGGCAAAATCGACGGCATAGATCCGCTCGATGCGGCTGATCTGGCGAGACGTCAGCCTGAGCTCGCTGCGCTCCGTCCGGTTCAGCCAGGGCAGCATGTCGATGCCATGGGATTTCAGGAAGGCGCCCAGCGCGGCCCGGTCCTCGCCATACAAAAAAAGATGCTTGACCAGCACAGCGCCGTCTTTGCCACAGACGAACCAGCTTTGTGGCCGCATGACAAAGTCCAGATCCAGCGGACCACGCTCTTCCAGAAAACAGAGATAGTCATCCACGCCGGCGATGTGTGCCGTCTGGGTAACGAACACGTCACTCAGCCGGCTGGCGGAGGTGCCACTGTTGCGCACGAAGGCATAGGCCGAGGCGAACCGGTCCACCGGATCGCGCAGCAAGGCAAAGGACCCGGCCGCGGCCACAAAACGCGGATCGATGGCGGCGTAGTAACGCATGCTGTAGTGCCGGATACCACCCTCGCCGTACAGGGCGCGCACGATAGACATGCCGGCGACACGCGGTACGTGCACGAAAATCAGCCGGCGCCGGCGCATGGCGGCTGGCATCCGCCACCACAGACCGCGCGCCAATAGCGGCAGCGCCGTACAAGCGCTGTCATAGATGTCTTCTTCGTAATAAGCCCCGAACAGGGCACGATTGATGCGCTTGGAATCCGCAAACGGGGCGGGCGCGTCTGAATATGTGGCAGACAAATATCTAGCCCTGGAAAATACCTACAAGAGCTAGCTGGCGATTATCGCCCCATCATTGCGAGGGCGTCGCCGCATTGTCGCAAGACTTCACAAGAACAGACGCCAATAAAGGCAGACAAATGATGCATCACATTTAATGTAGCCTACGAAAACTATGTTGACGCAAAGCTGTCTCAAGCGGCTATTTTTGGGCATTTACCAGGCGGCGGATGCGTTTCATGTCGGCAACAAAGGCCTTGTAGGCAGCAGCCTTGTCTTCTTCGGGCATGCGCAAAAGAAAAGAGGGATGGATGGTGATGTAGCCGGGGCGGCCATCCAAGACGATGGGGCCCCGGTTCTTGGTTATTGCCAGCGGCTTGCCAGCCAGGGCGAGTGTCGCCGTGGCGCCCAGCGCCACCACCATCTTGGGTTTGACCAGGTCGAGCTCCTTTTCCAGCCACCAGCGGTAGTGCTTGACCTCGCCGGCGGTGGGCTTGGAATGGATCCGTTTTTTGCCGCGCTGCTCGAACTTGAAGTGCTTCACCGCATTGGTGACATAGGTCTTGCTGCGATCGATGCCGGCTTCGGTCATGGCTTTGTCGAGTATCCGGCCGGCGGGACCAACAAAGGGCTTGCCCACTAGGTCTTCCTGGTCGCCGGGCTGCTCGCCGACAAACGCAATGTCGGGATTGAGCGGGCCCTCGCCCAGCACGGCGCGGGTGCCGCCTTTGACCATCGGTGGCGCCGCTGTGATCAACCGGTTGAGTGCTGTCAGGGTTTTTGGAGATTGCTGGGCCATGGCGGCCACGGCTTTTTCGGGATCGCGCTTCCTGGCCACGGGACCCTCCTGTTCGATCATTTGTCTAACGCGCGACGGCGCCGAACGGATCAGGTCCGCAATGGCCGCCGCTTCCGGCAAATTCCTCCAGTATCTTTTGGCCATGTGGCCGCGCATGACGGTGGGATTGAGACGCGCGGGATTGAAGATGCTTTCGTAATAGCTGCGCCAGCCACCTTCGAAGGCGTCACTTTCCGGCGCATCCTGCCGGCGCGCCGGCGGGCCCAGGATCAGGTGGTCGCGATCCCAATGCAGCGTCCCGATCGGCGACAGGATCGACCAGCGCATGGACATGAAGCGCTCGATGAAAAAAGGCGCCGCCATTTCCAGAATGAAGTGTTCAGGCTCGAACCAGGCGACAAAGTGATCACCTTCGGAGGTCTCGATCCGCCGGAAGCGGACGAATGCATGCATCTTGTGCACGTCGCGGCGGACGGACTTTTCCATTCGGTGCAGGCGATGGACCAAGGGATCGCTGGCGATTTCAAGGAGCCTGTCTTCTCCGTGACGCAGGCGCCAGACAAGCTGGTAAAGCAGCGCATAACGTTCCGCCTGCCTGTGACAGATATCCCATCGGATCAGTTCGGCCGCTGACCGCGGCAGCACGATGGGCGGTGCCGATTTAACGGGCGCCGCCGCGAACAAGGCGGGCGCGCTGCCCCACACGATATCTTCCGGCGGCACGCCTTCCGCAATCAGCCGGCGCAGTGCGGCGCGAAAACCTCCCAGATCGGCGCCAGGTGAAAGCGACACCGATCTCATCCGAACAGACTCATCTGTCTGGGGCTGGTCAGCCGGGCGCGCAAATCGGCGCGGTCGGTCAGGTGTGCCGGACTGTGATCGGCCGCAATCAAAAAGGGCATGGCGCGCTTGATGCCGGGCGACAGACGTCCCACATCGCCAAGCCGCAGTCGCGCGTGGCGGCGCGTTTCGACAATCTTATCCACGGCCCGCGCCCCCAGGCCGGGCACACGCAGCAACAGCTCGCGCGGCGCGCTGTTCACGTCCACCGGAAAGCGGTCGCGATGCTTCAGCGCCCAGGCCAGCTTGGGATCGATGTCCAGCTCCAGCATGCCATCCCGGCCGCCGGCTGCGATTTCCCCGACCGAGAAACCGTAATAGCGCAGCAGCCAGTCTGCCTGATAAAGCCGGTTCTCGCGCTGCAGCGGTGGCGGCTTGGCCGCCAGCAAGGCGCTGGCATCGGGAATGGGACTGAAGGCGGAATAATAGACCCGCTTCAGGCCGTAGCGATGGTAAAGCGTGGCGCAGGCACCCAGCACGGTCACGTCATCGGCCTCATCGGCGCCGACAATCACCTGGGTGGATTGGCCGGCGGGCGCGAAGCGACGGCGCTCCTCTCTGGCTTCCAGAATGCGTTCCTGCATCTGGCCCATGGCAGAGGCGATAGTGCCGCTGTTCTTTTCCGGCGCCAGCCGCTTCAGGCTTTCGGCCATCGGCAATTCCAGATTGATGGACATGCGATCGGCATAAAGCCCGGCCTGTTCGATCAACCAGGAGCTCGCCTCTGGAATGGATTTCAGATGGATGTAACCGGCAAAGCCCTGGTCGCGTAGCGACTTGGCCACGCGCATCAGAAGCTCCATCGTATGATCGGACGACCGGATGATGCCCGAGGAAAGAAACAGACCCTCGATATAGTTGCGCTTGTAGAACTCCAGGGTCAGGGTCACGACCTCTTCCACCGAAAAGCGCGCCCGCGCGACATTCGATGACCGGCGATTGATGCAATAGGCGCAGTCGAACAGGCAGTAGTTGGTCAGCAGAATCTTCAGCAGCGAGACGCAGCGCCCATCGGGCGTATAGGCATGGCAAATCCCGGCGCCGGTGGTGGAGCCCAGCCCGTCCCTGCCGCCCTTGCGACCTTTGCTGCCGGAGGACGCACAGGAAGCATCATATTTGGCGGCATCGGCCAGAATACGCAGCTTTCGGGTGAGCTTTTCGTCCATTTGTTCATGTTATGTTCTAGCGTCCTTCGGCGCAAGCAGGCTGCGAAGTTCCTTTGTCCCGGATCGCACCTAGCCGAAACGAAATTCCTGAAATTCCGAAAGCTGCTCGGCCCGCGCCGACAGCAGCGACAGGCGCGGAAAGTCCGCAGCCTCTACAACATCGCCCACCGCATGCTGGCTGAAGCGCCAGGCTACCGCGACCGTGATCTGGGGCTGCATCAGCTCTTCGCCGGTGAACCAGTCGGGCGACACTTCTTTTTCCAGCGCTCCATAGGCCGCCAGCAACTGTCCCTGGACCCGGTCTAGCCAGGGCTGATGCAGCTTTTCCGCCGGCCGCTGGGTGCGCTCGTACAAGATCGACACGCTTTTATCGCAAGCCGCCAGCGCCAGGCCGAGTTGTCGCAGCGCCACTTCGTGCGATGACCGGTCGGCCGGCATCAGGCTGCGCGGCGCAAGATGGGCGATGTGTTCCAGCATCAGGCCGGAATCCATCAGCACCACGCCGTCATCGGTGACGAAGCTGGGCGCCTTCACCACCGGATTGATCGCGGCGAAGCGCTCGAAGTGGCGGAAGACCGAGACCTGATCGAGAACGAAATCCAGCCCCAGCACCCTGAGCGACACCGCCACCCGCCGCACATAAGGCGAATCCAGCATTCCGATGAGCTGCATGACATCCCCCTGTCTGCCTCGCATATGCTGACACAGCAAGGCGCGGCCACAAGCCGGCAGGCATGCAGGGCGGCCATGCGCAAGAATATTTCGGCAGCTATCTGAGCGTCGCGATCACCGCTTGCGCCGCCGCCGGGTTCTTTTCCTTGGCGCCGCTGATGAAGAACAGGAAAACGTCGCGCTTCTTCTTGGCCGCCGCCGGCGCCACCAGCAGGGACGCTTTCGGGGAGTCACCTTTTTCCCAGTCCCTGGCACGTTCCGCCCAGGTCTTCAGCATCGCGGCGGGGTAACCCAGCTTTTCCTTCGCCGATGTGCCCATCAGCCGCGCATAGATGAAATCGGTCGAGATATCGGCGATCAGGGGAAATTCGCTGTCGGCGCCGAAGACGATACCGATGTCATGCTTGCGGCACAGCGCGATGAAGATCTTGTCCTTGAAACTGTCATGGCGCACTTCCACCGCATGGCGGATGGCCCGGCCATCCACTTTCCTCGGCAGAAGCTCGAGGAAGGCTTCGAAATCGGCGGGATCGAATTTCTTGGTGGCCATGAACTGCCAGTTCACCGGCCCCAGCTTGTCTTTCAGCTCGGTGACGCCACTTTCAAAGAACTTGGCGATGGAATCGCCCGCTTCCGCCAGCACCCGCCGGTTGGTGGCAAAGCGAGGCCCCTTCAGTGTGAAGACGAAGCCGTCCGGCGTCTCGTCATGCCACTTGCGGAAGCTCGCAGGCTTCTGCGAGCCGTAATAAGTGCCATTGATCTCGATCGCGGTCAGGCGCGAACTCGCATATTGCAGCTCGCGCTTCTGCGAGAGGCCTTTGGGATAAAAATTGTCCCGCCAATCCGGGTAAACCCAGCCGCCTATTCCAACGTAGATGCTCATGCGCTTATCAACGCATGAGGTCGGCGAAGGTGCAAGGCCGGTCCGGCGCCTCGCGGGCAGCCTCGCTACGCTCGGCTAGGGCCAGCTTTTCTAATTCGCTACGCTCATAAGAAAAGCTAGGCCTGCTCGGCGCCCCGCAAACTCAAATCGGTCCACTGGACCGATTTGCCGGGCCTAACGGCCCGTCGTTTTCGGCCCAACGAACGCCCAGGTGACGCCAAACGGGTCCTTGCACTGGGCATAGCGATCGCCCCAGAACATGTCCTGCGGCTGCATGTTGGCCTCACAGCCGGCGTCCACCGCGCGCTGCCACCAGGCATCCACGTCCTTCACCGGCAGCATCAGGGAGAAACCGGCCGGGGGCACAAAACCGCAATTGTGCTCGGGAAAGGGATCGCTCAGCATCACCGAATTGCCGTTGATGAGAACATGCACATGCATGGTGCGGCCCTTCTCGTCCGGCGGGTTGACGTGCACCTGTTGCGCCGCCAGGGCTTTCTTGTAGAACTCGCCCGCCTTGATCGCCCCTTCCAGGCAGAGATAGGCAACCACCCCGCCCTTGACCATGCCTTCGGGCGTTCCCTGTGGGGCTTCCTTGGTCATTGTATCGGCCATCGAAATCTCCTTTGCTTGGCTAACCTCCCGAGGACGGCAGAGGGTCGTCTTCGCCGACATCGGCTTCAAAAATTTGCCTGCGCCATCAGCCGGTCGAGATGGCGGCGGATATGAGCGGCCTCCTGGGCGCTGCCGGCCAGGCTGATGGCCCGATCGAAGGCGCTGCGGGCCTCGTGACTACGCCCCAATTGCAACAGGAATGCGCCGCGGGCGCCGAAATAGGGGAAATATCCGGCCAGCGGCTTTTCCAGTGGCTCGATCATGGCGAGGGCCGCCTCCGGACCATGAAGCTTCGCCACCGCCACGGCGCGGTTCAAGGTGATCACCGGCGAGGGCTGCATCCGCTCCAGTGCCAGATAGAGGCCTTCGATCCCGGCCCAGTCGGTCTGGGCGGCCGTCGCCGCGCGCGCGTGGGTCGCATCGATCGCCGCCTGCACCTGATAGGGACCGGGCCGGTTGTGGCGCATCGCCTTGTCGATCAGGGCCAGGCCTTCGCCGATCAACTTCGCGTCCCAGCGCGACCGGTCCTGGTCTTCCAGCAGCACCGCGTCGCCTTCGGCATCGAAGCGAGCCGCCAGCCGCGCCTGTTTCAGCAGCATCAGCGCGGCCAGGCCCATGATTTCCGGCTCGGCCGGAAACAAGCGCAAAAGAAGCCGCGCCAGACGAATGGCTTCATCGCATAGGGGCGCGCGCGCTTCATCGCGCCCGCCCGAATAGCCTTCGTTGAAAATCAGATAGATCATGGCCGCGACAGCGGCCAGCCTTTCGCTGCGCTCCACCGCGCCCGGCGTCTCGAACGGCACGTCCGCCTTGCCGATGCGGGCCTTGGCCCGGGTGATGCGCTGCTCCATCGCCGCATCGCTCACCAGAAAAGCACGCGCGATCTGTGCCACCGAGAGCCCCGAGACAATGCGCAGCGCCAGCGCGATCTGCTGGGTCGGCGGCAATTCCGGATGACAGCAGATGAAAAGCAGCCTCAGCACATCATCGCGGTAATGCGAACCGTCCAGCCGCTCCGCTAGCTCGCTTTCCGCATCACCGAGATCGGAGATCACCTCATCGGGCGGCAGTTCGGTGTTGCGGCTTTGCTTGCGCACTCCATCCAGCGCCGCATTGCGTCCGACCAGGATCAGCCAGGCTGTGGGATCGCGCGGTGGCCCTTTCTCCGGCCAGTTTTTCAGGGCGCGCAGACAGGCATCCTGAAAGGCCTCCTCGGCCCGGTCCATGTCGCGGAAATAACGCAGCAGCGCGCCCAGGGCTTGCGGCCGGGCGGCGGTCAGGGCTGCATTGATCCACGCCAAATCGGTCATCAGTA
>CAYQZM010000166.1:0-7437 GCA_964421935.1 uncultured Rhizobium sp. | reverse complement strand
CGGGCGGGGTCGGTTTTGTCGGGGACTGGGACCGGACCTTCCGGGCTTTCGACCTGAAGACCGGTAAGACCTTGTGGAGCACGCGCCTCGGCACCACGGCGCAGGGCTATCCCACCTCTTACAGCGTGGACGGGGAACAGTTCATTGCCGTTCCCACCGGCTATAATGGCGGCAGTCCGGAAGTGCGGCCGGTGACATTGCTGGCCTTTGAACGCAATCGCCCCTATTCGGGCCATGCGGTCTATGTCTTCGCCCTGCCCAAGCGGCAGCACTAGGCGCCGGATTGTGCGGCGCAATCGCGGTGAATGAGATTGCCATCGGACGCGGCTTGGACAAGGCTAGGCTTTGTTCCGATGATCCATCATGGCAGGGAGGCTGGAATGGCCGTCGACAAAAGAGCTTTTCTTGCCGGCGCGGCCGCGCTGGCCCTTTCTTCCGGCGCCAGGGCGCAGGCGGCCAAAAAGCCGGCGACCCCGGGGCGCAAGACCATTCCGCACGGGCTGGTGAAGACCTCCAAGCTGTTCAAATCCCCGCCCGGCTTCGTCAACGGCGTGGCGATTGCGCCCGAAGGGTTGTGGCTGGCCCAGCAGAAAGTATCCGGCAAACATGCCACCGAGGATTATCACCTGCCCGAGCCGACCGACCTGCATGAAGCGGCCTGGCTGGTGGACTGGAACGGCAAACTTCTCAAAACGGTGACGACCAACTCCCGCAACACCTCCGGCATGGCTTACGGCAATGGCTGCGTCTGGATGATGGCCAACCAGGCGCCGGAAGGCGTGTTCCAGGTGGACATGAATTCCAGGGAAGTCAGCCATCGCCAGATTCCGCTGGCGCTGCCTGGCCAGGACGGCGGCGGCAGCCACGGCGCGCAATGGCATGACGGCAAGCTCTGGATTGTGGCCAACCGGCCGCGCCTTTTATTGAAGGTGGACCCGAAGACCTGGGTGCCGGAAGCGGCGATCCCGATCTATGCGCCCGCCGACAAGCCGCGCTGGCATGACATGACCATCGATGGCGACGGCAATATCTGGCAGGTCACCGGCAATGATTCCAAGAACTACAAGCAGGGCACGCCCGGCCTGGTGAAGTATGACGGCAAGACCGGCGCGGTGACGGCGACCTACGACTTCGCGCCGGGCTCCAGCGATCCGCATGGCCTGGAATTCCACAATGGCACGTTGATCAGCTGCGACGCCGGTATCCACCCCGGCTGGCCGAACTATGACAGCCCGACACATGGCTGGATCTTCAAGATCGAGATGGCCAAAGAAGCCGTTTGAGGGGGAAAGCATGCAAATCAGAAGGCGGAATTTTCTCGTTGCCGCGGCAGCCGTGCCCACGGCGGTCATTCCGGCGAGGGCCCAGCCGGCGCATTCCGCCTGTCTGCCGGCATGGTCTGCGATTCCGTCGCGGCCGGCGAGCAAGATCGAGGTGGTCTACAAGACCAAGCATGGTCAGCCCAATGGCCTGGCCCTGACCACCAATCCCGGCCAGATGTGGGTGCTGGACCAGGGCGCCGGACATTGGGTGACTTTGATCAATATCAAGGACGGCTCGACGGTGCGCGAATTTCAGGCCGACGTGGTGGGTCCCAGCGGCCTGGTGCAGGACGGCAATACGATGTGGATCACGTCCACCCACAATTCCATCATCGTGCATTGTGACCTGAGCGGAAAAACCATCGCGAAATATGTCACGCCGGGCGCAGGCCGCATCTATGAGCGGGAAGACGATCCGCCCGCGCGCCGTTCACCCCTCAAGCCGGCCTGGCCGGACATGCCGCGCGGCATCGGTCCGGCGATGAGCGGCAATGTCGGCAACGATACCGGCAAGGGCCTGCCACCGGGGCAGTTGCCGCTGACCGCCGAGGAAGGCTCTGGCGGCACCGGCGCCCATGCCATCCTGGTGGACGGCGACTATCTGCTCTATGCCTGCCCACCGGCGCGCCAGATCTTCACCATCAACAAGAAGACATGGAAGGTGAAATCCACCTGGCCGGTGCCGGGCAATCGCACCCATGGCATGAGCTGGGGCAAAACCCGCGACACGATCTGGTCTTCGGATTCCAATCTCAACGCCTTTTTCCGGCATGACGCGAAAACCGGCGATATCCATGAGCGGGTGCAGTTGCCCAATGACTCGCCCGTGATCCATTGCGCCAAGCTGGTAGGCGACGACATGTATTTCTGCGACGATATGGGCTGGATCGCGCGCTTCCGTATCTGATGCGAAGCGATCCCTAGGACGGGGTCGCTTCCTTTTTGACCAGGTCCAGCGCCACGTCGGTGATCATGTCCTCCTGGCCGCCGACCATCTTGCGGCGTCCCAGTTCCACCAGGATTTGGCGAGTATCAAGGCCGTAATCCTTGCTCGCCTTTTCCGCGTGCCGCAGGAACGAGGAGTAGACGCCGGCATAGCCCAGGCTGAGGGTCTCGCGGTCCACGCGGACAGGGCGATCCTGCAGCGGCCGCACCAGATCTTCCGCGGCATCCATCAGCCGGAACAGGTCGCAGTCATGATGCCAGCCCTTGCGATTGGCGACGGCGATGAAAACTTCCAGCGGCGCGTTGCCGGCGCCGGCCCCCATGCCGGCAAGGCTGGCATCGATGCGCCGCGCGCCGGTCTGAGCGGCGATGACGGAATTGGCGACGCCGAGGGACAGGTTGTGATGGGCGTGCACGCCACGTTCGGTGCTGGGCAGCAGGACTCGGTCATAAGCTTCCAGCCGCGCGCGGTAGCCGTCCATGTCCAGGGCGCCACCGCTGTCGGTGACATAGACGCAATGGGCGCCATAGTCCTCCATCAGCTTGGCCTGCCGGGCCAGCGGCTCCGGCTCGCTCATGTGGCTCAGCATCAGAAAGCCGGCAACGTCCATGCCCAGCTTGCGGGCAAAGCCGATATGCTGGGCGGCGATATCGGCCTCGGTGCAATGGGTGGCGATGCGCACCGAGGTGCAGCCCAGGTCGAAGGCGCGATGCAGGTCCTCGATGGTGCCGATGCCGGGCAGGAGCAGGGTGGTCAGCTTCGCCTTCTTGACCGCTTTGCCGACAGCCTTGATCCAGTCCCAGTCGGTGTGGGCGCCGAAGCCGTAGTTGAACGAGGAGCCGTTCAGCCCATCGCCATGGGCAATCTCGATGGCGTCCACGCCGGCCTGGTCGAGTGCCTGGGCGATGCGGGTGACATGCTCGATGCCATATTGATGGCGGATCGCATGCATGCCGTCCCGCAAGGTGACATCCTGGATGTAAAGCCGGTCGGTTTCGGGATTGAACATCAGGCCGCTCTCCGGGCCAGTTTCTTCTGCGCGATTTTTTCGGCCGTGCGCAGGGCGGCCGAGGTCATGATGTCGAGATTGCCGGCATAGGCGGGCAGGTAATGCGCCGCACCTTCCACTTCCAGGAAGACGCTGCTTTTAATACCCTCGAACTCGCCCACGCCCGGAATGGCAATGGGATTGTTGGAGCCGAAGCGCTCGAACTGCACTTTCTGCTTCAGGCGATAGCCGGGCACATAGCCCTGGACCTTTTCCACCATGGTGGTGACCGAAGCCTCGATCTCCTCTTCGCTGGCGCCGGATGACAGGCAATAGACCGTGCCCCGCATCATCACCGGCGGTTCGGCCGGATTGAGGATGATGATGGCTTTGCCTTTTTCCGCGCCGCCGACCTGCTCAAGACCGCGCGCGGTGGTCTGGGTGAATTCATCGATATTGGCGCGGGTGCCCGGGCCGGCCGATCGCGAGGCGATGGAGGAAACGATTTCGCTATAGTGGACGCGTCCCACTTGGCTGACTGCCGCGACGATGGGAATTGTCGCCTGGCCGCCACAGGTCACCATGTTGACATTGGCGGCCTCAAGGTGTGCATCGCCATTCACTTCCGGCACGACATAGGGACCGATGGCGGCCGGCGTCAGGTCGATCATGGTCTTGCCGGCGGCCAGACAGGCATCGCTGTGGGCCTTGTGGGCGGCCGCGCTGGTCGCATCGAACACAAGCTCGATGTCCGCCCAGGCGTCCATTTTCCGAAGGCCCTCCACGCCCTGATCGGTCGCTGCAATCCCAAGCCGGCGTGCCCGCTCCAGGCCTTCCGATTTCGGATCGATGCCCACAAGCGCCGCCATCTCAAGCACCGGCGAGGTGCGCAGAATCTTGATCATCAAATCGGTGCCGATATTGCCGGAACCGATAATGGCCACCTTGAGCGGGCGGGCCGCTGAAATTCCCATGCGTCTCCCCAGACGTTTTCGCCCAGCTTACGGACAGGCCATGGGATTCAAAATAGGGGCGCAAGACCGCTCTCATAGGATGAGAGGGGCTTATTCCGCGGCTCAAGAACCGCTGTTAATTCAGAGCTTGAGCTCGGTTACCGCCCGGTAGTCGCCCAACTGACCTTTCACAAAAGTGTTGAAGGCGATCGAGTGGCGCGGCTGATCCGATATGTTCGGCTCGACCAGGTGCGTCAGGCGGGACGAGAACAGAAGCACGTCATTCGGCCGAGGCGTGATCCGGTTTATCGGCGAATTGTAGATGTTGCGCTTGTCCTTTTCCGGCAGCAACTCGATCTGCTGATAGGTGACGTGGCGGGTAAAGATCATGCTCGCCGGCGGATCGGGCAGATCGCAATAATAAAGCGAGCCGGAGAGAATGGAATTGGAATGCGAATGGCCGTGCATCCCCGCCCTGGGCAGGCAGATCAGCGACCAGGATTGGGTGACGTAGATTCTCTGGGGAATGCACAGGACCTCGCGCGCATAGATATCGAGGACCTCCTGCACCGCATCCTTGATGCTTTTGAGTTCGGGCTCCTCGAAGATGTAGAGATTCTCGGAGATCATGTTCTCCGGATTGTGCGTCATCTTGAGGTTCTTGATGTATTCGATCTGACCCGGTGTGATCGAACCAGCGATACTGGCGCGGAAATAGGGTTCCACGAACATCGGGTAAACTTCATGCGATACGACCGGCATTCTCTATCCCCAGTGAAAGAGGCTTCATCCCCAGTGAAAGAGGCTTCATATTATGGATCGGCGGGCAAGTCACGGCGGCGGCGGCGCGGGCGGTCCGATGCCCTGCAGGTCCTCGACGCGATAATGGGCCAATGCGGCCTCGTCCACATTCAGGCCCAGACCGGGATATTGCGGCACGATGCATTCGCCATTGGCGAACTTGAAGGGCTGCTCGCCGTGCAGCAGCGGCAGAAACGCCTTGCAATAATCGTCCGGCAGCCAGGGCGGACCCAGCACCGCGATTTCCTGATAGATCGAGCCCATCGCCGCGGCCAGTTGCAGCCGGCCGGCCCAGGCCAGGCCGGAGATGCCATGGGGCGCTGTCTTCAAGCCCCAGGCTTCGGCCAGTATGCCGACCTTGCGCGCCGTCCAGATTCCCGCGATGACCCGCAATTCCGGCTGCAGCACTTCATAGGTCTGGTGCAGCAGGCATTGCTTGTACGGTTCCAAGCCGTGATAACCTTCGCCGCCGGTGATGATGATGGAGCTTTCGCGGCGAAGACGCGCCGGGCCTTCGTAATCATCGCGCGCCAGCGGCTCCTCCAGCCAATAACAGCCCGCTTTTTCCAGGGCATGCGCCGCGGCCAGGGCCTGATCATAGGTCCACAGGCCATGCGGCGAGCGGTCGGCAGTGCGGTCCACCATGACGCGAAAGCCCGGTCCGCCGACGGCGAGAATCTCGGCGCAGGCTTCGGCGTCGACGCGGAAGTCGCGGCGGAAGACCTGGATCTTCATCGCCTTGAAGCCCGCCGCCTTCACGACTTTCGCCTGTTCGGCTTGGGCTTTTGGCGTAATCGTTTCCTGGCCGTTGGTGCCGGGCCACACATAAGTGATGTAGACCGGCTGGCTTGGCAACGCGGCGCCGCCCAACAGGCGCGACACCGGTTGGCCCGCGATCTTTCCGATCGCGTCCCATACAGCCTCCTCGATGCCACCCCATTTCATCAGGCCGTTTTTCAGATTGGTTTCGATCTGGAAGAGATCGCGGCCGACCAGCACCGATTGGGCTGCGGCCACCTGTTGAGCCGTGGAGCCCAGAAAGGAATAGCCCTTCACGCCGCTGTCGGTCTCGACACAGGTGACATTGATGCGCCCGGGCGGCCCACCGGTGCGGGTCGGCGGCACCGCGCCGCCCGGCGGCACATTCACGTCAAAGGTGGTCACGCTTTTGATCGGGATCTTCGGCGCTTCGCGGGCGAGCTTGCGAAGCGGTGCCATCATGCGCGATTGCGCTTGCGCCAGGCCGGGATTCAAAACCGCCGCGCCCGCGGAAACCGCGGCCATCAGGGAACGGCGGTCCAATCCGGTCATTCTCGGCTTTCCATCCGATTGTTGGCGGCACTGTAAATCAGGGTGGGTCCCGACCAAACCCGGGGCGACAGCCTTCTCTTACATCTTGAGAGAAGCTCAGGAGGCGCGCCCGACCTTATAAGTGTGAGAGTTGCTCTCGCTTTTGAGATTGTAGGACCACAGTGCGCCCGGCATGATCGTGATCTTTTCCCCAACACGGAAATGGGGTTTCGCCGTGGTCTCCGTGTCGGTTTGCCGCCAGACCTGACCGTTTTGCAGGGTCACGATGAACGCGCCCTGATTGTCGTAACGCACGGCGGCCAGCGCAGATACCGCCACCGGCGGCGCGGTGCCTCCCAGGATCTGCATGAAGCTGCCGCGCCGGCGGGTGGGCGGAGGCGAGGCGGTAGCGGTGCGTGGGCCCGCGGCGGTTACCGGCATCGGCGGCGCCACCGAAGCGACAGGCGCGCTGGGGACGGGGGCCGGCACGTAGGCCTGCGGCGCCGGCGGGACGAGGCGCTGCTGATAATCCGGCGCCGGCTGCAAGCCCAGCTTGGCCCGCATGACCTGCAGCGCGCCATAGCTGCATTCCAGCCAGGTGCGATCGTCCTGAAACGCCGAACAGCGCTGCTCGGCCGCCCGTGCATCTTCGCGCGCGCCGGCCCATGCCGGCTGGGCGAGGATCACGCAGGCCGCTGCAAGATAAAACTTCTTCATGACGTTTCGCGGAACAACGCCGCCCTCTGTGATGGATGTCACTCTGGTGTTAGTAGGTCATGCCGGAAATTGCCCGTCCAGTCCCTTGTTGCAGGAACATGGAAAACGCCGCGGAACAACACTATCGCAAGGGCAGCGCCCTTTATGATGCGGGCGACTTCGCCGGCGCGCTGGCTGCTTATGAGGCTGGGCTGCGGGCCAGCCCGCAGGCGGCAATGCTCCATTATGGCCGCGCCAACAGCCTTGTGATGCTGCATCGTGTGGAGGAGGCCATTGGCGCTTATGATCGCTGTCTGGTCTTCGATCCCAATCAGGCACCCGCGCAGTATAACCGGGCCGCAGCGCTGATACAGCTTCAGCGCTGGCAGGACGCGCTCGAAAGCCTGGACGCGTTGGTCAGGAAGTATCCCGGCATGGCTG
>CAYQZM010000165.1:0-11364 GCA_964421935.1 uncultured Rhizobium sp. | reverse complement strand
CCGCGCCGGAAACTGCGCGAACCGTCAGATGTGAAAATTAAGCGGCAGCCTCGGCGGAAGCCCCTTCGCCGCCTTCGACATGGCTGGACGTGTCTTCGATCTCTTCCGCCTCACCCACATCGACGCCGGCTTCGACCTGCTGCTGGCCCAGACCGTCAATGATGGCGCGCGCCGCCAGGTCGCAATAAAGCGCGATGGCGCGGGCGGCGTCGTCATTGCCGGGGATCGGATAGGCGATGCCGTCCGGATCGCTGTTGGAGTCCAGGATCGCCATGACCGGAATGCCCAGCTTGCGGGCTTCCGCGATGGCGATGGATTCCTTGTTGGTGTCTATGACGAACAGCATGTTCGGCAGGCCGCCCATCTCCTTGATGCCGCCCAGCGAGCGTTCCAGCTTGTCCTGCTCGCGCAGAAGGCCCAGCAGCTCCTTCTTGGTCAGGCCCGAATGTTCGGCACCCGACAGCGTCTCCTCGATCGAACGCAGGCGGCGGATCGAATGGGAGATGGTGGACCAGTTGGTCAAGGTGCCGCCCAGCCAGCGGTGGTTGACGTAATACTGGGCGCAGCGCTTGGCGGCGGCGGCGATCGGCTCGGACGCCTGGCGCTTGGTGCCCACGAACAGGATGCGGCCACCGCCGGCGGCCACGTCGCGCAGCGAGACCAGCGCCTGGTGCAGCAACGGCACGGTCTGGGTCAGGTCGAGAATGTGGATGTCGTTGCGTTGCCCATAGATGAAGGGCGCCATCTTCGGATTCCAGCGCTGCTGGCGGTGGCCGAAATGAGCGCCCGACTCCAGAAGCTGGCGCATGGAAAATTCTGGCAAAGCCATTGATTCAGTCTCCTTTACCGGTTGGCCAGACGCGCGGGTTAGCCCCTTCGAGGAGCCACCGGACGGCGACGACGGAATACCCGCCGAAAGCCACCCGCGCGTGCGAGATGGCGCGGCTTATAGGGGGTGGGAGCCTTGCCTGCAAGGCTTTCCGTGAGCGCCAAAGCCAAATCCCGTCAAGGGCTTAGACAAAAGATAACGTCGGCTCTTGCGGAAGTGAGCTTATAAGATATATCTTGACTGTGTTTATAACAGTTTGGAGTTATTTCATGAGACATTGCCATACCGATCACGACCATCATCACCATGACCATCATCATGGCGGCTGGAAAGGCTTCATCCACCGCCGCCATCGCGGCGGTCATTTCGGAGGCGCCCCCTGGGCCGAAGACGGCGAAGGCCGGCGCGGCCGCGGCCGCCGGGTATTCGACGCCAGCGAACTGCAGCTTGTGCTGCTGAAGCTTTTGAGTGAGCAGCCCCGCCACGGCTATGACCTGATCCGCGCCATCGAGGAGCTGACCGGCGGCGCCTATTCCCCCAGCCCCGGTGTCGTCTATCCCACCCTCACCCTTCTGTCGGAGATGGGTCACATCCGCGAGGACCAGAGCGAAGGCAGCCGCAAGACCTATGCGGTGACGCCGGATGGCCAGGCCTTCCTGGACGCGCGCAAGACGGAAGTTGCAGCGCTGATGGCGCGGCTGGCCGAGATGGCGAGCGAGCGGGCCCGCTTCGACAATGCCCCGGTGCGCCGGGCGATGATGAACCTGCGCGCGGTGTTGATGCACCGGTTGGGTGAAGAGACGCTGAGGCCCGAAACCCTGCATGCTGTCACCGCGATCATCGACGATGCCGCCCAGCGTATCGAGCGGCTGTGACATGATCCTGGTCAGCACGGTTCGTGTTCCTACCACCCATGCCAGCCGCTATCTGCAGCAGCTCTGCAAGCACTGGGCGCACAAGCTGGATGTCAGCTTCACGCCGGAGGCTGGCCATGTCGTGTTTGCGCGCGATGCGCGCGGCACCGACTGGCCGGATGCGGCAAGGCTGGATTTGAAGGCCGGTGCCGAAGCGCTGGAATGCCGGCTCGAAGCCAGCCATCCCGAACAGCTTGCGGGGTTGAAAGACGCGGTGGCGCGGCATCTGGACCGCTTCGCCTTTCGCGAGGCCCCGCTCAGCTTTGCATGGGCCGACGCTGAAGCATCAGCATCAGGCCCAGCAGCAACAGCGGCGTGATCAGGCCCAGGGGCGTAGCCCGGGGCGGGTTATAGAGCGGGGCTAGCCAGGCAAGCAAAGGCAGCATCAGGACCCGTGGCGACGAACTTTCCGATACGGCCTGGAGGGCCAGAAATGAGGCAATGGCTGCAAGGATAAGGTCGTAATTGGAGACATGAGGATTGGCCAGCAGCGCGGCACAGCAGAGGACGGCCAGACGCTGGGGATTGCGGGCGCGGAAGGCTTGCCAGGTGAAAACAACGGCCACGACGGCGGCCAGAACTTGGGCCGTCGTCGCCAACCAGTGCGGCGCACCCAGCAGACTGACGCAAGTTGATACGCTCTCGTCCCAGATGTGCCCCCAGTCGGTGGCGTTGACCCCAGCCACGGCTTGCGGATGCAGATAGACGTTGAACCAGTCCAGCCAGAGCGATGGCCCGAACAACACGGCGCTCAAGAGGCACAGTGCCGCCGCCGACACGATCGCGGCAGCGAGCGCCCAGCCCTCGCCTGCCGCCAGCAGCGCCAGAAACGGCAGCGGCGCATATTGCGGCTTGAACACCAGAACACCGATCAGCGCCCCGGCCAGAAGCGGGCGGGTTGAGACCAGCGCCATGCCACCCACGATCAGCGCCGCCACCAGCAGGGCGTTCGATCCCGCCACCGCATTGTTGGAGGCGGCCGGTGCCAGAAAGGCGCCCGCCAGAAAGAACAGCCAGCTCTTGTCGGGCGCGACTTTCCTTAAAGCCCAGCCCAGCGCCGCAAACTGCGCCAACTGACTGAGCAACAGCGACCAGCCGACCGGCAGCATCGCGAACGGCACGACCAGCAGCAGATAGACCGGCGGATAGGGAAAGAGCGGAAAGGGCAATGGCGCGGATAACCAGTGGGCGAACTGGCTGTTGGTGGCATTGGTGATCCAGGCCTGGTTGTAGATGTTGGAAAGGTCGTGACTGAACACGGCCCGCGCCGCGGCCAGGAAGATCACCCAGTCCGCACCTGGAGCATTGAAATGCGGCCCGATTACGCCGTCATGACCGGTGCCGGTGGCGACGACCATTGCCCAGCCATAAAGCCCGAACAGCACTGCGATGGCTGCAAGGGGCCAATGCCGTTTGACGACTGGTGGCAATGATTCCATAGCGCATTATGGGGCTAGTGTCCCGATTCCGAAATTCGCTGATCCCTATATCGAGCGGGGGGCGAATTTCGGAATCGAAGGACACTAGCTAACTTATTAATGCAGTGTCGTTATGGTTTCGAAGTTCGCATTGAACCCGATATCGAAACTGGGGCGAACTTCGAAACCACGACACTGCCAAAGATTTCGGTGATATTGACACAAGCCATGACCGCGACGCCCAAAGACCCGATCCGCAAGACCATTCTCGAACTGAGGCCCTCCGGCATCACCCAGGTGACATTGCTCGGACTGGGCAATCCCGATGTGCTGCCGCTGTGGTTCGGCGAGACCGACCTGGTGACGCCGCCCTTCATCCGCAAGGCCGCCGCCCAGGCGCTGGAGGATGGCAAGACCTTCTATACCAATGCTCGCGGCATTCAGCCCCTGCGCGAGGCCATTGTCGCGTTTCACAAACGCACGACCGGCGCCACGATTCCGGTCGAGCGCATCACTGTGCCGGGCGCCGCCATGATGGCGGTTGTGACGGCGCTGCAGATGGTGTGCGAGACCGGCGACAATATCGTGATCGTCTCGCCGATCTGGCCCAACATCTTCCAGGCGGCAAAGGTGGTGGGCGCCGAGCCGCGCCTTGTGCGGTTGGACGAGAACTGGAATGCCGGCCGCTGGCACCTGGATCTCGATAAACTGTTCGATGCCTGCGATGCGCGCACCAAGGCGCTATTCCTGGCCTCGCCCGGCAATCCCACCGGCTGGATGCTGACGGCCGCGGAGCAGAAGGCCATTCTGGATTTCTGCCGCGCCCGCGGCATCGCCATCCTGGCCGACGAGGTCTATGGCACGCTCATTTACGATGGCGCGACGCATGCGCCGTCGTTCCTGTCCATCGCCGACGACCAGGATGCGGTCTTCGCCATCAACAGCTTCTCCAAGCCCTGGGCGATGACGGGCTGGCGCATCGGCTGGCTGGTGCATCCCAAGCGGGTCGAGCCGGCTGCCGCGGCGATGGCCCAGTGCAACAACACCGGCTCGACGCACTTCGCCCAGTATGGCGCGCTGGCGGCGCTGTCACCGGAAGGCGATGTGTTCCGCGGCGAGCTGCTGGAGCGCTGCCGAAACGGGCGCGATGTGGTGGACGGGTGGATAGGCCGCCAGAACCGGGTGCGCTGGCTGAGGCCCGACGGCGCCTTTTACGGCTTCCTGCATGTAGACGGGCTGAAAGACAGTCTGCGCTTCTGCCAGGACATGGTGCGCAATGACAAGGTCGGCGTCTCGCCCGGCTGGGCGTTCAGCCTTGGCGATCCGCGCGACGATTCCTATGTGCGCATCTGCTTCGCCCAGGATGCCGACCGATTGGCAAAGGCGCTGGATCGACTAGACGGCGCAATCCGCAAGCTCTGAGTTCGGATGGATCGCTTCTTCGTCATCACCGGCGGTCCAGGCTCAGGCAAGACCAGTTTGATCGCGGCGCTGGATGGCATCCACTGCATGCCGGAAGCCGGCCGCGCCATCATCCAGGAAGAGCAGGCGGCGGGCGGAAGCGCCTTGCCCTGGAAAGACCCGCAGGCCTTCGCGGAGAAGATGCTGGAGCGGGACATCGCGGCCTGGGACGCGGCGCGGCAACTGGAAGGGCCGGTGATCTTCGATCGCGGCATTCCCGATGTGGTGGGCTATCTGCAATGGAGCGGCCTGCCCCTTCCCGAACTTTTTGTGCAGGCCGCGGTCGAGCGTCGTTACAACAGGCGCGTCTTTCTCGCGCCGCCCTGGCCCGAGATTTTCACCCAGGACGCCGAACGCAAACAGACATTGGCGGAAGCCGAAGCCACTTGTCAGGTCATGCGAGAGGTCTATACCGGTCTTGGCTATGAGCTGGTGGAGCTGCCGCTGGCGCCGATTTCCGAACGCGCCGCTTTTGTGCGCGCCGTGATCTCCGCCTGAGCGAGCTATAACAGCTTTGCTTTTGAAGCCGCCCTGTAATTCCAGAGCAAAGCGGCCGCCGTGACCAGGAGCGCGGGAGCCAGGCAGACCACCGCTTCCGCAAGTCCATCAGCTATCGTAAGCCTTGGCCCCGGCGCCCCCCGCTTTTCGATGTCGATGAGCAAGGCCGAAAATCCAATCCCGTTTGCCGCGCAACTCGCAACATAAGCCAAGGGCGCGAGGAGATGCGTGCCGCGGCGGATGAAAATGGCAAAAAAAGCAGCGGTCACCAGGAGCAACACAAGCCCCGTCCCGCCATTCTGCAGTACCGGATGGTCCCACCATCTGCTTCCGGGAAACCGCGCATCATCGGGCTGGATGCTTCTTATCGCCGAAATGATTCCGAGTATGGCGACCAATGCTCCCAACGACATCAGGCAAAGATAGGCGTATTTGGAGATGCGCTGCATCAGCAACATTACGAAACCTCCTAAACAGCCTCCACAGACATCACGCCAGGTAGCGCCGCAATCCGGCTCCGCAAGGTCGCATTCACCGCGACGCGCTTTTTGAGCTCGATCTCCACTTCCTCGCCCGAAGCACCCGGCACCACGATGTTCACCAGCCCCTTGCCCGATTGCGACAACTCGGCGGCAAGCTGCCCCAATGACGAGCTATCCGAGAGCCGCACCACCATCCCCTCGCCCGCCTGCTGTGCGGCATAGTCGAGGTCCAGGATCGAAGCCGCGCGCAGCTTCAGCTCATCGCCATCCCATTCGGCGCTGGCGGTGATCAGCAGCGACTTGCCCGCTTCCAGCAGTGGCCGGCTGGCGGCCAGCACCTCGGGGAACAGCATCACCTCGAACATGCCGGTGGGATCGGAGAAAGAAACGAAGGCATACATCTGCTCGCTGCGGCCGCGCCGTTCCGACTTCTTGATCAGGGTGCCGGCGATCTTGGCCTTGAAGCCGCCGCGGCGGCGGTCTTCCAAAAGCGCCGCATAGGTCGAAGCGCCCAGCCGCTTGAGCGCCGGGCCATAGGCATCCAGCGGATGGCCGGACAGGTAAAAGCCCATGGCGGAGAACTCCTCACCCAGCCGTTCATGCACCGGCCAATCCGACATCGCGGCAAGACGTATCTCCTCCGTCGCGCCACCACCGCCGAACAGCGAGACCTGGCCGCTCTCCCGCTCGCGCTGCGCGGCCTGCGCCCCGCCCAGGATGCGGTCGGAATTTTCCACCAGCTGGCGGCGGTTGGGATTGAGGGTGTCGAAGGTGCCGGCTCGCACCAGATTTTCGAAGGCGCGCTTGTTGACCAGCCGCGGATCGATGCGGCGGGCGAAGTCGGACATGGATTTGAAACGCCCGCCTTCTTTCCGGATCTCCACCACATGGTCCATGGCCTGGCGGCCCACGCCCTTCACCGCCGCCAGCGCATAGAACACCGTGTTTGCCTCGGCATCGCAGGTGAACACCGCCTCGCTGACATTGATGTCGGGCGGCGCCACCTTCACCCCCAGCCGCTGGGCTTCCTGACGGAAGATGTTGAGCCGGTCGGTGTTGGCAATATCGAGCGTCATGGAAGCGGCCAGGAATTCGACCGGGTAATTCGCCTTCAGATACGCCGTCTGATAGGCGACTTGGGCATAAGCGGCGGCATGGCCCTTGTTGAAGCCATAGCCGGCGAATTTCTCCGCCTGCTCGAAGATGGTCTCGGCGACATCCTTGGTGATCTTGCGTTCCGCCGCGCCCTTCATGAATTTTTCCCGCTGCGGGATCATCTCCGCCGGGATCTTCTTGCCCATGGCGCGGCGCAAGATGTCGGCCTCGCCCATGGTATAGCCGGCGAGTTCGCGGGCGATGCGCATGACATCGTCCTGATAGGTCATCACGCCATAGGTTTCCTTCAGGATCGGCTCCAGGGCGGGGTGCAGATATTCCACCAGCTCCTTGCCGTTCTTGCGCGCGATATAGGTCGGGATGGAATCCATCGGGCCCGGCCGGTAAAGCGCCACCAGAGCCACCAGGTCGTTGATGTGGTTCGGCTTCATCTTGCGCAGCAGGTCGCGCATGCCGGCGCCTTCCATCTGGAACACGCCGACGCTGTCGCCATGGCTCAGCATCTCGAAGGTGTTGATGTCGTCGAAATCGATGGTCTGGGTGTGCAGCTCGATGCCGCGCTTCTTGAGCAGCTCCTCGGCCTTGGCGATCACGGTCAGGGTCTTCAGGCCCAGAAAGTCGAACTTCACCAGTCCGGCCTTTTCCGCGTCCTCATAGTCGAACTGGGTCACGGGCATGTCGGAGCGCGGATCGCGGTAGAGCGGCAGGATCTCGTCCAGCGGCCGGTCGCCGATCACCACCCCGGCCGGATGGGTCGAGGCGTGGCGGTAAAGGCCTTCGATCTTTTCGGTGATCTCGAACAGGCGCTGGGCAATGGGCTCCTGCTCGCCGATCTGCTGCAGCCGCGGCTCTGTATCCAGCGCATCGCGCAGGGAGATGCTCTTGCCCGGCGGATTGGGGATCAGCTTGGCGATACGGTCGACCAGGCCCAGCGGCATCTGCAGCACCCGGCCGGCATCGCGCACCGCCGCGCGCGCCTGAAGCGAACCCAGCGCCATGATCTGCGCCACCCGGTCCGCGCCATACTTGTCGCGGACATAGCGCACCACCTCGTCGCGCCGCTCCTGGCAGAAGTCGATATCGAAGTCCGGCATGGAGAGACGTTCCGGATTGAGGAAGCGCTCGAAGAACAGGCCGAACCGCAAGGGGTCCAGATTGGTGATGTCCAGCGCCCAGGCCACCAGCGAGGAGGCGCCCGAGCCGCGCACGCCGACCGGAATGCCCTGCCCGCGCGTCCACTTCATGAAGTCCGAGACGATCAGGAAGTAGCCGGGAAAACCCATGCGGTTGATGATGCCCAGCTCATAGGTCAGCCGCTCGTCATAGACCTTGCGCTCCGCCGCCATCGGCGCGCCCTGAAGGCGCCGGTCCAAACCATGCTCCGCCTGGGCTTTCAGTTCCTCTTCCGCCGACTTGCCGGATGGCGGCGTGAAGACGGGAAGAATGGGCTTGCGCTTGACCGGGCGGAAGGCGCAGCGGCGCGCGATCTCCACCGTGTTCTCGATCGCTTCCGGCAGGTCGGCAAACTGGGCCTGCATCTCGGCGGCGGTCTTGAAACGGTGCTCGCGCGTCAGCCGGCGCCGGTCATCCTGCGAGACGAAAGTGCCGTCGGCGATGCAGAGCAGCGCGTCATGGGCCGCATACATGTTGGCGCGGCCGAAATGCACGTCATTGGTCGCAACCAGCGGCAGGTGCATCGCGTAGGCCATGTCCAGCAGCGCATCCTCGGTGGCGCGCTCCTCGGGCAGGCCATGACGCTGCAGTTCGACATAGAGGCGATTGGGGAAAGCCGCCGCCAGCTTCGCCAGAATCTCCTCGGTGGGATGGCGCTGGCCATCCAGCAAATGCTGGTTGAGCGGCCCCCCCGGGCCGCCGGTCAGAAGGATCAGCCCCTCGGCATGGGCGAAAAGCTTCTCGGCTTTCACATGCGCCCAGTCGCCCGGCTCGACTTCCAGATAGGCCGCCGACAAGAGCTTGGTGAGGTTCTGGTATCCCGCCTGGTTCTGGGCCAGCAGCGCGACATGGGGCGGCTTCTTACGCGGACCGGTCTGATGCGGCGCCCGTGGCTGAAACTCCACTGATACAAGCGCGCCCACGATGGGCTGGATGCCCGCCTTGGTCAGAGCGTCGGAGATCTCATAGACCCCGAACAGATTGTTGGTGTCGGTGACCGCGACCGCCGGGGTTCCCGCTTCCCGCGCCAGGTCCGCCAGCTCCTTCGACCTGACCGCCCCTTCCAGGAGAGAAAAGGCGCTCTTGACGCGCAGATGGACGAAGGAAGCCATGGGCAGGATTTCCGAAATCGACAGGCGAGTATCGCCCGGCCTGCGCCGCAGCGGGGCTTTGCTGCCCCGCTATCCACAAGGTTCCGATCAGATCGCCCTAGATCGGCAGATGGTTCATCGCGGCATGGGCACCGCTGGCCAGGAGAAAGGCCGACACCATGAAAAGAACCAGTCCCGCGCCCGCCGCCGCATCCTTGATCCACATGATCATGATCTCCCGCTTGGTTGGATTTTGTTCTACTTTGGTTCCAACCGGGATGCAAGAACAAACCGTGATCGAATTGCCGTGAAATTCGACGGCAGAGGTCCAATAGCCTTGCTGGCGCTGAAAACTCATATGCAGAAAAGAGTCCGCACACGGAACAGTTGCGTCATTTTGGGAAGAAAAGGGTTAACGCGGGCTGGGCAAACGTTAACGAGGGGTCTGGGTGCCTTCGACCAGATTTCCCTGATGCAGGAGCAAAGCCCTGTCCATGCGCCCTGGCGGCGGAGCCGCCCTTGAATAAATGCGTCGCGCTAGGAGGACGCGTGCAGTCCTTCGACCAGCTTTCCCTGGTGCAGGAGCAAAGCCCTGTCCATGCGCCCTGGCGGCGGATCCGCCCTTGAATAAATGCGTCGCGTTAGGGGGACGCGCGCAACCCCTCGACGAGCTTTCCCTGATGCAAGAGCAAAGCTCGATCCATGCGCGACGCCAGCTCGAAATTGTGGGTGGCGATCAGCGCCGCCAGCCCTTGCGCCCGGGTGATGGCGATGAGGGCATCGAACACCCCGCCGGCGGTGCGCGGATCCAGATTGCCGGTGGGCTCGTCCGCCAGAAGGATTCGCGGCTTGTTGGCCAGGGCGCGGGCGATGGCGACACGCTGCTGCTCGCCGCCGGAAAGTTGCGAGGGCCTGTGGCTCAACCGCTGCCCCAGCCCCACCACTGTCAGCAGCCGCTCGGCTTCCTTCGCCGCTTCGCCCCGGGGGCGGCCGGCGATCATCTGGGGCAGCACCACATTCTCCAGGGCCGTGAACTCCGGCAGCAAGTGATGGGCCTGATAGACAAAGCCGATGGTATTTCGCCGGATGCGGGTGCGCTCGGCATCGGGCAGTTTCGACGCCGCGGTCCCTTCGATATGGATCTCGCCGCTGGTCGGCGCTTCCAGCAGGCCCGCGATATGCAACAGCGATGACTTGCCGGCGCCGCTCTGACCCACCAGCGCCACGATCTCGCCTGCGCGCAGGGAAAGATCGAGCCCGCTGAACACTTCAAGCTGGCCCTCACCCTCCTTGTAGCGGCGGGTAATGGCGTCAAGCCGCAGCACTTCACTCATAGCGCAGCGCCTCGACCGGATCGAGCCGCGCCGCCCGCCACGACGGATAGAGCGTGGCCAGGAAGGTCAGCACCAGCGCCATCAGCACCACCGATATCACCTCGCCCGGATCCATCTGCGCCGGCATCCGGGAAAGGAAATAGACGGTGGGATCGAACAAAGGCGTGCCGGTCAACTTGGACAGGCCCTGGCGGATATTCTCGATATAGGCGCAGAACAGCACCCCGATCGCAAAGCCGATGATGGTGCCGGTGACCCCGATGCTGGCTCCGGCGATGAAGAAGACCCGCATCACCGCGCCCCGCGTCGCGCCCATGGTGCGCAGGATGGCGATATCGGGCGACTTGTCCTTCACCAGCATGATCAGCCCGGAAATGATGTTCAGCGCCGCCACCAGAATGATCAGCGACAGGATCAGGAACATGACATTGGCTTCGACCTGAATGGCCTCGAAGAAAGCGCTGTTCAGGTTCTGCCACGGCACCGCCCTGGTGGCCGGTCCCGCCGCCTTGGTCAGGGCCGGCAGCAATGCCAGATCACTTTCCGGATCGGACAGCATCACCTCGATGCCGCTGACCGTATCGCCGAAATTGAAATAGGCCTGGGCCTCTTCCAGCGGCATGAAGACATAGTTGTTGTCGTAAAGCGTGTTGCCGACGCGGAAGGCGGAGATGATGCGATAGGTCTTCACCCGCGGCGTGGTGCCGAAGGGGGTGACATTGCCCTTGGGCGCCAGCAGCGTGATCTCGCCGCCCACGCGCAGGCCCAGCTTGGCGGCAAGTCCGGAGCCGACGATCACCACATCGTCGCCCTTGAAATTGTCGATCGCGCCCGGCAGCAGCTTCTCGGCCACCAGCTTGGTCTTGGCGAGATCCTGGGCGCGGACGCCGCGCACGATCACCCCGGTATTGGCGCCGTTCTGGCTGGCCATCACCTGGCCGTCCACGATCGGGTCGGCCCGCACCACCCCTGGCACCTTCAGGATCCGCGCCGTCGCCTGGTCGTAATTGGGCATGCTGCCGAGCTGGGACTGGATGGTGACATGGCC
>CAYQZM010000164.1:0-7928 GCA_964421935.1 uncultured Rhizobium sp. | reverse complement strand
GTTGATCGTCACCCTGACATTGCTGCCGGTACTGTGTTCCTGGTTCATGCGTGACAATGTGGTGGAGCGCCGCAACGCCATCTTCGAGGATATCAAGACACGTTACACCGAGGGACTCGACTATAGCCTCAAGCATCCCTGGCGCATCGTGGCCGGCTCCGGTGTGTTGTTGGCAATCGCCTTGCTGATTGCGCCCTTTATCGGCGCGGAATTCATGCCCAAGCTGGACGAAGGCGCGCTGTGGGTGCGCGCCACCATGCCCTACAGCATTTCCTATGACGAAGCGGCCAAGGTTACACCCAAGATCCGCGAGGTTATCCGGTCCTTCCCGGAAGTCACTTCGGTGGCCTCCGAACTGGGCCGCCCCGATGACGGCACCGACCCGACGGGATTTTTCAACGTCGAATTCTATGTCGGCCTCAAGCCTTACAGTGACTGGAATGGTCGGTACCGCGACAAGCCGGCCCTGATAGAGGCCATAAATCAGAAGCTGCAATCCTTTCCCGGCATCATCTTCAACTATACCCAGCCGGCCGAAGACGCCGTGGATGAAGCCGAAACCGGGCTGAAAAGCGCCCTGGCGGTGAAGGTGTTCGGACCCGACCTCAATGTCCTTCAGCAGAAGGGCAAGGCCATCAAGCGGGTTCTGGAAAATGTGCGCGGCATCAGGGATGTGACCCTGGTACAGGAGCTCGGCCAGCCCAGCCTCGCGATCGCAATCAAGCGCGACCGCATTGCCCGTTACGGTCTGAATGTCGACGACGTCAACAAGCTGATCGAAGCCGCTGTCGGCGGCGATACCGCCACGCAGGTCGTGCAGCAGGAAAAGCAGTTCGACCTGGTGGTGCGGCTGGAGCAGCAGTATCGCGACAATCCGCAGGAGATCGGCAATATCCCGGTCACGACCGCCGCCGGCCAGCAGATTCCGCTGAAGGAACTGGCGGACATCCGCGTGACCAACGGTGCCTCCTTCATCTACCGGGAGAACAACTCCCGCTATATCGGCGTACAATTCTCGGTGGAAGGCCGCGATCTGGCCGGCGCCGTCAACGATGCCATCAAGCAGGTGCGCCAGAAGGTGGCATTGCCCCGCGGCTATCGCGCCGACTGGGGCGGGGAATATAGCGAATATGTGGCATCCAGCCATCAACTCCGCATCATTCTGCCGCTTACGCTGTTCTTGATCTTCCTGCTGCTGTTCGCGCTTTACGGCAACTTCAAATTCCCTTTCATCACCGTGGCGGGGGTTCTGCTGTCGGCGCCGGTGGGAGGCATCCTGGCGCTCCTGCTTACTGGCACGCCTTTCTCTGCCTCTTCCGGTGTTGGTTTCCTCGCCTTGTTCGGGGTCTCGGTACAGACCGCTGTCGTTTACATCTCCTATGTCAACGAATTGCGCAGGGACGGCATGCCCACGGAACAGGCGGTGCGGGACGCCGCCGTTCTTCGCTTGCGCCCGATCATGATGACGGCATTGGTGGCGGCCCTTGGTCTGCTGCCGGCGGCGCTCGCCACCGGCGTCGGCACCGACACGCAACGCCCGTTCGCGCTGGTGATTGTCAGTGGCCTCTTCACGCGCCTTTTGATCAGCGTCTTCCTGATGCCGGCCCTCTACAAACTGGTGGCACGTCCAGAAGACCGGATAGAGGTGTGACCATGCCATCGCGACACAAGTTTACAAAGATAACGCCGACAGCAATTGCAGCACTCCGCCAAATCGCTTACTCGTAGCGCCGAAAGCAAAGTTGAATGAGAGCATGACGGGCATCGCCCGCTTCTTTTCCGGTCCTCGTTCAGCCAGGCGGTGGGTTACCGCGCTGGCCTTGCTGGCGTTCTTCCTCCAGAACCTGGCCGTCCAGACCCATATTCACCAGTCGCTTCAACCGGCGGCGGTCAAGGTCCAGACGAATGACGGCCACAAGGTGCCGCTCAAGCTCGATCCCGTGGATCAGTGCCGGCTGTGCCAGGAACTGGTTCATGCCGGCACATTCCTGGCTCCCACGACGGCCGTCAGTCTTCTGAGCCTGACTTTTGTTGCGGTCAGCATCGCTACGGTCCTGGCCTTCGCCGCCGATCCCGCCACGGCCTTTGCCTGGCAGAGCCGCGCCCCACCGCGCCGCTAATCCGCTTTCCCTTTTCGCGCGCGGCCTGAAGGCCGCTTTCGCACGCCTTTGCGTGCGCTATCCCATTTCGGAGATTCTGATGTTTCGTTCCCTCTTGCTTTTGGGCGCCGCCACGAGCGCGCTATTGTCCACCCCTGCTTTCGCCCAACAATCAACCGAAAGCGTCACCGTCACGGCCGAAAAGCTGGCGGCGGCGCGCAACGCCATCCAGACCCAGACCGGCGCATCCACCTACACCATCACCGCCAAGGACATTCAGGCCCAGCCGGGCGGCGACAATGCCCAGCTCAATTCCGTGGTGCTGCGCATGCCGGGTGTCGCCCAGGACAGTTTCGGCCAGCTGCATGTGCGCGGCGAACATAATGGCCTGCAATACCGGCTGAACGGCATCATCCTGCCGGAGGGCATTTCCGTGTTCGGCCAGACCCTGGATCCGCGTCTTGCAGACTCCGTGCGCCTGATCACCGGCGCCCTGCCCGCCGAATATGGGCTACGTACCGGCGGTATCGTCGATATCCAGGCCAAGTCGGGCGTGTTCGACTATGGTGGCGTGGTCAGCATGTATGGCGGCAGCCATTCCACTCTGGAGCCATCCTTGGCCTATGGCGGCTCGTCCGGCCACTTCAACTATTTCGTCTCCGGCGATTACACCACCAACACTCTGGGCATCGAGTCACCGGACGGCAGCGTCGATCCGCGGCATGACCGCACCCAGCAGTATCACGGCTTTGCTTTTTTGCAGGACATTCTGGATGAGAATTCCAGTGTCAGCGCCGTGCTGGGCACCTCCAACGCGATCTTCCAGATTCCCAACCGGCGCGGCCTTCAGCCATCCGGGCTGGACGGGATTGTCGGACTGGGGCCGCAGGACCCAGACAGCGGCAATTTTTTGCTGAACGACAATGGCGCAACCGCATTCCCATCCGAGCTCCTGGATGAGCGCCAGCGCGAGATCACCCATTACGGCATCCTGAGTTATCTGCATTCCGTCGGATCGCTGGACTATCAGATCTCGGCCTTCGGCCGTTACTCCAGCCTGTTCTTCACGCCCACGGCCGGCCCCGGCGATCTGCTGTACAACGGCATTTCGCAGACCGCCTACAAGCGCGATGTCGCCTATGGCTTGCAGGCGGAAGGTTCCTGGCGCGCCTTCGAAGGCCATACCATCCGCTTTGGCCTGCTCTATCAGGCCGATGACACGCTTTCGCGCACCAGTTCGACCGTGCTGCCGACGGCGCCGGGCGGTGTGGGAAATCCCAACCTCAATCCGCTCTGCACCGATCCGGATCAGACCTGCCAGACCTCCGCCACACCGGACACCATCACCGACAATGGCAGCAAGCACGGCTATAATTACGGCTTCTATGTCCAGGACGAATGGGCGGCGACCGACAATCTCACCATCAATTACGGGCTGCGCTACGATGCCTATTCGGCGTTTTCCTCCGGCAACCAGCTTAGCCCGCGCCTGAACGGGGTATGGAAGCCCAATGACACGCTCACCATTCATGCCGGTTATGCCCGCTATTTCTCTCCCCCGCCCTTCGAGCTGGTGGCATCAAACAGTGTGGCCTTGTTCAACAACACCACCGCCGCCGGCAGCGGCCTGACCAACGACACGCCGCAGGCAGAGCGCGCCGATTATTTCGACTTAGGCGCGGAGCAGAAGATCGGTGACTTCACCTTGGGACTGGACAGCTTCTACAAGACATCCAAGAACCTGATCGATGAAGGCCAGTTTGGCGCACCCATCATTCTGACACCCTTCAACTACCAGCACGGGCGGCAATATGGCGGCGAGCTGACCGTCAACTACGCGCACGACAATTTCACCGCCTATCTGAACGCCTCCTATGAGCGGGCGGTCGGCATCAACATTGTCTCCAGCCAGTTCCAATTCGATCCCGGTGATCTGGCCTATATCGCCAACCACTACATCCCGCTGGACCACCAGCAGCTGGTCACCCTGTCGGGCGGCGCCACCTACACCTGGGACATGACCCACGTCTCGCTGGACCTGCTTTACGGCTCGGGCCTGCGCAAGGATGGCGCCACGCCCAATGGCGAGTCGGTGCCGGACTATGTCACGGTCAATCTGGGCCTCAGCCAGGATTTTGCTTTGGGCGACTGGAAAGGCCTGACAGCGCGGTTCGATGTCATCAACCTGTTCGACCAGGTCTATGAGATCCGCGATGGCACCGGCATCGGCGTGGGCGCGCCGCAATTCGGCGCCCGCCGCGGATTCTTCTTCGGACTGTCGAAGGCGATTTAAGTGACTTGCTCCCGATTGTCATGCCCGCGCAAGCGGGCATCCAACTTCTAGAGCACAGCAGCTGCAAGTTGGATTCCCGCTTTCGCGGGAATGACCAAACGGATCAACCAAAAAGGTCCAACCGCGTGCCACACACCCGCGCCTCATGCTCCAGCAGCTTGCGCTTGAGCGGTAGGCCGCCGCCATAGCCGGTCAGGCTGCCATCGGCACCAATCACGCGGTGACACGGCACGATCAGGGCGATGGGATTGGCGCCATTTGCGGCACCCACGGCACGCGCCGCGGTGGGATGACCGATGCGCTTGGCAACCGCGCCATAGCTTGTGGTCGTGCCGAAAGGGATGTCCAGCAATGCCTTCCAGACTTTCTTGTCGAACTCCGGCCCTTCGGGTAACAGCTCGAAATCGAAGTCGCGGCGCTTGCCCAGTGCATATTCATTCACCTGGCGCTGCACGTCGGCCAGCTTGCGGGAGTTGTTTTCCGCCTCCGGATCCACCTTCGCGGCGCCTGTGGCGCGCAGGTTGAACCGCAGCAACCGGCCTTCCTCGTCCACCCAGGCGGCGAACTTCTGGAACGGAGATTCGATCAGGCTCCAATAATGTTTGCTCATGCCGCTTCCTTCGTCTCTCGCAGGTAAGTCCAAAGATGCATGGTGGCGATGCTGCGATGGGGCGCATAGGCCGCCATCAGCCGGGCGGTGCCTTCCGCGTCGGGACGTTCCGACAGCTGATGCAATCGCTGCAAGGCCGTCGCCAGGGCGCTGTCACCGATCGGCGCGGCATCGGCAAAGCCACCGCGCATCAGCACATAGCGCGCCGTCCAGGTGCCGATGCCGCGCTGGGCGGTGAGCGCCCGTTCCGCCGCGATGGCGGATCCCTCGCCCAGGGCTTCGATATCCAGGCGGCGATCGGCCACCGCTTGCGCCGCATCCACCAGATAGCGCGCCTTGGAGCGGGAATAGCGCCGCGACGCCAGGGCGCCGATATCGATATTGGCCACCGCTTCGGGTGTGGGATGGGCGCGCATGTCACCGATTTTTTCGCCGGCCAGCAAAACCATCTCCCGCCGGAGCTGGGAAGCGAATTTGATATGGATCTGCTGGCCGATGATGCCCCAGCACAGAGCATCAAAGCCGGTCGGCAAGAGCGGCATGCGCAGGCCCCGGCGCGGCGCGGCAAAGTCCGCATGCCGGCTTTCGAAGGAACTGACATCCAGGGTCAGGCCCAGCATCCGCATCGCCGCCAGATGCAGCGCCGCCATCGCGCCCGGTCCCAATTTCCTTTCACTGTGGACCTTCACCCAGGCCTGGCCAGGCTCGATGCTGATCTCCACCACCGCCGGACCATCTTCGGTCGGCATGGCTTTCCATATGCGGTTGCCTTCGCTTTTCTCGCTGACCGCTTCAGGATCACGGCCGTGATAGGACAGGATTTCCTTGGCCCGATAACCAGCCGGCAATTGCAACAGAAAGACCTGCGCACCATCCAGGGCACGATAGGCGCCGGGGGTCATCCGCATCTGGGCCAGGAACTGGCGATGGAACACCGATTCCGATTCAAAACCGGCACCAAAACCAATTTCCGCCACCTTGTCTGCGCCGCCCAGCAATTCCTGCGCCGCACGCTTGACGCGGCAGCGCCGCAGCCATTGCACCGGCGCCAGATGGGCATGATCGCGATAAAGATCGGCCAGCTTGGTCAGGCTGACGCCGGCCGCCTTCGACAGCGCCGACGCATCGGCGAATTCATCGGGATGGGCCGCCACGCGCGACGCCAGGCCTTCGAACAACGCCACATTCTCGTCTTCGCCCTTGTAATAAAGATCGGGCCGGCAGCGCTTGCAGGCCCGCAGACCCGCCGCCTTGGCCGCGGCCTCGGTGGTGAACAGCCGCACATTCTGGGGCTTGGGCGGCCGCGCGGCGCAGGACGGCAGGCAGTAGATCCCGGTGGTCATCACGCCGACGATGAAGCGGCCGTCGAACTTGCCCTTGCGGGCTTCGGCGCGATCCCAGGACATTGGTTCCGGTAATTTCATGGGCCTAATATAGTCGTGGACGGCCGGATTACCTCCCATTTCACGTTTTCAATATTCGAACCATGGCTCCAAATGACCATTCCGCGCTGATTCGGGCGGCCGCCGGGACGGTGTTATCCCCCTTGGGATTTCAACAAAAAGGCCGCTCGCGGGTCTGGTTCGCGGACCGGGGCCTTTGGATGCTTTTGGTCGAATTCCAGCCGAGCGGCTTCGGCAAAGGTTCGTACCTCAATATCGCCGCAAGCTGGTTTTGGCATTCGGAAAGCGACTGGCAGTTCGACTACATGAAGCGGGCGAGCGGTTTTGTACCGTTTGAATCCATGGAACAATTTCGGCCAGAAGCCGAAAGGCTCGCCAAGTTAGCTGGAGCGGAAGCGGCCAAACTGGACAAGGAATTCGCGTCCTTGAAAGAGATCGCCGACCATCTCAAGGAACAAACCAAGGACCGGCGACGGTCCCAGAATCCTTGGACACTTTATCACGCTGCAATTGTTGCGACGCTGACGGGAGACCAGGAATTCAGTCTGAAATGCTTTGGCGATCTAGCAAGTCAGGAGGCGCAGAACGACTGCCACGAGAAACTACAGGATGAAGCAGTAGTCCTGGCGAAGCTGGTGCCCGAACGCAAGAAATTCCAGGCGGCAATTCTGGCGAAGGTGGCTGACACGCGGGCTCGTCTAAAATTGGCGCCATTGCGCGACCGGTTCTAATCAAGAATAAGGACCACCGTTGCCAATGGCATCCAAGCTGGATGCCGCTTTCACGGGAATGACAAATCGTCCTGGTGCTTTGGCACGAGCCCGGCATTTCGCCGGGCGACCATCCGCTCGGGACATGCCCCGCCTCTCCCTTTTGCGCGAAGCGCATCAAAAAGGGGGAGGCGGCTTCGACGGCGGTGCGAGCGAAGCGAGCGCCGGATAGTCGAAGCCGGAGGGGGTTCAAAAACAAAAAAAAGCCGCCGGACACAAATCCGACGGCCAATTTTTGTATTGGAAAACGCCGCTATTCGGCGGCCGGCGCTTCCAGAGCCGCAACCGGCTGCTGCTGCGCCTGTTCGGCCTGGATAGCCTTGTCACGCTCGGTGGCGATGTGGCGCAGACGGGCGATGGCGCCGCCCGTGCCCGCCGGGATAAGCCGGCCCACGATCACGTTCTCCTTCAGGCCTTCCAGCATGTCGACCTTGCCATTGACCGCGGCGTCGGTGAGGACGCGCGTGGTTTCCTGGAAGGAGGCAGCCGAGAAGACCGAACGGGTCTGCAAAGACGCCTTGGTGATGCCGAGCAGGATGGCGCGGCCTTCGGCCGGCTTGTGGCCGTCCTCGGTCGCCTTCTTGTTGGCAGCTTCCAGCTCCGACGCATCGTCATGCTCGCCGGCGATCAGGGTGGTCTCGCCGCCCTCGGTGATCTCCAGCTTCTGCATCATCTGGCGGCAGATCACCTCGATGTGCTTGTCGTTGATCTTCACGCCCTGCAGACGATAGACGTCCTGGATTTCCTTGACGA
>CAYQZM010000163.1:0-7594 GCA_964421935.1 uncultured Rhizobium sp. | reverse complement strand
GTTGTTTAACTTCTCCAAAATAGGATCAAAGAATGGTATCAACGCGTCCAATACATCAGCATTGTTGCCGCGTAGTTGTTGAAGGGCGGCGTAAACCCTCAGGGCTTGTTTTGTGATAGCAGCCAAGCTTCCCCCCGACCGAGAACAAAGGTAACCTAGAGAAACTGCAAAAAATGTCTCGCCCTATCCTGCGCTTCGGCGGGGGCGTTGCATCAACTGATTTTCCGTCAGTTTTATGGCTGATAATTGGACACGCTTATTGGCGCCATCGACGCCACAGCCTACCCCTCCAGCGGCTCCCAGCCGTTCGGGGTCAGCGCTTCCAGCGGCGAGAAGCGCGTCTTGTAGTCCATCTTCTCGGAGCCGCGCACCCAATAGCCCAGATAGACATAAGGCAGCTTGGCTTCCGCCGCCGCGCGCACATGATCCAAAATCATGTAGCTGCCCAGGCTGCGCCCATCCTCGCCGGGATGAAAGAAGCTGTAGACCATCGACAGCCCGTCCTTCAGCCGGTCGGTGAGGGCGCAGGCGACCAGCGCGCCGTCGGGCTTCCTGTATTCCACGATGTGCGTCTCGACCGGCGTCTCTTCCACCATGGCGACATAGTCGAACAGGCCCATGTCGCTCATGCCGCCACCGGGATGGCGCGCATCCAGATAGGTGCGCAGCAGCGCGAACTGCTCGCGCGTCGCCTCCGCCACCACTTCGGCGCGGCTGAGGTCCTGGCTGCGGCGGATGATGCGTTTCAGGCTGCGGCTGGGCTCGAACCCGCCGACACGGATGCGCACCGACACGCAGGCGGAACAACCTTCGCAGGCCGGTCGATAAGCAATGGATTGGCTGCGGCGGAAACCGGAATGGGTCAGCGCTTCGCTGAGCGGTTGCGCCAGGTTGCCACCCAGCCGCGCAAACACTTTCCGCTCCGTCTTGCCGGGCAAGTAAGGGCAGGGCCCGCCCGGCGTCAGGAAGAATTGCGGTATGCGTGTGCTGCGTTGGTCCGTCACGGTTAAAAGCTCGATCCCCAGCCGTCAGTATGAACGCGCGAGGGCGGCGGATAAAAGTAGATTATTGTTCGGAAAAGATGATTTTTCGCTTGTGGTTAGCGCGAAGCAGCCGCCGCCTGTCCAGACATGTTTTGAAGGCTTTGCGTTGGCTTAACCCTCGACTCGCGGCTTCGTCGCGCGCCCGCCCTTCGGGCCCCCAAGGGAAGAAGGCCCCTTACGGAAGAGGGCACATGCATTCCGCGTCGCGGAATGCATCCGGGTGAGCGGTTTGGGAGGATTACAGCCCGGTTTTGGCCGGCACCGGCGGGGCTTCTCGCATCAGCAAAATGGAAAGCCGGCGGTTGGCGCTGGCGTTCGGATCTTCCGGCAACAGCGGCTCCGATCCGGCCTTGCCCGCCACCTCATAGATGCGGTCGCTGGAAAGCCCGCCCGTCTGCAACAGGGCGCGGGCCGCGTTGGCGCGGGTCGCCGACAGGTCCCAGGTGCCGCCGCCGCCCGCCACGTCATTGCCGGTGGTGTGGCCGGCGATGGAAACCCGGTTGGAAAGGCCCGCCACGATGCCGCCGATCGCGGTCAGCAGCTTCTTGGTGTAGGGCAGCGGTTCCGCTGAGCCCTGCGCGAACATCGGCCGTCCATCCTGGTCCACCAGCTGGATGCGCAGGCCCTGGGGCGTGTTCTCGGTGATCACCTGATGCGACAGGTTCGCAAGGTCGGGATTGTCCTGCACCGCCTGGTGGATCGCCTCGGCGGCGTGATTGAACTCGCCGTCCTGGGCGTTGGTGGCGTCCGAGCTGCTGGTCGAATTGGCATTGGCGCCGCCGGTGGTCTGGCCGCTGGCCAGCGCATGGGTCGCGGAGGAAGGCGAGGGCGGCGACTGCTTCTGCATCACCGACTGGGCGCCGCCGGCATGGGCGTTGTCTTCGCCCATCACCTTGCCGCCCAGCACGCCGCCCGAGCCCGAAACCGTCTGGGCGATGGACTGGGGCGCGAAATAATCGGCGATGCCGCGCTTCTGTTCCGGGGTGGTGGTGTTGATCAGCCACATCAAAAGGAAGAAGGCCATCATCGCGGTGACGAAGTCGGCATAGGCGACTTTCCAGGCGCCGCCGTGATGGCCGCCGTGACCACCCTTCTTGATACGTTTGATGATGACGGCGTTGTCGCCGGCCATGACGCCCACCTTCTGCTTCTGCAGCCCAATACCTGAAGGTGGCCTTGCGGTCTTTTTGCCGCCTCGCCTAACCTTCGGAAGGATCATGCATAACCCCCCTTAACCGAGTGTGAAGCCGGGGGCCTTAAGGATGGGCCATGGACGCCGCCGGGGATGCCCCCAAACCCTTCGATACCAAGGCCTTTCGCGACGCCCTGGGCTGCTTTCCCACCGGCATCGCCGTGATAATCGCGGCCAGCGACGAGGCGTCCCATATGGGGATCACGGTAAACAGCTTCGCCTCGGTCTCCCTGGACCCGCCCTTGGTGCTGTGGTGCATCGACCGGCGCTCGCGCCGCTATCCCGCCTTCGCCGGCGCGCCGGGTTTCACCGTTTCCATTTTAGCCAGTGGACACAAGGCTGTATCGGCAAGATTTGCGGGGCAGGGTGAACATAGTCTGGACGGCATTGCCCTGGTTCCCACCGAACTGGGGCCCCCGGCGCTGGCCGACTCCCTGGCGGTGTTCGAATGCGCGCGGGAAAGCGTTCAGGATGCGGGCGACCACGCCATCCTGATCGGGCGGGTTCTGCGCTTCCGGCATAACGACGCGGCAGGTGCGCCGCTGGTCTATTTCCGCGGCCGCTATGGCGCCCTGGCGCAGGGCACACCGCCGGAAGGTATGCCCGGTCGGCGTTCTACCGATATCAAATAACCTTACGGGGTCAGCCGCTCATAGGCGCTGATCACCGCATCGATGTTGCCGGCCTCGTGGCGCAGCATGGAGGCGATGAGCTTGCTGTCATCCACGCCGTCGGTGTGATGCTGCGACAGGCCGGAGTCATAGCCCTCGGCCCAAGCCCGCAGCCACCGCGTGCTTTGCACAGATATTTAGAGCCGCACGCCGAAGCGCGCCGCCACCAGTACCGTCAAACCGTAAAGCAGCACTGTGAGCAGGCAAGCTGCCACAAGCGCCGGCCAGAAGCCGATGTCGTGGCGCAGCATGAACGGGAAGGCCAGGAACATCGGCAGCGACGGCAGCACATACCAGAACGTCGCCTCGGCATGGGCGGCAATGCGTTCCGTATCGCCGGTGTCGCGCCACAACCACAGGATACCCAGCAGCGATACCAGTGGCAGCGATACAACCAGCGCGCCCAAGGTGGGATTGCGGCGCGCGAGCTCCGACACCGTCATCACGATGACGCCCGAGACCAGCGCCTTGATCGTCAGATACAGCATGTCATCTCTCTTTGCGGCGGCGGAATTGCTCATAGATATCGTCGAACAATTCTCGCCCGCGTTCCAGCCGGGCGGTATCCGAGCCTTGGGTACGACAGATGCCAGAAATGACATGGGCGATGCCCGCGGTTTGCGGGTGGCCGAATTTCCCGTCGCTCAGGTCTATATCGTGGATGATTTCCCCGATGATCTTGAGCGCCGGGTTGCCTACGCCGCTGCGTTGCAACAGCACTTCAAAGGAACAGTTGTCGCCTTCGTGGGTGAACTCGCCGTCCTGCATATCGTAGCGATATTCACCGGCCAGTGGTTTGTAATTTTTCCCCGGTACGAATTTCAGCGTCGCCCCCCGATCGATGAAGCGGGTAATCAGCCAGGCCGAGGCGATGCGGTCCACGTGAATATCCTGTCGCGTCACCCACGTCTTGTTCCGAAAGTCGGTGGGGGCGGGAGCCTCGAGCGTGGGCGCTCCGCGCATGATATGGCTGTGTTCAAGCCGGGCCAGAAGCGCCTCGGCGGCGACACGTCCAGAAGCGCAGAAAAAATCTATTCGATTGAGAGCTGCCAGCCGCTGCGAGATGCGAGACAGCGCCTGGCCGGGATCGGTTTTGGGAACTTTGCGTTTCTTCCATGCCTGGGACAGGCGGCGCAATTCGTCCGCGATCTCGCGATATTCCAACTCGCGGGCGGCATTGAAGTGCGCGCGCAACTGATCGTTGCGGAGTCCTTCCACCACTTCACCCTGTATGAGCATGACGTCGCCGCCATGGCTTTCGATTTCCCGCAATATCGCTGCGAGACTGGCGCGGTTTTCCTCGCTGTTCGGCAACACATAGACTGCATTGCGAAGGCTGATGGCGCCCGCATCCTTCAGACGCCGCCAGATTTTCACGCGTGCATAGGCGGGACGGCTGGGCAACTGATGCACCAGCATCAGCCAGTGATCGCTTACATTGGGATTTCCCAATCTCGTCTGCATGATACGCTTATATCACGGCGTTGACACACCGAAACACCGGTATCAAAACTCGCATCGCTGCTTCGCGCGAGGTCGATCATGACGGACCAGGACAATCCCCGTTCGCCGCGCAATGGCTGGCGCATGTTTGTGATTGTCGTGCTGGTTGCGCTGGTGGTTCTGGCGGCCGGTTTCTATTTCGCCGTGCTGCCGGGCCTGTCGGTGGCGCGCAATGAGCCCTCGAAAGTGGAAGTGGCGCTGGCGACCTGGCTTCTGAAGCACAGCGTGCCCGCCGATCAGGCGGCCATGAAGAATCCGCTGGCCGCCCATCCCGATGCGGCCGACATCACCGCGGGCCGCGAACTCTACACCGCCAAGTGTGAGACCTGCCACGCCTATGACGGCGGCGGGCGGACCGAGATCGGCAGCGGCGCCTTTCCGCGCGCGCCGGTGCTGAAGGTTGCGCTCAGCGCCATGTCGGACGGCGAGATTTTCTATCATGTGCGCAACGGCATCCGGAACACGGCCATGCCGGCGTGGAATTTCCCCGACCGCAAGATGTGGCAGCTGGTGACCTATCTGCGCCATCTGCCGATCGTGATGGCGCGCGAGCCGCAGGACATCTCGGCCCGGCAGGCGGCGGCGGTGAACGGCGCCCATTACACCGGCTCCAAGGCCTGCCAGAGCTGCCATCAGGACATCTATGCGCGCTGGTCCAAGACGGCCATGGCCAATGTGCTGCGCGATCCGAAAACCCATCCCGACGCCTTCGCCGCCGATCCCGCCACCGCGCCGCCCGAGCTGCGCTTCAACAAGGACGATGTCGCTTTCGTCTATGGCAGCATATGGAAGCAGCGTTTCTGGAAGAAGTCCGGCGACACCTATATCGTGATGCCCGTCCAATATAATATCGCCACCAAAAAGTGGTCGAAATTCCATGTCGCTGACAATCAGGACTGGTGGGCGATCCATTACCCCGATCCCAATGGCGACAACTCCACCCGCCCGACAGCGCCCTTGTGCGACGGCTGCCATTCGGTGAATTTCAACATCGATACCAAGCAGCCCGGTACGGAATGGAATGTCGGCTGCGAACAGTGCCATGGCGCGGGCTCGGCCCATGTCGCCGCGCCCACCAAGCTCAACATCCTCAATCCGGCGCGGCAGAATTTCGTGCAGGCCAATGACACCTGCATCCAGTGCCACAGCCAGGGCCAGCCGCTGACTAATCCCATCAAGGGCCAGTATTACGACTGGGCGGTGGGTTATCACGCCGGTCTGCAATTGTCGGATTTCTGGAAGCTGGAGCCGCACAAGCTGGGCGAGACCAGCTTCACCCATTTCCCGGACGGCACCGCGCACAAGAACCGTATGCAGGGCAACGATTTCGTGCAAAGCCTGATGTACAATCGCGGCGTGACTTGTTTTTCCTGTCACGATCCGCATGGCACCAAGAACGATGCCATGCTGAGGAAGCCTGCTGGCGAGATCTGCGCCTCCTGCCACAGCATCGGCAGCCAGAACGGGCCGCACACCGCCACCCTGGAAGAGCATACGCATCATCCGGCGAACAGCCCGGGCAGTCAGTGTGTGGCCTGTCACATGCCCAAGATCCTGCCCGAGCTGCCGGGGGGACCGTTCGTCGCCACCCACACCTTCCATTTCGTCACCCCGGCCCAGACCGAGGCGGCGCAGATTCCCAATGCCTGCAACGCCTGCCACAAGGACAAGGACGCGGCCTGGGCGGGCAAGCAGCTGGCGAGCTGGAAGAGCACTTCCGTCTGGCGGATGCAGAAGCAATAAAGCATGCGAAAGTTTATCGCGCTGGCGGTGGGGCTGGCGTTTTGGTCCAGCCAGGCGCTGGCCTACAGGCCGTTCGACTCCACCGACGCAGCCGTGGCCGACAAAGGCGTATGGGAAATCGAGATGGAGCCTGTCGGCTGGCGGCATGACGATGACGGCACCAAATGGGTCGCGCCGGCAGTGATCTTCAATTACGGCTTTGCCGACGATTGGGAAGCAGTGCTGGAAGGGCGCAACAATGTTCTGGTCCGCGGCGGCTCGGAGTTTGGCGATGCAGCCGCTTCGCTTAAGACGGTGATCCGTGAAGGCAGCCTTCAGAAGAAGGAAGGGGTCAGCCTGGGTTCAGAGTTTTCCGTGCTGCTGCCGGGTATCGGCACCGAAAATGGCGCAGGCCTGGAATGGACGCTATTGACCAGCGACCAGAGGGACCGGGGCGCCTGGCATTTCAACATCGGTCCCATGCTCACCCGTGACGGCCGGGGCGGAATGGTGATGGGCGGCATTCTGGAAGGGCCGAAGGACTGGGCGGTGCGCCCGGTCGCCGAACTCCGCTATGAAAAAGTCTTCGGTGGCGAGGAAGTGTTTGCGCAGCTGATCGGGCTGATCTGGCCGATACGAGACGGGCTCGCGCTGGATTTGGCCTATCGCCTTGCGCGAGAGGATGGCCGCCCCAACGAGCAGCTGCGGGCCGGTGTGACGTTCGACCTGGAATAGCCTCGCTGTTGCGTCAGCTCAGCGGAAAGTCGGGGACCGCTTCCAGCCCCGTATAGCGATGCTCGCGGTCCAGTGCCGCGCCCAAGCCGAAGCGCAGATTGTGGCTCTCCGCCTGGTGCACGAGGGCAGGGGTGTTCAAGCCGCGCAGGAAGCCGAATGCATGCTGTCCCAGAAGGCGGTTCGGCAGAAGCTTCAGAATGTTCTCGGCCTGCCAAGCCTGGCAATCGTCGGGCAGCACGGCGCCGATACCCGCCGCGCCCATCCGGAAATCCAGCTCGGGTATCCGCTCCGAAAATTCCAGCATGAAGCGCACATTGGGAACGCAGACCATGTTCATGATCTCGCCCAGGCGGCCCAGATGCACGCCCTGCGGAATGTCCTCGATCTTCAGCAGTAGCGGACAAACCGGCGTGGTGCGGATTTCCTTCAGGGTGGTGATGTAGCGCACCCGGCCGGAGAGGGAAGACAAAGTGTCATAGCTGACGCCCGTTCCCACCGCGCAGACCTTCTGCGAGGCATGCACGCGCTGGGCATATTCGCCGGCCGCCCGCAGCAGCCTGAGCTCGAGTTTGGCCAGCCCGCCGTCGGAGCCGTGGGGCGCGACTGCGCTGCCATGGGTGCTGTGCGCCTCGCCGGTGGCGGCGACCGCGCTGAGGATCAACGCGCTGCTGGCATGCCTCTTCACATCCCATAGCGGGAAGAAGCAGAGCTTGCGGCCGATCTGCTCG
>CAYQZM010000162.1:0-21024 GCA_964421935.1 uncultured Rhizobium sp. | reverse complement strand
TGAGCCGGGCATCTGGCGGGCCGATGCGCGCGCCGACGAGTTGGGTCTTTATCGCGCCACCGATGGCATCCTTTCCACTGTCACCGCCGCCGGGCCGCTGAACCCGAAGGAAGTGGCCGACATGCGCGCCACCGATGAAGTTCTCAAGCCCGATGCCGAAGCCAACGGCGGCAGTGTGCGCTGGCTGGAAGACGGCATGCCGGAGATCCGCCGGGTCGGCAAAACCGACAGCGCCAGCGGCACCCATTGGATCGGTCTGCGCAGCAATGGCGCCTATCGCGTGACCGCGCTGGAGCAGGAAAAGCTGCTGCCGCAATGGCTGGCGCTGCTCCTGATCGTTGGTTCGCTATTGCTGGCCTGGCGGCTGGAGGGGCGTTAGCCCGGCGCGCCGATAGGCGTGCGCGCAGGTCCAGACGGACCTGCGAGAGGGCTAACGCGCGGCGAGCTTGGTTGGGCGAGCCGCCGGACCGTTAGCCCGGCGTGCCGATAGGCGTGCGCGCAGGTCCAGACGGACCTGCGAGAGGGCTAACGCGCGGCGGGCTTGGGCGAGCCGCCGGACCGGTAGCCCGGCGCTAGTGCACCTGGACGAATTGCAGCCAGATGCCGTGCGCAGCGGATGGCGGCGCCCAGACCGAGGCTGGCTCGCAAGCCGGATAGTCCCGGTGCGCGATTCGCTTCCGCGCCAGAATCTGTTTCACAGCTGCAAGATTGCGGACCTCGACTTGCGCCGCCACCACATTTCCGGTGCCGGCTTGCGGGCGGACCAGAAGAAGCTCGCCTTCCGGCAAATGCGCGTCCATCACCGGACCTTGAAGCGGCCCACAGGACTTTGCGATGACGGGCTTCACGTCGAGCTTTGCCAGCAGATTCCGCCTACCGCCAAAATCCCGCACCCAAAGTCCCGAGAGCCGCGAGGCGCCGTTGGCATGAGCGAAATGCTCGGGCCGGTCTGTGGGCGCTTTTTGCCGCGTTCCGAAAAACAGGGGATGCAGCGGCGATGCGGTTGGAAACGACATCAGGCCGCCATCCTGGCTTGCGGCGAGACCGGCAGCAGCGAGCCGCGTGGAAAGCGCGGCGTGATCGGGCGCATAGAGACCGAAATAGACCGGGCCCTCGCCGCTTTCGAGTCTGGCGCGATATTCGGACGTGAGAGCATCCACAGCGGATGACGCGGTGATCAGCTCGATCTCGGTGCCGTCCGGGAATTTGACATGGGCGTTTCGGATACCATCGGCATGCAAGCGCCCCGGCTTGATGGCAAAACCCAGCGCCTGGAAATCGGCCTGGGCCTTGTCGAGATCGCGCACCACCACCGGAATATGGTCCATCCCGACCACAAGCGGTGCCGGCTCGGCCTGGCCTTTTCCCGTCCACAGCAATGCGAACAGAAGGACCGGGCCAAGACGCATGGTCAGCCGACGCCGGCGCCCGGCGCACAGACCGGCTCGTCGATCTGCGCCCGGCGCACTTCGCCGGAAAGATTGAGCAACTCGCCCGCCTTGAGCGACAGGCCCAAAATCCGGTTCTGGTCCACCGGTCCGGGAAACTTTATCCGTCCCGGCGGCAGACGGGAAAAACCGACGCGATTGTAATAAGGCTCATCGCCCACCAGCAGCACGCCGCGCCAGGGCCCCTGCCGCGCGGCCTCCAGGCCCGCCTGCATCAGGCCGATGCCGATACCGCGCCCGCGCTGATCGCCGCGCACCGCCAAGGGCCCCAGCAGCACTTCCTCATGGCCACCGACCTTGATGGGCCAGAAACGGACCGAGCCGCGCAGAACTTCCTTGTCCCCGACATGTTCCACCGCGACAAAGGACAAAGCCGCGATGGGGTTCACGCCCTCCCGCAAACGGTAGGCCGATTTGGCGAACCGGCCGGGACCGAAGCTCTCTTCATTCAGCGCCTCGATGGCGCGGGCATCGCCGGGTTCTTCCAGGCGGATCTGCCAAAGCGGGATCGAAACGTCCGGGACGGAAAGGTTCATCGGCTTTGTCGCTACGGGAGGCGGGACCAAAAGGCAAGCTCACCAATAGGGCGAGATTTCGGCTTTGCCCGAAAGCTCCGCCAGCCGCCGCAAGGTGCCAGACCCCGTACCCGGTGGCGGCGCCGAAGGATCGGCGAAACAGATGGCGCGCACTTCGAGGTTAGGACGAAAATTCACCACGGCGTCATCGACCCGATAAAAGGCGACCGGCGCGCTGACCCATCCGGCCTTGCGCGCGTAGAAGCCGATAAAGCGGAAGGTGCCGCCGGAAAGGTTCAGCTCCTCGGCCAGCTCCCGCCGCACCGCCGTGTCGGGATGCTCGCCGTTTTTCACCCCGCCGCTGGGCAAATGCCAGCCGGGGGCATAGCTGTGCCGGACCAGGAGAATCCGGCCTTCGCGGTCAAAAACGGCCGCCGTCGCGCCCAGGACGGACGGCGAAATCGCAGACCGGACAAGCATATGCAGGCGGAATGCCACATTCGTTAACATCGTCCGTCCCTATCTTCCGTAACCCTTCCCTAACCCGGCCCAGGTAACTTCTCGGTGATAATTTAGCGGCAATCCGGAGCGGGAAGACCAGGTCTGCCGGCGGCTGGAGTGCAAAAGGCGGATGTCGGGCGGCTTCGAATACCTCAAGGCACTGATTGTCGAAGACAATTCCCACATGCGGTCGCTGTTGCGGGCGCTGCTGAATTCGATCGGGATCACCGATATCGCCGAAGCCGCACAGGGCCAGGCCGCCATCGAGGCGTTGCGCCTGCGCCGCCCCGATCTGGTCCTGACCGACCTCGCCATGAAGCCGATGGATGGGCTGGAATTCACCCGCTATGTCCGCAACGACCAGAACAGCCCCAACCCCTTCATCCCGATCATCATGATCACGGGCCACACCGAAAAACATCGGGTGGAAGCCGCTCGTGATGCCGGTGTCACCGAGCTGCTGGCCAAGCCGATCACGGCGAGCAATCTGTTTGCCCGCATCGCCGAGATCGTGGAGCGGCCCCGCGCCTTTGTCCGCTGCGACAGCTATTTCGGGCCCGACCGGCGCCGCCACCGGACCGAAGGCTATGGCGGGCCCTGGCGCCGCGCCGAGGACATGGAAGATGTGGACGTGCGCTGATGACCGTGCAGACCACCGAAAAGCTGACGACGCGCCCAGCCTCGGAAAACAAGGCTGAATTCATTGCGCCGGATGCCTATCCGCAAATGATGAGCAAGCAGAACGGCATCCGCGCCTTGCAGACGCTGCAATCGGACCATGTCGCGCTGAAAGCGCGGACCGCAATGGACGCTTATACGCCCATACTGCGTGACGCCATCCTGGACTATGTGGAAGCCCTGGAAGAGGCAAGCATCGATCTGGCGCAGACTTTCGCCATCGCCCATGAGATCCGCAACTTTGCCGAGAATGCCGGCCTGGCCACAGCGGGCCGCGTCGCGGAAATCCTCTGCCACTATATGGACGAGATGGAACGGGTGAATAAGGCGCCGGAGCCAGCCATCGTGGGCCTGCATGTCGCCGCCATTGCCCGCGCGGCGCGCGCCGAAGAAGACGATGCGAAGATGGGCGAGATGGTGGCCGGCCAGCTGATGGCGCTGGTCAACCGGCGCCTGGTGGAAGCCGGCGCCCGCTGAAAGCGCCCCGGCGGCGCTTACGCCTCGTTAACGGTTCAAAGCCACTGGCAACGCCGCGGTTCACCCGTCCTTAAGCCCTGCCGTTAATAATAGCGCCAGGGTTTACGCGGATTTTCCATGCTTCAGCTTGGCGGCATTGTCGTTCTGTTCGGCTGCGTGTTCGGCGGCTATCTGATGACCGGCGGCTCGCTGGGCGTGGTGATCGAGGCCGCGCCGCACGAATTGCTCACCATCTTCGGCGCCGCCATCGCCGCCATGCTGATCGCCGGCTCCATCTACAATGTGAAGAAGATCATGGGCTCGCTGGGCAAGGTGATCTCCGGGCCGATGTGGAAGCCCAAGGACTATAATGATCTTCTCTGCCTGCTTTTCCTGCTGACCAAGACCATGAAGTCCAAGGGCCTGATCGCGCTGGAGGCCCATATCGAGCGGCCCGAGGAGTCCTCGATCTTCAAGCGCTATCCCAAGATCATGAAGGACCATTTCGCCCTGGACTTCATCTGCGACACCTTGCGGATGATGACCATGAGCCTGGAAGACCCGCACCAGGTCGAAACGGCGATGGAAAAACAGCTGGAAAAGCACCATCACGAGGCCCTGGTCGGCGCCAATGCGCTGCAATCCATGGCCGACGGCCTGCCGGCATTGGGCATCGTCGCGGCCGTGCTGGGCGTGATCAAGACCATGGGCGCGATCAGCGAGCCGCCGGAAGTGCTGGGCGGCATGATCGGCTCGGCGCTGGTCGGCACCTTTCTCGGCGTGTTTCTGGCCTATGGTATCGTGGGCCCGCTGGGCACCCGCCTGAAAGCGGTGATCGACGAGGATGCCCTGTTCTATCACGTGATCCGCGACATCCTGGTGGCGCATCTGCATGGCAATGCGGCACAGGTATCGGTGGAGATCGGCCGCGGCAGCGTACCCAGCGAATACCAGCCCAGCTTCCAGCAGCTGGAAACCTCGCTGAATTCCATCCCGCCGGACGCGGCCTAGTTGAAGCAGCCTATTTGAGGCGTGCGAGACGCGCCTGAAAAGCCGCCTGGCCTTCCGACAGCGAGACGAAGAACACCGCCAGCGCCCCGGCGAAGATGCCGAGCGGCATGGCGTAATAGACGTCCATGTCGGTACCGAAGGCGACAATGGCCGTCACCACCACACCGGTGAACTGAGCCGTGCTCTGGGGAATGGGGAATCGGTTCTTCATGCCCGGAAGTGTTACGGAACCACGTGCCGGGGTGAAACAAGTTCTTAATAAATAGTTAACAGGGTTCCGCCGCCTATAACCGGACTTGGCCATGTTCCCCGGCGCCGGGGCGCTTGCCCGTGGCGGCGGATACCAACATGTCGGCATAGGAAACCAGCTTGCCGGGGCTTTCCCAATATTCGGCGCGGTCGGGCCTGACCGTGATCAGCCGGATGCGGGGATCGTCCGGCCTGTCCCACCAGGCCTTGTCGAAGGCATTCCACAAATCGCGAATCTTCTGACGGTCATCGGAGACTTCCGCCCCCCCATAGACCACCACAAAGCTGGCGCCGTTTTGAAAGGACAGCACCACATCGCGGTCGAACTGGATCTGTCGATCGCTGTCTTCCTGTTTATTGGCCAGAATATAAATGGCGCCTTCCTCGCGCCGGACCGTGGTCGCCATCGGGCGAGCATCCATTCCGTCGCGATCATGGGTGATCAGCAACCCTGCATGATTGTCCTTGATCATCTCCCAGACATGTCCGGTTTCGGACTGAGCCATATTTTCCTCCCGTTGCTGAAGGCAGAACGGAAGGGCGCAACTTCTGTTCCGCTAGGAGAGCCGAAATCCGCCGGCGCGCAGGCGATCGCGGATTTCCTGCGCATGTTCTCTGTCGCGCGCTTCCACCACCAATTCCAGGGTGGCGGATTTGGCCGGAATCCCGGCCATCATCCGGTTGTGGGAAACCTCCAGCACATTGCCGCCGGCATCGGCGATGATGCGGGCGATATCGGCAAGCTGGCCGGGCCGGTCCTCGATCTCGAGCGACAGAAGGATGATACGCCCTTCCCGGGTCAGCTCCCGGAGGATGACGTTGGACAGCAGCCGCATGTCGATATTGCCGCCCGACATCACGACCCCAACCTGGCGGTCGCGGAAACGATCGGTCTGGTCCAGCAGCGCGGCGAAGGCGGCTGCCGCTGCACCTTCCATAAGCGTCTTTTCGATTTCCAGGATCATGGCCAGGGCATGCTCGATAGCATCTTCGCGCACCACGAATATGTCGCGGACATGGTCCTTGCAGATCGCGGTGGTGAGGCGGCCCGGCTGCTTGACGGCAATGCCTTCGGCGATGGTCTGCACGATCGGCGCCGCCGGCGGCTCCAGTCCTTTCAGGGCGTCATACATGGCCGGATAAAGCTCGCTCTGAGCGCCATAGATCTCGATGCCGGGTTTCATGCCCTGCGCGGCGATGGCGCAGCCGGAGATCAGCCCGCCACCGCCGACCGGCACGATCAGGGCATCGAGCTGCGGCACATCTTCCAGCATTTCCAGGGCGAGGGTGCCCTGGCCCGCGATCACCAGCGGATCGTCATAGGGATGAATGAAGGTGAGCCCCTGTTCCTGGGCGATGCGCCGGGCTTCGGCATCGGCTTCCACCAGGCTGTGGCCATGCTGGATCACGGTCGCGCCGAAATCGCGGGTGTGCTTGACCTTGTTGAAGGGCGTGGTCACCGGCATCACGATGGTGGCGGGAATGCCGAGGCGCCCGGCATGATAGGCCACGCCCTGGGCATGATTGCCGGCGCTCATTGCCGCCACACCGCGGCGGCGTTCGTCCTCGCCCAGCGCCAGGATGCGGTTCAGCGCCCCGCGTTCCTTGAAGCTGGCGGTGAATTGCCGGTTCTCGAACTTGAGCCAGACGTCGCAGCCGGCGATGCCGGAGAGGGTGCGCGAGTGACGCGTGGGCGTGCGCACCAGGGCCGGCAGTATCCGAGCTTGCGCGTCTTTGATGTCTGAGAAGGATGGGGCGGAGGTCATGGAGGATTTGTACCCTCCCCCGCTGCTAGCGGCCAATCCTTGGCAACTCGTTGGTCTAGGTGTCGGGCCGGTGTTTTCGTCTGCCGCGGCCGCCCTTTCTCCTCTGTCGCGGCGGGCGGCCTTGGCTTTCGTTTTCGTTTGCGCAGCAAACGAAAACGAATGGTAGCACCGGACGGATTTGAACCGCCGACCAAGGGATTATGATTCCCCTGCTCTACCGCTGAGCTACGGTGCCAAACCGGGCGGCCGTCCGAAAAGGCCGCGGGAGCCGGGGTTTAGGTTCCGGCCCCCGGCCTGTCAAGTTTGCCGCAAAAGCCGCCGCATTTTCCCGCCGATCCCCAGCGGCGTGGTCACGGTTCCGATCCGGACAAAGCCCAGCCGGGTATAAAAACCGTCGGCATAGGGATTGGCCAAAACCTCCATCACCTCGGCGCCCGCCGCGCGCGCCAGTGTGAAAGCATCCTCCATCAGGGCCCGGCCGATACCGCGTTTCCATTGATCCGGTTCCACAAACAGGGCATCGAGATCGTATGTCCGATCGTCACGCGGCAGCACCGCGGTGAAGCCAAGCGCTGTGCCGGCTTTTTCCGCCACCCGCACGCGGCTTTCTTCCAGTTGCCATCGCGGCAGCGCGATCAGGTCGGGATTGGCCAGCAGGGCATCGCGATAGGCGTCGTGCATCAGCGAGGCGCGGCGCTGCAATTCCTCCAGCGCTTCGCGTTCCGCCGGCCGGCCAAAACGCAAATGGAGATCGTTCACGCGGCCGCCGTGGCCAGCGCCGGCGCGGTGATCCAGCCACCGCCCAGCACCCGGCTGCTGTCCGGCTGATAGAAGACGCAAGCCTGGCCGGGCGCGATCGCTTCTTCCGGCGCCGCCAACTCCACCCGTGCCGCGCCTGCGGCGAGCGGAAACACGGTAGCGGCTACGGGCGGGCGCATGGAGCGCACTTTCACCCTGGCCTCAAACGAGCCCGCGGGCGCGGTGAGCCAGTTCACCTCTTTCAGAAGAATGCTGGAAGAGGTCAGCGCCGCGCGCGGCCCCACCACCACCTGCGCCTTCGCCGCATCCAGCTTAAGGACAAATAGCGGCTCCTCATTGCCGGAAAGACCAAGTCCCTTGCGCTGGCCCACCGTGAAGCCGGTGATGCCGTCGTGACGGCCCAGCACCGCGCCCGTCTGGTCCACGATCTCGCCCGGCCGCGCCGCGCCCGGCCGCAAACGGTCCACGATCGTGGTGTAGCGGCCTTGCGGCACAAAACAGATGTCCTGGCTGTCCGGCTTGTCGGCGGTGATCAGGCCCAGTTCGGCTGCGACGGCGCGGACCTCGCGCTTTTCCATTTCGCCCAGCGGAAAGCGCAGAAAGTCGAGCTGTACCTTGGTGGTGGCGAACAGGAAATAACTCTGGTCGCGGCTGGCATCGGCGGCGGCATGCAGTTCCGCGCCATCCGGCCCTTCGACGCGGCGGACATAATGGCCCGTGGCCAACGCTTCCGCCCCCAGTTCGCGCGCCGTATCCATCAGGTCGGTGAACTTCACCCGCTCATTGCAGCGCACGCAGGGGATCGGCGTCTCGCCGCGCGCATAGGCATCGGCGAAATCCTCGATCACCTTCTTGCGAAAGCGGCTTTCGTAATCCAGCACATAATGCGGAATGGCCAGCTTCTCGGCCACGCGCTTGGCATCATAGATGTCGGCGCCCGCGCAACAGGCGCCCTTGCGCGCCGGCGTCTTGTCTTCCGGATACAGCTGCAGGGTGATGCCGACCACGTCGTAACCCTGGCGCTTGAGCAGCGCCGCGGTAACGGAGGAATCCACGCCGCCACTCATCGCGGCGACGACCCGGCTTCCCGGCTTGAGAGAGGGGGCAGTCATGGCCGGTGCTATAGGACCGGCCCCACCAAAGCGCAAGAAATCCCGATATTAGCGGGTATCAGCCGGTGGAACTGCTGACCGGCATATAGTTGAGCAGCGACAGCTGGTGCAGCCCCGCCGTGACCTGCAGCGCCGCCTGGAGCTGGGTCTGGTTCAGGGAAAGCTGGGTGGCCGCCTGGGCCATGTTCGTATCCTGGATATTGGAGACAAAGCCCTTGTAGAGCGTGTTGGTCGAAGCCTGCTGGTCCTGGGCGTCGCTCAGGCGGTTGGAGACATAGCCGTTGGCCGCGACCGTGGCATTGAGGTCGGTCGCCACATTCGTGACCTGGCTGATGGCGTTGGTCAGGAAGGTATTCTGGGCGGAGCTCAGATTGGTGGCGGCATTGAGATTGCCGCTGGGGCCGGCATCGAAATCGGCGATATCCTTGAGCGCCTGCATCAGGCCGGTGGCGACGCCCGAGGCGGTGACGCCATAATTGACGGTTACGCCGTCGGCGACCTGCACGGATTTCGCCAGATCGCCATTGGTGAATGCGTTGGCAACCGCCGGCATGGCCTGGAGTGCCGACAGGGAGTTCGCCGACATCGGCGCCACATCGGTTCTGCCGCCGGCGTAGATATAATCGCCATTGGCATCCTTGGAATTGAGGATCGCGCTGGCCTGGTCGAAGATGCTTTGTGCCTGCGTCATCAGGCCGGAAGCGTCATTGTTGGCCACCGCATCGCCCACCGCTTTCTTGAGCTGCGCTGCCAGGGAGGACAGGCTGGTGAGCTGGGTATCCTGCAGGTCGACCTGGGTGACCGCGAATTTGGTGGCATTGGTGTAGGCGCTGTTGCGGGCATTGGCCGAGATGGTCGCGGTCAGCACCTGGGTCTGGTTGCCGAAGCCGGCATAGGTGGTGGCGTTGTCGCCCGAAGCGATCTGGGCCTGGGTCTTGTCCAATGCGCTGCCGGCGTTCTGAATCTGGCTCAGGAAATAAGCGGTCTGCGCGGCAGTGGAAATGCGATCAATGGTCATGGCCGAAATCCTTTACGCTACTGGATCTGGAGCAGGGTCTGATAAAGCTGGTCCAGCACGGTCAGCATCCGCGCGCCCGCAGAATAGGCCTGCTGGTAGCTGGACAGCGACATCAGCTCTTCATCCAGATTGACGCCCGAATTGGATGAGACACGGGAGTTGGCCTCGTTGAGGCGATCGTCCTGTGTGGTCTGGTTGGCGGTGATGGTGTTCGATTGGGTGGAGAGGTTCTGATAGAAGGTTGAGGCATAGTCCGAGAGCGATGCGGTCTGGGCGGCGATGCCGCCGGCGGCGTGAAAGCTCTGACTCGTGGTGATCACATTCTGCAGCGCGATGGCGCCGGAATTGTCGCCCGCCGAAAGAATGCTGTCGCCGGCCACGCTGGAGGGCGTCAGGGACGCAATCGCAAAACCCAGCCGCGCCGGATTGTTGGTGACGGTCGGGGTGACGGAAAAGCCGGTGGCCTGCAGCCGCTGGGCATTGGCACCCAGCCCGAAGATCTGGCTGAAGCTCATGCCGGTGGTGCCGCGCTGGGTATTGTCCACCGGAATGTCCAGCGAATAGCCGGGATAGAGGGCCGAGGTGCTGGAGGAAATCGAACCGTCGCTGTTCAGCGTGAAGCTGGCCGCCCCGCCCATGGCGACATTCAAGGCCGTCACGATGTCGCCAATGGTCTGGCCGGCTGTCGTGGTGATGCTGGCCGTTTTGGCGATGTCGCCGTCCGGGCCCTTCAGCGCCACGGTGATGGTCGCGCCGGCGGCAAAGCCGCCCGGGTCGGAGGCCGAAAGGCCGGTGGCCGTCAGGGACGGCATCTGCGACCGGAACACGTCGTTCAGCCCGAAGAACTGCGAAAGGCCTGCACCGCCGCGCGAGGACGGCGTGGTGGCATCATCCTTGACGAGGATGCCGTTGCCGCCGGTGGCGGAGACGGAAAGCTGACCATTGGCAAAGGAGGCCGAACCGTTCGCACCCAGCGCCGTGTTCAGCGCGCTGGTAAAACTGCCGACCGTGGTGCCGATCGAGGTGGCGGGCCCACCATCGACGCTCAGCGTGCCCGCCGTGAAGTCCACATCCACGCGACTGACCAGGGTGCCGCTGGCACTGGTGACGGCGAAGGTGGTCTTGCCGGTAAAGCCCAGGCTGTCGCTGGAAAGCAGGCCCGTGTCGCGGCCCGTCAGCGACGTCGGCGGGGGATAGGCGGCATTGGCATTGGCCTGGACGTTGAACGCCTCGGCCGTTTGCTGCGCCAGATTGCCCAGGGTCTGGCTCAGCCCCCCCAGCACCTGGTCGCGCATGTCGATCATGCCCTTCAGCGAGCCGCCCGACAGATGCGGGTCCAGCGGCTGCGGCGTGCCTATCAGGTTGCCGTTGTTCGGATTGATGTCCTGGCTGGTGATATTGCCATACATGCCGTTCTGGGCGCCGCCCGTATAGGCGAGCTGGGCATAGGTGTTGGACACCAGATTGACGCCGTCTGCGGTGGAAACACTGACGCTGCCATCGGCATTCGGGGTGGTCTTGATATCCATGATCTGGGCCAGATTGGTCAGCGCCACATCGCGCTGATCAAGCAGGCCCGAATTCTGGTCGCCGCCGGCGCCGGCGTTGCGTATCTGCGTGTTCAGATCATAGATCTGCTTGATCAGCGTGTTGGTGGAACTGATCGAGTTGGTGACCTGCTGGTCGATCTGGTCGCGCATGGAGGAAATGGTTCCTCCCACGCTGGAGAATTGAGACGCCAGATTGTTCAGCGCATTCATCACCCCGGTGCGGCTGGCGCTGGAGGTGGGCGCCTGTGAGGCGGTGGCGAAAGCGTTGGCCAGGTCGGTGAGGCCGGTGGCAAGCGACTGGTTGTCGCCAGGCTTGCCCAAGACGCCGTTCAGCTGATCGAACAGGTCCGACATGGTGTCGTACTGCGAGGCGGCGGCGCCGGCCGACAATTGTTCCTGCTGAAAGAACTGGTTGGTGATGCGCTGGATGCTGGCGATGTCCACGCCCATCAGCTGACCGTTGGCGGCCAAAGTCTGCTGGTTCACGACCCGGCGGGCATAACCCACCGTGTTGAGATTGGAAACGTTGTTGGCCACCACGTTGAGGGCGGCGGTATTGGTCTTGAGCGCGCTGATGGCGCTGCCGGCGATGCCGTTCAGGCTCACGAGCTCCAAACTCCAAAGACAATCTTCCGCCGAAGCTGTCGCAAGCCCCGTGCCATGACGGGCAGACGTTTTTTCCGCCTTTCCCGCGGCTTTTCACACTGTTCGGAGCCCGGCACCAGCACGGCAGAGTTTGCCGCTACGGCAGCTCCTGCCCGGTTGTTTGTGTAATGCCCACGCCCGCATGTCTGCAAAAAATCAACAAAAAAGCGGTCGGAAACATTGGCCCGCCCCTTGCGATGGGTTTGCCGGATCATCATCGGGCCTTTTCGCGTGCGTGCGTCTGCCACCTCTCGCCTTGCTCCTCCCGCCGGCTTTCATGCGGCGCGGGCCGATAGCAATGCGCCCAAGACGGACGAAGCTTCGCCCTTCGCCTTGCTGGTCGGCGCCACCGTGCCGCCAGCGCAAAAGCCGTCCGGCACCCCGGGCGGCAAAAGCGACGACAAGCCGGACGACAACAAGACCACTGCAGACCAGGCCGGCGCCGCACAGACCACCCAGGCAACACAGGCCCAGCACACCGCCCCTGCCCACACCGCCCGGCAGGCACCGGCCAACGATAGCGGTCAGGACGCGGACGATCAGACCGCAGCCGATCAGGACACACCGGCGCCCGATAGCCAGCAAGCCGGTCTGAACATGACTCCGCTGTCTCCGGTTGCCGGCGACGATCAGGCCGCTTCCGATCCGGATGACGACCTCACGTCTGACGAGGATGGCGTCAGCCTTTGGCCACAGAGTGCCCGGCCACAGCCCCCAACCGGACAGACCGCCAAACCGGTCAAGGCGGACAAGGGCGACAAGAAAGAGGCAAAGGATCAGCCCACCCAGCCAGATGCCGCCGCTGCGGCAACCGATCTGCTGCCGCCGGATCTGCAGGTAGCGGCCGCCACACCGCCCGCGGTACCGCCGGCAACCGTGCCGACCGTCACGGACGATGGCGGGCAAACAGAAATAGCTGCCGCGCCCGCGATTGCACCTGCCGCACAGCCGGTCGCTCCGGCGCCCGCCGATCCGATCCCGCCGCAAGCGGCCAGCCAGGATGCTCCGCAAGATCCCAACGCAGCTGCGCCACAGCCGCCGGTCGCGGGCGCACAGCCTGCGCCGAAAACGATCTCACCCGCGCCTGCCGCCCTGGCCAACGCCGCGACTGGAGACACCCGTCAGCCCGGCGCCGATCAGCCGCAGGTCGGCCTTCCGAACGACGCCACAACCACGACGGCCGCCAAGAGCCAGCCCAAGCCGGTCGCAGCAAAGACGGACGGTGCGGGCAAAGCGCCCAAACCGGCTTCGGGCAAGGCGCAGCAGGGCAATGATCCCGCCGCGGTGAAAGGCGCCGACACCGTCACGCCCGGCGACGATGGTGACGACAACGCCAAAGCTGACGCGGTCAAGAGCGCCGCGCCCGCAAATGATGCGGCCGCGCCCAAGCCCGCGGCCAACACCGCGAACGCGGCCATCACCATCCCGGCTGCAAGCCCGCCGGTCCTGCCCCAGGCCCAAGCTCCCACTTTCACCCAGCACGTCCAGGTCACGGCACAGTCCCACGATACCTCGCCCAATCTGCCGGCGCTGGCGGTCGACATCGTTGCCAAGTCGCAATCAGGCGCCAAACAATTCGACATCCGCCTGGATCCACCGGAATTGGGCCGGGTCGAAGTTCGTCTTTCCATCGACGCCACCGGCAAGGCCAGCGCGCATCTGTCCGCCGATCAGCCCCAGACGCTCAACCTTTTGCAAAAGGATGCATCGGTCCTGACGCGCGCCCTGCGCGATGCGGGTCTGGACGTCTCGCAGAATGGCTTGAACTTCTCGCTGCGCCAGCAGTCCGGCCAGGACAGCGGCGCCGGCACCAACCCCGGCCGCAGGACCGGCCGCGGCCTCTCTCTTACTGCCACCACCAGCATCGAAGCCACCGCCGCCAGCGCCGCTTATTCCGCGCGCGCTGACGGACGGCTCGACATCAAGGTTTAGCAACAATGGTCTCGCCCGTTACCAGCAATACACCCAGCACCACGACCAACAGTTCGCCGGATGCGATGCAGCAGCTGTCGAGCAACTTCTCGACCTTCCTGACCCTGCTCACCACCCAGCTCAAGAACCACGACCCTACCAGTCCGATGGAATCCAACACCATAACCCAACAGCTGTTGATGTACAGCCAGGTCGAACAGCAGATCGACACCAACGACAATCTGAAGACCTTGATCAGCCAGGGCACGACCAACGCTTCGGCCATGGCCGCGACCTATCTGGGCAAGAAGGTTTCCATCACCAACGGCAACGCTTCATTGACGAGCGGCAGCGCCACCTGGACCTACAATCTGGATGCCGCCTCGGCCACCACCCAGCTCGCCATCACCGATTCCAAAGGCCAGACGGTCTTCACCACCAACGGCGAGACCGCGGCCGGCAATCACAGCTTCACCTGGAACGGCAAGGACATAAACGGCAACCAGCTCGCCGACGGCACCTACAAGCTGGGCGTGGTGGCCGCCGACAGCGCCGGCACCAAGATCACCAGTTCGGTCGCCAGCGCCGGCACTGTCAGCCAGATCGACATGACCAGCGGTACGCCCCAGCTGGTCGTGGGCAACATGGAATTGGGCCTGGGAGATATCGCCGTCCTGGGCAACTGAAAACCGCAACTGAGTATCCGAATTTGAACCCAAACATGCCGCGCAGAAGCCGGCCGAACCTCGAGCGGATGAGACCCGAAGGAAATCTCCCCGCCAGAAGGACTGAAAAATGAGTTTGTATGGAGCCTTGAATATCGGTGTTGCCGGCCTTGCCGCCAACAGCGCCGCCCTGTCCGCGACCTCGTCCAACATCGCCAACGTCAACACCGTCGGCTACAAGACGCAGAACGCCAACTTCGAGACGTTTCTCAATACGACGGGCCTGGTCGGCAACGCCTCGGCCGGTGTCGGCGCAGTGATCAGCCAGGACGTGGCGACGCAAGGGTTGCCGACCTCGACCTCCTCGCCGACCGATCTGTCGATCTCAGGTTCGGGCTTCTTCGTTGTCGCCACCGGCACCACGGCCGCGGCCAACCAGGAATTCACCCGCGCCGGCAGCTTCAGCCCCGACGAAAACGGCAATCTGAAAAATGCCGCCGGGCTCTATCTGATGGGCTATCCGCTGGACTCGCAGGGCAATGTTCCCACCAACACCAGCTCGCTGAGTGTGGTGAACATCTCCAGCCTGTCGGGCAAAGCCAGCCCCACCGACAGCCTGGGCATCCAGGCAAATCTGCAGTCCAGCGCCACAGCCGATACCACCTATGCGGTGGGCGACATGACCTCCGGCGCGGCGACGCCGGACTTCCAGCGCACCATCAATGTCTATGACAGCCTGGGCGGCAGCCAGCCGCTCACCTTTTCGTTCGTCAAGACAGGCGCCAATACCTGGGCCTATGAAACCAGCTATTCCGGCAATGCGGCCAATCTCTCCAGTGCCAACCCCATCTCCACGGGCACCGTCACTTTCAACTCCGACGGCACGCTGAAGAACGTCAATGGCGCAGCGCCCGCATCCGGCAAGTTCAACCTCACAATTCCGTGGGCGGCTTCGACAGGCCTGGTGGCACAGCCTGTCACGGTGGATCTGGGTGCGGTCAACGGCACCTCCGGTCTGACGCAGTTCGACGCGGCATCCGCGCTGAAAGGCTCCTCGCCCAATGGTTCGCCCTTCGGCGCCATCACCGGCGTGCAGGTCGCCAAGGACGGCACCGTGACCGCGCTGTTCTCCAACGGCCTGTCGCAGGATGTCTATAAAATCCCGATCGCCACTTTCACCAATCCGGATGGCCTGGGCCAGGCGAACGGCAATGCCTATATCGCCACCAAGTCTTCCGGCGCCGCCAGCGTCAATCTGGCCAACACCGGTTCGGCCGGCAGCATTTCTTCCCAGTCTCTGGAAGGCTCGACGGTCGATCTGGCGACGGAATTCACCAACCTGATCACCACCCAGCGCGCCTACAGCGCCTCGGCCCGCATCATCACGACCGCGGACCAGATGCTGCAGCAGCTGGAACAATTGCCGACGAACTGATGATGGTCGGGAAAGGCCCATAAAACGGGCCTTTCCCGCTCTCAATGCGGGGCGTTTGAATGAAGCTTTTATGGGTTCGTTTACCACGTCTCTTGGCCCTTTCTAAACGGGGGGGAACGTAGTTTTGCGCGTGGGAAATGTCGGGAGTTTTGGATGGAAGAGCGCAAAGGAAGGGTGAGCTACGTCATCGGGCCGGATGGATCGCCCCTGACGCTCGCTGATCTGCCGCCGCCTTCAACCCGCCGCTGGGTGATCCGCCGCAAGGCGGAAGTGGTTGCCGCCGTGCGCGGCGGGCTGCTGAGCCTGGATGATGCCTGTAAGCGTTATACGCTGACCGTGGAAGAATTCCTGGCCTGGCAGCATGCCATCGACCGCTTCGGTCTGGCCGGATTGCGGGCAACGCGGGTTCAGCAGTATCGCAATTGATCGAACTTTCTCATCGCGCACCGCGCGATGAGAAAAAGGGCTGCAACAGGGAAGACGTAAATAGTCGGTTAAGCAAAAAATCCGCGCAGCGTGATTGACGTGCCGGGTCTTCCTTAAGCCAAATTTTACCGTAAAGGCGGCAATGTTTGCCTAGCAGAACGGGCGGGGTTTCTCGCCCGCTCTTCGCGGGGAGGACATCTTGCCGGAATTTTTCAAATCGGTTGGCGCGGCGCGATTCGGCGTGATGGCCGGCGTTGCCGCCGTGCTGACCGCTTTCTTCCTTTATATCGCCGGCGCCATCACCGAACCGCCCAAGACGATCCTGTTCTCCGGGCTTGAATCCCGCGATGCCGCTGCGGTCACCTCCAAGCTGGACGGCATGGCCGTCAAATATGACGTCAGGGACGGTGGCACCATCCTGGTTCCCGCCGACCAAGTGACCAAGCTGCGCATGGCGCTGGCCCAGGACAATCTGCCGGCCGCCGGTGTCGGGTACGAGATCTTCGACAAGTCGGACACGTTCGGCACCACCGCTTTCGTTCAGAACATCAATCACCAGCGCGCCCTGGAAGGGGAGCTGGCCCGCTCGATGCAGACCATCGAGGGCATCCAATCCGCCCGCGTGCATCTGGTCATCCCCGAGCACCAGATCTTCGCCCGCGACGACCAGCAGCCCTCCGCCTCTGTCGTGCTGAAGACCTCGGGCCGCATGGATCGCGGACAGGTGCGCGCCATTCAGCATCTGGTGGCCGCGGCCGTGGCCGGGCTCATCCCCGACCGGGTCGCCATCGTAGATGATCGCGGCAATCTTCTGGCCGGCGGTGACGACAAATCCGGCCCGGACGCGCTCGCCCGCAGCCAGGACGAAGACACCACCAACTACGAAAATTCCCTGCGCCAGCGCGTCGAGTCCATCGTCTCCTCGGTGGTCGGCGCCGGCCATGTCCAGGTGCAGGTGGCCGCGGACATCAACTACAACCACACCCAGACCACCGAAGAAAAATTCGATCCCGATTCCAAGGTGGTCCGCTCCACCCAGACCGTGGAACAGAATTCCTCGAACACCAGCGGCAGCAACAATAACGCGGTCTCGGTCGCGAACGCCCTGCCCGGCGCCGCCAATCCCGCCAACACCAATCCGACCGACCAGAGCAAGGACACGTCGGGCCGCACCGAGGAAACCACCAACTACGAGATTTCCAAGACCGTCAAAACCTCGACGGTGGATGGCGGCGACATCAAGAAGGTGTCGGTCGCGGTGGTGGTGGACGGCAGCGGTGATACCGCCGCCACCTACAAACCCCGCACGCCCGAGGAAATGGCCAAGATCACCGCGCTGGTGAAATCGGCGATGGGCTTCGATACGGCCCGCGGCGACCAAGTGCAGGTCACCAACATGCAGTTCGCGCGCATCGAAGACGCCAGCGGCACGCCGGCGCCCAAGCCCCTGCTGGGCCTGGACAGCGCCTACTGGTTCAAGATCATCGAAGCCGCCATCATGTGTCTCACCGCCCTGCTGATCGGCCTGTTCGTGGCCCGTCCGCTGATCAACCGCATGTTCGCGGCCCAGGGCGCGGCAGCCAGCGGCGGCACGGTGGCGTTGGCCAATCCGTCACCGGTGGCCGGCAGTCTGCCCGCGCCCGCCGCGGCCGGCTCGGCACCGGCGCCCGAAAGTGCCGCGCCCGCCCTGCCCGCGCCCAATGCCGCCATCGACGTCAGCCGCATCGATGGCCAGGTGCGCGATTCCTCGATCAAGAAAGTCGGTGAAGTGGTCTCCGCCCATCCCGAAGAGGCCCTGGCGATCATCCGCACCTGGCTGCATCAACCGGTCTAACCCATGTCCAAACCCGCCAAAGCCGCTGTCAAGGAAGACATCCGCTCCCTTTCGGGGGCCGAGCGCGCCGCCATCATCATGCTGGCGCTGGGCGAGGATCATTCCCAGCAGATCTGGCAGATGATGGACGAGGACGAGATCAAGGAAGTCTCGCAGGTCATGTCCAATCTGGGCTCGATCTCCGCCAGCCTGATCGAAAAGTTGCTGGTGGATTTCGTTTCCCAGATGTCGGGCACCGGCTCGCTGATGGGCTCCTATGAATCCACAGAACGGCTGCTGGCCAACATCCTGCCGGCGGAAAAAGTCGGCGTGATCATGGAGGAAATTCGCGGTCCCGCCGGCCGCACCATGTGGGACAAGCTGGCCAATGTGAACGAGACGGTGCTCGCCAACTATCTGAAGAACGAATATCCGCAGACAGTCTCGGTGGTGCTCTCCAAGATCAAGCCGGAACATGCCGCCCGTGTCCTTGGTGCCTTGCCCGAGGAATTCGCGCTGGAGGTGGTGCAGCGCATGCTGCGCATGGAAAGCGTGCAGAAGGACATCCTGGACAAGGTCGAGCAGACCCTGCGCGTCGAGTTCATGTCCAACCTGGCCCGCACCGCCAAGCGCGACGCCCATGAACAGATGGCCGAGATCTTCAACAATTTCGATCGTCAGACCGAGAGCCGCTTCATCACCGCGCTGGAGGAGCGCAGCCGCGATTCCGCCGAGCGCATCAAGGCGCTGATGTTCACCTTCGAGGACCTGGCCAAGCTGGATCCGGGCTCGATCCAGACCCTGCTGCGCAATGTGGAGAAGGACAAGCTGGGCCTGGCGCTGAAGGGCGCCACCGACGGCCTGCGCGATGTCTTCTTCTCCAACATGAGCGAGCGCGCCGGCAAGATCCTGCGCGAGGACATGGAGGCCATGGGTCCGGTGCGCCTGAAGGACGTGGATGAAGCCCAGATGCGCATGGTCAATGTCGCCAAGGACCTTGCCAACAAGGGTGAGATCATGATCGCCGGCGGCAGCGGCGAAGACGAGCTGGTGTATTGATGAGCCCCTCGTCCAAGTCCGGCGCCCGCAAATTCACCTTCGACACCGAATTCCACGGCCGGGAAGACCGCCGCTCGGATGAGGCGCGCGCCCGCCAGAAGCAGACCCTCACCCTGGAGGAGCTGGAGCGTATTCAGGCAGAGGCCCGCGCCGCCGGTGCCGACAATGCCGGCACCCGCGCCACCGAGGCCCTGGACCGCAGTATCGCCGCGCTCACCATCTCGATCCGCGCCGCACTGGACACAAGCCATGCCGAGATCGAGACCGTGCGCGATGAGGCGGCCCGTCTGGCGCTTGCCATGGCCAAAAAGATCGCGCCCGCCGCGCTCGCCGCGCTGCCGGCCGGCGATGTGGAAAATGCCCTGCGCCAAGCCATGCATCAGGCCATCGGCGAACCGCGCATCACTTTGCGCGCCGCGCCGCTGGTGGTTGCGGCGTTGGAGCCGCGCCTGACCGATATCGCCCATGAGGAAGGGTATGAAGGCCGCCTGCTGGTGGCGGCCGATCCCGCCATGACGGGCGCCGATTGCCGCATCGAATGGCGCGGCGGCGGCGCCGAGCGCAGTGAAGCCGCCATCGAAGAAGCTCTTACCGCCCTGATCACCCGTCGCTTTTCGCAAGTGAAAGGCCAATAGAAAGGAATTGCCATGGCGACCGACAATGTCGATCTGCCCGATCTGAGCCAGGATGCCGGCGCCGCCGCGGCCTCGGCCCTGCTCAACAGCGACGCTTCGGCCGAAGCCGCGCCGAAACATTCCGCCGCCGATCTGGAAGCGGTGTTCGATGTACCCGTCACGGTCTCGGCAGTCCTGGGCAAAAGCGGCATGGAAGTCAGCCAGCTGCTCAAGCTCGGCCGCGGCACCATCGTAGAGCTGGACCGCAAGGTCGGCGAAGCCATCGATATCTATGTCAATGACCGTCTGGTCGCCCGCGGCGAAGTCGTGCTGGTGGAAGACCGGCTGGGCATCACCATGACCGAAATCATCAAGGCCGGTTCCGGCTCCTAAAGACCGAATTTAAAGGACAACAGCCATGCGTCTTCTCATCGTCGGCGGACTTCAAGGACAGATCGGCCTCGCCACCAAAATCGCCATGGACAAGGGCGCGAAAGTCACCCATGCGGGCGACATCGAGCAGGCCCTGTCCTCCCTGCGCGGCGGTGTCGGCGCCGACCTGGTTTTCTGCGACGTAACACTCGATATCGGCACCCTGGTGCGCGGCCTCAGCTCCGAGCGCATCTGCACGCCGGTCGTGGCCTGCGGCATCGGCACCGACACCCGGCGGGCGGTCGATGCCATCCGCGCCGGCGCCAAGGAATATCTGCCCCTTCCCGCCGATCCGGAGCTGATCGCCGCGGTGCTGGCGGCGGTGGCCGATGAATCCCATCAGCTGGTCTATGAAGACGATGCCATGAAGGCGGTGCTGACCCTGGCCGATCAGATCGCCGGCAGCGAGGCCTCGATCCTGGTCACCGGCGAAAGCGGTACCGGCAAGGAAGTGCTGGCCCGCTATGTCCACCGCAAGTCAAGCCGCACAGACAAGCCCTTCATCTCGGTGAACTGCGCCGCCATTCCGGAAAACCTGCTGGAATCCGAACTCTTCGGCCATGAGAAGGGCGCCTTCACCGGCGCCATCGCGCGGCGCATCGGCAAGTTCGAGGAAGCCAATGGCGGCACCCTGCTGCTGGATGAAATCAGCGAGATGGATGCCCGCCTGCAGGCCAAACTGCTGCGCGCCATCCAGGAGCGCGAGATCGACCGCGTCGGCGGCACCAAGCCCGTCAAGGTCGATATCCGCATCATCGCCACCTCCAATCGCGACCTTGGCGAAGCCGTCAAGCACGGCACCTTCCGCGAAGACCTGCTCTATCGCCTGAATGTGGTGAACCTGCGCCTGCCCGCCCTGCGCGAGCGACCCAAGGATATCCGCGCCCTGGCCCTCCATTTCGCCCGCAAATATGCGGAAGCCAATGGCGTGGCCTATCGCCCGATCTCATCCCAGACCGAA
>CAYQZM010000161.1:0-6717 GCA_964421935.1 uncultured Rhizobium sp. | reverse complement strand
GAACAGGCGGGCGGTGGATTTGACGCCGATCAGTTCGTCATCGGCCTTGTCCTGCAGGGCATAGATGGTGTCGTAACCGAGGGTCCAGAAGAACAGGCCCGCATAGAGCATGCCGTCGGCGACATCGAGCCGCCCGGTCTGTGCGGCAAAGCCCAGCAGCGCGCCCCAGTTGAAGGTCAGGCCCAGCCAGGCCTGCGGCCACCAGGTGATGCGCTTCATGAAGGGATAGGCGGCAACCAACAGCAAGGAGGCCGCGCCCAGCCCCACCGCGAACCAGTTGAACTGCAGCAGCACCGCCAGCCCGATCAGGCATTGCAGGACCAGGAAGACCACGGCGCCGGTGACCGAGACGGCGCCGGAGGGAATGGGGCGGGCCCGGGTGCGGGCGACCTGAGCGTCGATCTTGCGATCGACAATGTCATTGAAGGTGCAGCCGGCGCCGCGCATCACCAGCGCGCCGATGGCGAAGAGGGCGATGAAGTAGACATCGTGCCATTGCAGGAAGCGGCGCTCGTCCGCCGCTGCACCCAGCAGCAGGCCGAAAGCGCAGGGCCAGAACAGCAGCCAGGTGCCGATCGGCCGGTCCAGCCGCGCCAGCCGTGCCCAGGGCTTGATCCAGTTCGGCGCATGCTCGACCCAGCTTGCGGGCAGGGCGTCGGCAGGCACGGCTTGCGAAGTTGAAACCATCGGGCTTGAGTGTGGCATGGACGAGCCATTAACAGAAGCGGGCGGCAAAACCCGCCTGTATGTGACGGCCGATCTGGGCGAAAACAGGACGGTGGCGTTGGACGAGGCGCCGTCGCATTACCTGTTGCATGTGCTGCGGGCGAAACCCGGGAACCGGGTGCTGCTGTTCAATGGCCGCGACGGGGAATGGCTGGCGGAGATTGCGCAGGTCTCCAAGCGCGGTGTCGCGGCCGCCTGCCTGAACCAGATGCGGCCGCAAAGTGCCGGACCCGATGTCTGGCTCGCCTTTGCGCCGATCAAGAAGACGCCTGCCGATTATCTGGTGCAGAAGGCGACCGAGCTGGGCGTGTCGGCTCTGTTGCCGGCCTTTACCCGCCGCACCATCGTTACGCGCGTCAATCTGGAACGCATGGCGGCCAATGCCGCGGAAGCGGCGGAACAGTCCGAGCGCCTGACGGTGCCTGAGATCCGCCAGGCGATGGATCTCGACAAGCTGCTGGCCTCCTGGCCGAAAGAGCGGCGGCTCTATTTTTGTGATGAGGGTGGCGACGCAAAGCCACTGGCGGAAGTGGCGCGAGGGGCAAGCGGCCCGGCCGCCATCCTCACCGGACCGGAAGGCGGCTTCGATCCCGCCGAACGTGAGATGTTGCGGGCACAGCCCTTCGTGGTGCCGGTGACCTTGGGTCCGCGCATCCTGCGCGCCGATACCGCGGCTCTGGCGGCGCTGACGATTTGGCAGTCAACCGCCGGCGACTGGCGCTGAGTCTTTGCTTTCCGTCAGGGCGCGATAGGCGAAGACCTGGGCGGCGCAGCCGGCGCCGAACTGGAACAGCAGCAGCACACCCGACAGAGGCAAGGTGAGATACCAGCGCTCGGCCATCGCGTTCATCTCGGCGACCCGCCATGCTGCCTCGGCTGCTTCCCGGGCTTGCTTGCTGGCGCCGGGCATGGCCGGAGGCAAACCAGTCAGTGACAGCGTGAAGGCATAATTGACGATCAGAATCGGGATCAGGATGGCGAGCGCGATCAGCAGGATGCGCCAGAAGTTTCCTGCTGACAGATGCCAGGCCTGCGTCAGGCCTATTTGACGCTGAGCGACACTGATAGGCGCCGTCAGGAAAAGAAAACGGACCGCCAGAAAAATTACGCCGCCATAGGCCACCAGGACCACCCCCGCAGCGATGAGGATGGCGAGGCTGCGGGCGGTGCCCGCAGACACGGAAGCCTTCAGGGTTGCTTCAGCCAGAAAAGCCACGACATAAAGCACCATAAGATAGCCGATCATGGCCGCGGTGATGATCAACGCGGTGATTACAAAGCCGCCCAGCAGGCGCCACATCGGCTTGTCCAGACGGAAGGTGAACCAGGATCGCGGCGGATTGCCCAGCGCGGTTTCCATGGCCGCAGTGAGTTGCACAAAGAAGAGGATGATGATGACAGGAACGAGCAGCAGCACGGGACCAACCAACGTCGTAGCGGATGGGTCCTGTGCGTTCATCGCGGCGAAAAGCAGTGCCGACCGCTTTATCAGGAAGAACGCCAGCACGAGTTGGAGCAGCAAAGGCAGCCAGATGGCGCGCAGCAAGGTCGGCGCCTGGCCGAAGGCGAAGCGATAGGCGTACGCGATGGTGGCGCCGACCGGGATTTTATTCATGCACTGCTCCCCGAACCGGTTCGAGGATAGCAGACTGGCCGGTCAGGAAAAGCGCAGCTGCCAGCTCACCCCGAAGCGGTCATTGACCCAGGCAAAGCGGCGCGCGAACGGGTAGGCATCCAGCGGCATCAGCGTCTTGCCCTGATCGGACAGGGCGGCAAACAGCCGGTCCACTTCCGCGGCGCTAGCACAGTCCACCATCAGCGAGATGGATGGCGTGAAGGTGAAGGCATGCTTTACCGGACTGTCGAAGAAGAACAGTTTCCGCCCCTGCAGCGACATGGTGGCCTGCATCACCGAACCCTCGCGTCCCGGTCCCTCGGCACCAAAGCGGGTGATGTTGTCGATGGTCGAGCCGGGGAAAAGTGGCAGATAGAAATTCATCGCCGCTTCGGCCGTGCCCTCGAACATCAGGAAGGGGGTGATGGTCATTGGTCATACCGTCTGTCGTACACGCCGTCATACCGCCGCCACACATCCCAGAAGGCCGGCGGCATTTTGCCTTCGGCCTTGTCTTGCAGGATGGCCAGATGGCTGTGCCAGCCACCGGATACATCCACCGCATATTTGCGGTCGGGAATCTTGCGGTGGGTGAGGGTGAGGCGGACCTTATTGTCTTTCGGATCGCCTTCCTGGGTCAGGCGGAATTCCACTTCCGAGCGGTCGCGGCCTTCGGGGCCAAAAGTGAAGACCAGAAGATGCGGCTTCTGGCGCGCCAGAAGGATGTTCTCTGAGGTGTGGCCGGTCTTGTCCATCTCGATGAACTTCTCCGGCGGCGGCGCCTGGTTGGGCGACAGAGTGCTGTGCTTGAAGCGCATGGTGAAGGGCTGGCCCACCTTCTCCGGCAGATCGCCGGAGGCGAACCATTCGCCGCGTTTCTTGCCGTCGGCGATGAAGTCCCAGATGCGCTCGATCGGGCCGGGCAGGATCCGCACGAATTCGACGGTATGCGGATCGGGGCGGGTGGCGAAATCGTCCATGGTTCACCTTTTCAAGCCGTTGAGGTCCACGCCGTAGAGCGCGGCATTTTTGGGAAAGAGATCGCTACGTTTGGGGAAGTCGTCCTTCAACCCCGCCGCGATCAGGTCCAGCATGGTGTGCCAGCCCATCATGGTCTGGCTCTGCATCGCCGCCGGAATAGGGCGATGGACGAGGGTGAGGCGCGCCCCTTCAATGGTGAATTCCAGGTAGGAAACGGGAAAGCGCGACACGCTCTCTCCCGGCGAGAAGACATTCCAGGTGTAGCCAAGGAACTGGTTCACCCGCCAGCCGGTGACGACGCCGCGGATATGGCCGCCCAGCAGCGAGACCGCGCCACCCTCGCGCGGCTCGATGCTGCCTTGGCCATACCATTCCGGCAGACGATCAGCGTCGGTCAGGAAAGCCCAGATTTTTTCGGCCGGCGCGTTCAACGCGCGCGCAAAGCGCACGGCGCTTTCGGCAATGATTTCGCCTTTCATGACTGCTCCTTTTTCAGAGCGGCTTCCAGCGCGTCCAGGCGCGGGGTCCAGAACGCCTTGATGCGCTCCACCCAGGCGGAAACTTCCGCCACGCCTTCAGGGTCCAATGTGTAGATGCGCTTCTGCTTGTCGGCGCGTACCGTCACCAGCTTTGCGGCCTTCAAGGCTTTCAGATGCTGGGAGATGGCGGGTGGCGACAAAGCAAAGCACCGGGCGATTTCGCCAGACGACAGCGCGCCCACAGCCAGCATCTCGACGATGCGTTGTCGGGTGGGATCGGACAGGGCTTGCAATGCCGTCATCGGCCAATATTTTCGTATTTACTTAATTAAGTCAACTAAAAAATACAGCCGCTTGCACCTGTGAGGTGCGCTCCTTAAGTACCCGTTCCGAGGGTGCTTCATGTCCATACCGCAATCTGCCAGCGGCCCAATCCAGAGCCGCGACGATCTGGTTCGCCAATTGTCCAAGGGGTGCCGCCCCAAGGACCAATGGCGCATCGGCACCGAGCACGAGAAATTCGTCTACGACCTCAGGACCCACAAGCCGGTGAGCTACGAGGGCAAGCCGGGCATCCGCCAGTTGCTGGAAGGCATGCAGCGCTTCGGCTGGCAGCCGGTACGCGAAGGCGAGAACATCATCGGTCTTATGGGGAAGGGGGCGCAGAACGGCGCATCGCTCTCGCTGGAGCCGGGCGGACAGTTCGAATTGTCGGGCGCCCCGCTCAAGACCGTCCACGACACCTGCGCCGAGGTGGACACCCATCTGGAACAGACCCGCGAAGTGGCAAATGAGATCGGCGCGGGCGTGCTGGGCTTCGGCTTTGCCCCGGGCTGGACCCTGGCCGAGACGCCGGTGATGCCCAAGGGCCGCTACAAGATCATGCGGGACTATATGCCCAAGGTCGGCGGCTATGGCCTGGACATGATGTTCCGCACCTGCACCGTGCAGGTGAATCTGGATTTCGAATCCGAAGCCGACATGGTGAAGAAATTCCGCGTCGGTCTGGCGCTGCAGCCCATCACCACGGCCCTGTTCGCCAACTCACCGTTCCGCGAAGGCCGGCCCAGCGGCTTTCTCTCCTACCGGGCCCAGGTCTGGACCGACGTGGACAATGCCCGCTCCGGCATGCTGCCTTTCGTGTTCGAGGACGGCATGGGCTTTGAGCGCTATGTCGACTACGCTCTCGATGTGCCGATGTATTTCCTCTATCGCGACGGCAAATATATCGACATGGCGGGCAAGAGCTTCCGCGATTTCCTGGCCCGCAGGATTCCGGAAGTCGCCCATATCGAGCCCATGCTCAGCGACTGGGCCGATCATCTCACCACCATCTTTCCGGAAGTTCGGCTCAAGAGCTTTCTGGAGATGCGCGGCACCGATGGCGGGCAGTGGCGGCGCATCTGCGGCATGCCGGCGCTCTGGGTGGGGATTCTCTATGACGGCCAGGCGCTGGATGCGGCCTGGGACCTGGTCAAGGACTGGACGGAGGAAGAGCGCCAGGCCATGCGCGACAGCGTCGGCAAGCTGGGCTTCAAGACGCCTTTCCGCAACACCACGGTCCATGCCCTGGCGCATCGCTTGCTGGAGATCTCGGGCGAGGGGCTCAGGCGCCGCGCCGAACTGGACGGCGGCGGCATGAGCGAGGACGGCTATCTCAACCCCCTGCGCGAGCTGGTCGCACGTGGCTATACCCGCGCCGAGGAGATGCTGAAGAATTATTATGGCCCGTGGAAACGCGATCTGACGCCGCTGTTCACGGAATATAATTTCCTCTAGCGCCCGTCGCCGGTCCTGCGGTTCGTGGGCCAGGAGAGAGTCCGGTCTTCCGCCAGCATGGCTTCGAACCGCTCCAGGTCGCCCAAGTCCAGGAAGTTCGCCATGGTGGTGCCGTTGGGCAGACGCGAGAGGGTCACCAGGAAGCTGCGGCCATCGGCCCGCTGCATGGTACGCGGCGGCGGTATCGATGCCGCTTCCGCTGCGATCACCCCTTGCGCCACCGTATCCCAGATGCCGTCCGGGCCCAGGCGCTCGGCGCTGCCCACCGCAATCTCCGAATAGTGCGGATGGCGCAGCAGGACGCTCTCCGAAAGCTGCCATTGGGAGGCAAAGCAGCTATTGCCCAGCAGCAGGCGGCCATTGGCTCCGAAAATCGCCACGCCTTCATCCAGGGTATCGAGCGTGGCCTTCTGCACCTGCTTGTGCAGGCTGTTCTCAGCCTCCAGCGCCAGTTGGTGGCTCACATCTTCGTACAGAACCAATTTACCCTCGGCCGTTATATGTTGGGTGACACGCAGGCTGCGGCCGCCGGGCAGATGCCAGGTTTCGCGCGTGCCCACTGCCTGGCGGAGTTGGCGCCGTTTCCAAACCGAAAAGTCTCCCTGTTCGGGCAGTTTGCCGGCCTCGCGCAGCCGGTCGAGAATCTCGTCTTCCGATGGCTGGCGGTTCAACTCGGCTTCCGTCAGGCCCCAAAGCTCCGCATAGGCGCTGCTATAGGCCCACAGTCTGCGATCGGCGGTAAAGGCGGCGACGGCGGCCGGCATTTTCCGGATCAGCGCGCAATAGCCATTCACGGTCCGGCGCAACTCGCTTTCCGCCGCGCTGTCGTGGTTTTCGGGCGTGAAGTAGAGAACGGCGCGGTGCCCCACCGTCCGCCCGGCAATGCAAAGGCGTTCGGTGGCGGACAGGGTGATCTTGAGATCAAAGCCGATGCCATTGTGCGTCAGGTTGGTGAGAGCGGTGCCGATCTGTGTCCGGCAATTCTCGAGATACTGCGCAGCCTTGCCGCAAACAAACAGGCTCTCGCCTTCACCGTCCAGCACCGCCACCGCCTGGCTGCCCTTGCCCAGCAGCATCTGCCAGAAGCGCGGATGCTCGGTGGGGCTGGTCACGGCCCGGCCGCGTCGCGCGCGGCGT